>JBBODD010000001.1:309000-618000 GCA_038002745.1 Bacillus sp. FSL H8-0547
TGCCGGTTACAAGCCGGATGCTGTATGCCTGTTCCGATTCAACGTAGGACAATGATTCTATCTTTCCTTGATAGTGCTCCTCAGCGATTTTTTTCGCTTCTGTCTTTGTAACTGAAACGCTTCTTTTCTCATCAAGATCTTTCATTTTTTTCAGTTCCATAATTTTTCCGGCCTCAGCATCTACGGACAGCGAGTACAAGGCTCCCTTTTCCTCAAGTTCGGCAATGAAAAGATGCTCTCCGTCTGCTCGTGACTCTTCGAGTGAAGTGATTGTTCCAGAGTACTGGCTGTTAACAAGGGCTCTTGCCTCTGCTTCAGTGAGAGGCTCATCCTTGAAAAAAACAAAAACAGCCAGTGATGCTGCACCTGCTAAAAGAACCAAAATTATCAGCACCGTCCACTTGTTTGGCATGAGCTCCCCCCTTATGTGAATATACGTTCAGCATAACCCGCAAACATTAAAACTTCATGAGAAAGCAGGCAAATACACATGAACTTCTGTCCCCTGTCCTTCTGAACTGTCAATGCGGATCTCGCCGTCATGTGCAGTGACAATTTTCCGGGCAATCGACAGGCCAAGCCCAGTTCCTCCAGTTCCTCTTGTACGTGCTTTATCCACTCTGAAAAACCGGTCAAAAACAAAAGGGAGATCTTCTTTGGGGATGCCGATCCCGCGGTCACTGATGCATAAATGAATCATGTGCCCCTTTTGATCTATTGTGCATTCAATTTCTTCTTCACTGTATTTAAAGGCATTATCAAATAAGATAAACAGCAGCTGTTTCAGCTTTAATTCATCTGCAAACACCATTACTTCCGGCTTGAAAAAGTGATAGACCACCCTTCTTTGATACACCTGTTCCAGGCTTTTCCCTGTTTGTCGGCATAGAGCTGCTGCATCTGTCCTTTTCGTTTCAGCCTGCATGTGTGCATCATTTTCTGCAAGCAGGAGGAGCTGCGCTGTCATCTCTTTCATTCTTACCGCTTCGGAATAAATGGCTTCTACTGCTTCTTCAAGCACTTCGGGCTTTTTAGAGCCCCATCGTTTCAGCAGGTTAGCGTAGCTTTCAATGACAGTCAGGGGAGTCTTCAGTTCATGACTTGCATCAGACACAAACTGCTGCTGTTTTTCAAAATTCGTCTGAATCAGCCCGATCATTTTATTGAACGTTTCGGTCATTTGATGAAGTTCATCTTTTTTTGAACCGCTGTTTGTCTCTATTTTTTTAAACGTTTCTTTCTTTTGAATTTCTTCCATCGTTTGTATTAGCGTGTGGATGGGTTTCAGGATGATTCTGCTTAATGTGCTGCCAGCTGCAAAGATCGGCAGCAGCATAAAAAGCGAAGCCAGAGCAAGGACGACCTTCAGCCGGTCCATATCTTCATCAACATGCGAGAGGTTTTCTGTCACCTCAAGCTGGACAACTTCTCCGTCCGTCCAGATGAGAGGAATGGCCGCCCTGGAGAAGGTATCACCACCGGATTTGACAGTGCCGCTTATTTCAGAAGCTGAGTAATCCGGATCAAAATCTGAACGGTATTCTCCTTTTTTAGAAACAGTGGCAAACTGCCTGGACGACTCATCAATGATTCGGATCATTCCATCTGCCGGTAAATACGCTCTTAAAAGATTCGTTGTGTTCATCGTTCTGCCGTCTTCTTCCTTCAAAGCTGCTGCAACGGCATGAGCCTGATTCTCGGTTCGTTCAACCTCGCGATCAAGAGTGATTGTTAAAAAAAGAAAATAGATGGCCGCATGAATGCCAAGGACAATAATCAGCATCCATACCGTTGAAAAAAGCTGGATTTTATGGCTGATTTTCATTCTGCAGGCTCCTTGATGGAATACCCGACTCCTCTTGAAGTGTGGATGAGAGGCTGATGATAGCTGCTGTCGATTTTCTTCCTCAGATAACGTATGTACACATCAACAACATTTGTGTCGCCGTAGTAATCAAATCCCCACACTGCGTTTAGAATCTGCTCCCTGTTTAAAACCTGATTTTTATGTGAAAGCAAGTACACAAGAAGATCGAATTCACGCGGCGTTAATTCAATTGAGTCATCACCTCGTGTTACGTCCCTCGTTTTTATGTTCACCATAAGATTTCCCGCCTTTAGAATGTCTGCTTCCTTCAGAACATTTGCAGGCTTCGCTGCACGAAGGCACACTCTGATCCTTGCAAGGAGTTCTTCAATCTGAAAAGGCTTTGTTATATAATCATTTGCTCCCTGATCAAGTCCGCTCACTTTATCCGGCAGGGTATCACGGGCTGTCAAAAGAATTACCGGTGTTTGTCCATCCTGTGCCCTGAGCCGTCTCAGCACTTCTAAACCAGTAACCCCGGGCAGCATGACATCAAGAAGGATGCAGTCCCATGAAGAAGAACGGATTTCCTCGAGCGCTTCAAGGCCGTCATGTACAGAATGGACGCTGTACCCTTCAAATTCCAGCTCAAGCTTCAGAACACGCGCAATTTTCACTTCATCTTCCACGACCAGAATTTTTTCCATACTAACTCCCCTGTATTTTTTACTTGCAGTATATCACAGTTCCATGATAACTCTTACCGTCCAGCTGGCAAACATTCCTAAACTGGGGTACTATAAAAAGACAAGCTTGAACGGGAGGGACAGATTTATGGAAACAATTGTGATTGCTGCTGCAGTCATTTTACTGGCAGTTATTTATTTCATAAAAAAGACTTCACACCGCGGGCAAGCAAAATCAATGCTGACAATTGCCCACAGGGGAGCTTCGGGATATGCACCCGAGAACACCCTGGCATCCTTTGACAAGGCGATGGACATGAAAGCCGACTTTATCGAAATTGATCTCCAGCTGAGCAAAGACGGAAGACTGATGGTGATTCACGACGATTCTGTCGAGCGGACAACAAACGGCAAAGGCAATGTACGCGACTTGACCAGCCAGGAACTTCAGGCTCTGGATGCAGGGAGCTGGTTTGATCCCGTTTTTGCAGGAGAGCGCATCCCAACGTTTGATGAAGTTCTCGACCGGTATCCTCAAAAATGCGGATTGCTGATTGAACTCAAAAGCCCTGCCCTTTATCCAGGAATTGAGCAGAAAGTCTATGACGCCCTTGCAAGCAGGGGGCTCATTGAAAACCGGGAACCCAAAATCATCGTTCAGTCGTTTGATACAAATTCAATGAAACTGTTCCATGATATCGCGCCAACTGTTCCAATTGGCGTACTTGTAAAATTCACACCAAAGGGCATATCAAATGCTCAGCTGGAAGCGTTCAAAAAATATGCTAACTATGTAAATCCAAACAAACGTCTGGTGACAAAGAAGCTGATTTCCCGTATTCACGCACATGACATGAAAATCATTCCCTACACCATACGTGACAGAAGATCTGCAAATGCGTTTCTTCAGCTTGATCTGGACGGCATTACAACCGATTTTCCGGATTATATAAAACCAGCAAAAGCATGAAGCCGCGGCTTCATGCTTTTAAAGTTACACTTATTTGCGGTTCAGAGAAAAGCCGATATGACTTAAAACCCCCTCGACATCTCCTCCAATCAGGACATTATCCAAATCAAGATTCAGCTGAACAGCCTTCATCGCAAGATCCGGCCGAATCCCTGTCAGGGCAGGTGTCACCCCGATCAGCTCAAGCATTCTGACAAGGTTAAGCAAATGAAAGCTCACATCGTCATTTATTTGAAGAATCCCTGATAAGTCGATGATCAGGTAGCTTAATGACAAATCTGCACTTGAGGTAAGTGCCGTATGTATAATCTTTTCTGCACGGTATTCGCTGATATCACCAATGATCGGAAGAATAGCCACCCCTTTGGTGATCGGGACAATCGGAGCTGACAAGTGAATGATCTCTTTGTTCGCCCGGTCAAGCTCAAGTACATACGAAAGCAGGGTTGCCATCGTTTCAAAGAGCTCAACATGCTTATCTGTAAAAGGAAAAGACCTTGTATCGAGTCCGCATATTGTTCCGTAATTCTCTCCGTTTTCATAGTAAATCGGAATACCGATAAAACATCCTCCGCCTAAATCTTTCGTCACATCCAGATCTTTCGTCAAGCTGCTGCCTGCCAAATCGGGAATAATCAGAACCTCTCTCCCCTGATCGACGCTCAGCTTGCAGAATGTTTCCCTGAATGGAAGCTCAGAGCCCTCCTCGAGGAGTACTGAATCCTGATTCAAAACCTTCACAATTTCATTATGCTGCTGATCATTTTTTGCAATAAATAAGGTGTTAATTTCAATGAACTTGCTCATCATTTGAAGAATGCTTTCAGAAGCTTCATCAAAATTTGAAAATTTCTTTATCGGCTTGCTCAAACCTAAAAGCGTGTCTGTCACTTCTGTTCACCAGCCCTTCTGAAGGTCGTCGTTTGTTTGTGCCCGTCCCACATAACCTATAACCAATACCCATTGCATTAACCAATCAAACATGATTTTTGACTATTTATCAGGCCCGTGTGCGTGCAGTTAACCAATCAATTTTCATAACATTTCCATTTTTCAATAACAAATGGTTTTCGGATATCTTCATGTATAATGAATTTTATCATCTATAGAAGGAGTCGTACGGAAAGCATGCACATTGTTATTCGCTGGATCAGCATCATCACCGGCTGTTTTGCCGTGTCGCTCGGCGTTCACCTGCTTTCATCCTCAGAGCTTGTCATCGGCGGAACTGCAGGGATGGGAATCATAGCACAGCACCTTACAGCTTACTCATTTGGAACTCTGTTTTTTGTCATTAACTTGCCTTTTTATGCACTTGCCGTCACACAGCTGGGCATAGCCTTTACCCTAAGGACGTTTATCAGCGTCAGCATCTTGTCCATCACCTCAGAATTTCTGCAGCAATCATTCATTGTCCATTTTCCTCACCCTGCCATCGCAGCCATACTTGGAGGAATCTCCATCGGAATCGGTCTGATCTTCTTATTCAGAAACGGGTCGTCACTTGGCGGCATGAACATTCTCTGTATTTTTCTCGAGAAGAAATTTGGATTTAACCCAGGCAGAACGATGCTTATCACCGACCTGATGATCGTCGGATCAGCGCTGCTTGTTTTCGGTCCCCTGCAAATTGTCTACTCAGCCATTGCCATCTTCGTCATGACGGCAATTCTTGGAAGATACCATAAAAAAGCTCCGCTTGAGCGTGAAAGCGGTCATGCTGAAGCAGAAGAGAACAGCGTTTCGGCAACAGCGTGAAAAACAAAAAAGGAACCGGGTTTTATTCCGATTCCTTTTTTGTTCATCCAAACAGCCACTGATAAATAATAACTCCAGCAATGCTCCCAAAGACTATGAACCCCCCTATTGTCGGACTCCCGTAAAAGGTCCGGTTCCAGGCATCGTTCCTCACCTTTGTTTTTTCATCTTCACTATTCACCGAATTACTCCTACCTCCTATTAAAGGATATATTATTATATGTTTAAGAAGGTTGGACTACATTCAATGCACAGCTTTCAATAAAATTTCCAGGAAGCGGCTATCATTTTACTCCAAGTTAAATTCGATAATTGAGTTTGCGGGAACTCCTGTATACGGCTCGCTGTATTCTTTAAATTTAAAGGTAGTTCCTGAAAGATCATCAGGCAATGGAGGGGAAACTGTAAACTGATAAGCGA
This sequence comes from Bacillus sp. FSL H8-0547, assembly GCA_038002745.1. Classification (NCBI taxonomy): domain Bacteria; kingdom Bacillati; phylum Bacillota; class Bacilli; order Caryophanales; family Bacillaceae; genus Bacillus; species Bacillus sp. FSL H8-0547. The sequence continues at coordinate 314,642 of JBBODD010000001.1, forward strand.
GATGTCCGTCTGATCCGCCTCCGCCTTTTATACGGCAGTCATATGCTTCATCAATATACAACTCCCAGTATCTATGCATATGCATGCGTTCTTCCATCTCCATGCTCGTCAATTCCCAGTCAATTTGAAAAGAGACAACACTGGCATTTTCATATTGCCTGATAAATGGAATTGTATATAAAAACTCTCCTTTTTCGGCAGTTTTTAATACTTGGACGTTTTTAATAAAACCTTGAGGCACTACCGGAGGGCGGCATTCATCTTCATTTCTCAGCAAACCGAACAAAGCTTCCAACAAATCTTCATATATATCATATTGTTTTGCCCATGAAGAAATCATCTCCTGTGGAGGAAATACCGGATTCTTGTTTGCAGCTTTCCTTCTTTCAATAAGCAACTGGCATATTCGTTCATCTATCTGCTGGATATTTTCAAAATAGTAATGGTCGGAACTATTATTTTGAAGTCTTTTCAAATGTATCCCACCGCCTTATTAATAATTGTCCGCCTACTTATATAATATCCTCGGATTTTCCTTTTGGCTGCATGACTCCAAAGCATACAGCGACTGCTGTGCCCCAAAGCGCAGCAGTTTGCGTTCAAGCTTCATGCCGATCTTCTCAAGCATTTTGCAAGATGCCAGATTGGCTGTCTGCGTTTCAGCAAGGATCACCGGAAGATTCATCTCTTCGAAAGCATACGTTATCACGGCACGGACTATTTCAGAAGCATACCCCGCTCCCCACCATTTCGGCAGGAACTGATAGGAGATTTCGGTATGCACGCCTTCATGGTGAACATCAAGAGAGACAGTACCCATGAACTGCTGCGTCATTTTTTCCCTTACAACCCAATAAGGCAGCTGGCCTTCTGCGACCTTTACAGCTTCAATCATTGGTGCAAGCGACTCTTCATCGCGCACTCCTCCAAGATATTTGCGCACTTCCGGATTTAAATAGAGCTGTTTTACTTCTTCTAAATCTGTTATTCGGATTCGAAACGCCTGACACCTCTTCGATTCAATCAACATGTCCACCGCTTTTCCAATTTATTCTTGCTACCATACGAGATACTGATGAAAAAATAAAAAGCAAAAAGCAAGAAGATGGAATGAATCGCGGCTGCCCCTGTGCATTTCCTTATTTTATGCTGCCTTCTTTTTCTTTCTTTCGCGTTATGGTTGCTGCAATGCCTTCCTATTTACCTGATTGCTTATAATAAGTCTCGCTTTCAGCACCGTTAAAGAGGAACATCATTTACTTATCTAAAACATTCTCTGTATTCCATATATATCCTGCATCCTGTTGTTATTTATTTGGATTGCAGCTGAATCGGAGTTTAAACAGAATGTGCTTTCACACGTAGGATTCACTCTGTTGCTTACCCCCCCAGATCGTTTTACGGTTTTGCAGGGTATGATTCCGGCTTTTGCTTACCCTCCCTAACCGGTTTTTCGCTCTTGCTGGGTACGATTCACACTTTTGCTTACCCTCCCTAACCGGTTTTTCGCTCTTGCTGGGTACGATTCACACTTTTGCTTACCCTCCCTAACCGGTTTTTCGCTCTTGCTGGGTACGATTCACACTTTTGCTTACCCTCCCTAACCGGTTTTTCGCTCTTGCTGGGTACGATTCACACTTTTGCTTACCCTCCCTAACCGGTTTTTCGCTCTTGCTGGGTACGATTCCGGCTTTTGCTTACCCTCCCTAACCGGTTTTCGCTCTTGCTGGGTACGATTCCGGCTTTTGCTTACCCTCCCTAACCGTTTTAAATGCTGGAGGGCAACAAAAAAGATGAAATCCGAAGATTCCATCCTTTTTGTGCTTACTTATAAATCAAATATTCTTTTCGTACTTTTTTGAATGCATCAAGGTCTTTTTTGTATTTGTCTGTGATATCAGAGACAGCTGCTCCTTCAAGTATCATCGGTCTTGTCCATGTGTTGCCGATCAGCTTGTCGAAGAAATTGTTTGACAAGAACTGAAAATCTTCCGGATACATGTCATGGACGGTTTTGATGATGTGCAGGCCGGTTGGCACGGCATCAAATTCTTCTCTGTCGGTCACATAGACTTCTACTCCGTGGCTGAGTTTGCCTGCATGTTTAGAGAACATCGGTGTAAATGATGCAGCCCGGAATTTCACGCCCGGCAGGCTGAGTGCGTTCAGCTCCGCAGCAAGGTCTGTGCTGTTAATGAATGGTGCTCCAATCAGCTCAAACGGTTTTGTAGTACCGCGTCCTTCAGACAGGTTTGTTCCTTCAATCAGACCTGTTGCAGGATAGACAAATGCTGTAGAGACAGTCGGCATGTTTGGCGAAGGCAGAACAAACGGAAGGCCCGTGTCATCATAATCCATGGAGCGTTTCCAGCCTTTCATTTTCACGACTGTGAGATCGGCTCCAATGTTGAATTCTTCATTAAAGAGAGAAGCAAGCTCTCCAACCGTCATGCCGTGCTTGGTCGGAATCGGGTAAAGTCCGATAAAGGACGAAGCTTCAGGTTCAAGGACAGGTCCGTCGACACTGTCCCCTCCCTGCGGATTCGGGCGGTCGAGCACGACTATCGGAATGTTGTTTTCTTTTGCTGCTTCCATGGCATAAGCCATTGTGTAAATGTATGTGTAGTAGCGCGTTCCGACATCCTGGATGTCAAAAAGAAGAATCTCTACGTTCTCGAGCATTTCAGGAGTCGGTTTTTTCGTCGCTCCATACAGGCTGTAAACAGGCAGCCCTGTTTTTTCATCAATGTAAAACTCGACGTACGATCCGGCCTGAGCATCGCCTCTGACACCGTGCTCAGGGCCGAAAAGGGCCGTAAGTTCGATTTCAGGATCGTTATGCAGCTGGTCAACGATGCTGTTCAGTTTTGAATCAATTCCCGTCGGATTTGTAATCAGCCCGACTTTTTTACCTTTAAGAAGTTCTTTCTCATCCTTCAGCAATACTTCAACACCCGGTGTGACTTTGTTTTTCTTTTTCTCTTTATGGGCAGAAACATCTTTTTCAGCCGGCCACGCACTGAGTGCAAGCATCAGTACCGTTATGAGCACAAGTATTCGTTTCATTTCAGCCTCTCCCTTACATCAGATTATTTAAGCTGTTTGCCTGAGCGGATGTCCAGTCCGTATCCGAACGGATACAGCGTTTCTTCTGGATTTGTGACGGATGGAATGTCGACAGGAAGCTTACCTTTTGGATTTGACTCTCCGAAAATTGTTCTGATTCCGGCCGGGATGTTTGGCTGTCTGTATGCGCCGTTTGAATAGCCTTTGAAGCCGTAAACGGCCATGACAGCTTTTGCTTCTTCAAAATTTGCTGCGTCATACGGATTGCGCAGGCTCATAAGAACAAAATCTTTGCCTTTTGACTGTGCATCTTTCATGACTGCTCTCGGGAAAGCTGTTGCCCATTTGCTTGAATCCTGAACCGAGTCGTCAATGACGCCGTCGTTTACAGCAGGGTCGTTTTTCACCACATAGGAACCGGTGATGATATAGTCAGCCTGATCAATCATCGCAGCTGTTTCAGGACCGAATGTTTTTCCCGAGAAAGCATAGCCTGAGACTTCAACATCTTTTTTCTTGCCTTTTAATTCTTTGATGCTGCGTGTCATCGCTTCTACTTGATCTGCAAACGGTGCAAGCACCAATACTTTTTCGCCTTTTTTCGGCTTGAAAGGAAGTGTTTTGTCTTCATTTTTCAAAAGTGTGACAGCATCTTCTGCCATTTTCTTTTCTTTTTTCAGGTGATCTTTGTTTCCGACCACTTCAAGTGCATTTTCTACTTTTTCCTCAATTGGAGTTGAATCAGGTGTTAAGATGCCGCGTTTTTCCTTCAGTTTAAGAATGCGCTCAACAGATGCATTCACCTGCTCAATCGGAAGTTCCCCTTCTGAGATTGCTTCTTTCACAGCATTGAAGACAGATGCGAGATTTTGTTCCATATCAAGAGAATTTACCTGTGCAGGCATTAATGCGATATCCACACCGGATTTCAGTGCAAGAACAACAGCTTCTTCCTGACCGAAGTTGTCAGCGATGGCTTTCATGTTCAACGCATCCGTAATAATGACGCCGTTAAAGCCCATTTCTTCGCGAAGCAGTCCTGTAAGAACTTTTTTGGAAAGGGTTGCCGGAACTAAAATTTCCTGACCGTCTTTTTTGCTGATGTACGTTGTATCGTCAAATGCCGGGAATTGAACATGAGCCGTCATGACCATGTCAACGCCTTCATCAATGGCTTTTTGGAATGGAGCGAGCTCCACGGCACGAAGCCTTTCTTTGTCATGCGTCACGATAGGAAGTCCGTAATGGCTGTCTGTCGCTGTATCGCCATGTCCCGGGAAATGCTTTGTTGTTGCAGCCATGTTCTGGCTTTGCAGTCCTTTAATTGTCTGAATGCCGAGCTTTGAAACAAGTTCTGGATTGGAACTGAACGAACGGACGCCGATTACCGGATTCCCCGGATTATTGTTCACATCAACCGACGGACCAAAGTTAACGTTCACTCCGAGAGAGGAAAGTTCTTTGCCGACAATTTCACCGGTTTGATAGGCATATTTTTCACTTCTTGCAGCACCAAGTGCCATATTGCCCGGAAGGTTTGTCCCTGTCTGAAGACGTGTGACAATCCCGCCTTCCTGATCGATTGTAATGAAGAGCGGAATATCAGGGCTTGCCTGCTGAAGGCCGTCCGTTAACCGTGCTGTCTGTTCGGTCCCGACAACGTTTTCTGCGAAAAGAATCACTCCGCCAAGGTGATATTTCTGAATGATGCCGCCGACTTCATCGTTCATAACCGTGAAGCCTGTCGCTTTGCTTTCCCCTTCTTTTTTCCAGTTGCGGAAATCAGGCATCAGCATCTGTCCGATTTTTTCATCAACGGACATATTTTCTACAATGGCTTTCACATCTGTTTCTGCCGAAGCTTTTGCCGGCTTGATTCCGGCTAAAGCTGATACTGACAGGACCGCTGCAAGAGCGGCGGATATCCATTTCTTTTTCCCCATGTTACCCATCCCCTTATTTTTAATTGGTTTCCATAGCTTCATAAACAGCGGTTACTACACTTCCATAGCTGCCTGTTGTAAACAGATCGCCGAAGAATTGGTTGGAATTGGCAGCCGGATTCACAAGCGGAGAGTGCTTTTTATTTGTTAAAAGAACGATGCCAAGGTCATACTCAGGATCAATGATCGTGACAGTGCCTGTCCAGCCTGTATGACCATATGCGCTGTCGCTTGCATATTCGCTGAACATCCAGTCCATGCTGTCGTTTCCATTTAATCTCCACCCGAGTCCGTACGTTCCATTCATGTCAGAAGGCTCTACGAATTCTTCAATAACCTCTCTGTCAAAAAGCTTCTCGTTTCCATAGCCTCCACCATTAAGCATCACTTGAAGAAGAACGGCAAGGTCCTGTGTGGTTGAAAACAAACCTGCGTGTCCTGATACACCTTCCATAGAATAGAAGGCTTTTTCATCATGAACTTCCCCCTGAAGCGTATATGTTCTGATGTTCGGGAAGCTGATGATGCCGTCACGGGTGTTGCCCATCAGTTCTGTTGCTGCGATTTCCTTCTGTTTAAACCCTTTTTGCAGCGGATTAAAGACTGTATCCTTCAATTTCAAAGGCTTGTACAATTCGTTTTCAACGTATTGATCAAGCTTTTGTCCGGTAATTTTTTCAACGATTGTGCCAAGAAGCATATAATCTACATCGCTGTAAATATTCTTTGTTCCCGGTTCATATGTAAGAGGCGTCTTGTTGATATTGGCGATTGTTTTTTCCCGCTCCTGCGAATACAGTTCCTTTGATACTGCAGGGTTATGATATTGCGGGTCAGGCTTAAATCCTGCTGTGTGATGGAGGACATCTATAATGCGCATCGTATCTTTGCCTTTTATCACATCAGACTCTGAATCCTTAAATTCCGGAATGTACGTTTGAACTTTGTCGTAGACATCCAGTTTTCCTTCGCTTGCCAGTTTTTGAAGAGCAAAGTTTGCAGCATACATTTTTGTATTGGAGGCGAGGTCAAATAATGTATCGTTCTCCATCTTCAAGAATTTCTTGAGCGGTGTATGTCCATCAAATTTTTGTTTGTAGCCGTAGCTTTCATTTTTTACGATTTTGCCGTCTTTTATGACAATCAGAGCGGCTCCGGGAAACCCGGCTGCGACTTCTTTTTCAATCAGCTGGTCTACTTTTTCAAGTTTTTCAGAAGAGAAACCCGCTTCTTCAGGTTTTTTTGCTTTCGTCAGAACTGTGTACTCGGTTTTAGCTTTAGGCGAGGCTTTTTCAGCGATTTCTGCAAACGATGCTGATGGTGCGATAATCGATAGAGCAAGAACTGAACTAAGTGCGCTGGCTGTCCATTTTTTCATACGTTTCCCCTTTGTTTTCCGTATTTTTTTAAACCGCGTCGATCTTCACTTTTTGACCGGACAGGGCAAGATTCAAAAGCGGCAAATCCTCATCTATCACTCTCCCGATGACATTCACTCTTTCATCTGCCGCTAACACCCGCCTGCAAATCTGGACTTCTCCCCTGTAGCGGCCGTATCCGCTGTTATCCATCGTAATCATTCCTATTTGCCGTTCGATCGTATTGCATGGTTTTACCTCTTCAGCCAATCGCGTATCTTTTAGTCTGAAAACATCTCTTGATGCATCTGGCCGAAACTGATAAAAGCCGCCTGTAAACTGGTCTGAAAGTATCCTTAGAGTGAGAATATTCTGTTTTTTATAAAGAGATAATTTTTCAATCAGGCTGTCTTCTGTACCCGGGTCGCCTATATAGACGTGATTGACCTTTAGAAGCAGTTCGACACCGGCTGCATAGGAGGATATGTTTCTATGTTTCTCTAAAGTTGGCAGTCCATCATACAGCGGTCCTCTTTTTGTCCCTGCACCTGGAATGAAAGCTGCTGTCTCAATGCCGTATTTTCTGAACAGCTCATTTTGAGAATGAAAGAATTCTTCGTCTAAACCGGTTTCTCTTCTCGGATAGAAATTGTGCCATGCGATGATTTTTTGAGGTTCCAAGCCGTTTTCAAGCAAAGCTGAAAGCTCAGACTCTGTGACTGTGCTCGCATTAATAGAGAGGGAAAAAACGGATGAAAGTGACTTAATCGCTGCTTCATCGAATCCGTCGTCTAGTCTGATTCCCCTGACTCCAAATGCAGAAAGCTCTTCGAATTTATGTATGTCAAGATGCTTTAGTGTGGAAGGTGATACATCGGCCTGGATCTCAATGTCATGTTTTTCTGCAAGTTCCAGCAGCTCTTTTGCCCTCTGCTTCAGGTTTCCCTCTTCTTCAGGAATGTGAAGCGAGGTAAACGCCCGCTTCACGCCTGATGCTGCCGCATGCAGAATCTGCTGTTCTGCATGCGGGTCCTGAAGATAAAATGATATGCCGATCACTTGAACTCAGCTGCCATTTCGTCTTTAAATCCGAATAGATACGTAAAGATGAAACCTGCAGCGTAAGAGATGGCGAGTCCGGCAAGGTAAAGAATAATCTGGTTTGTGTGGACCAGGAATGTCAGCGGCAGGCCGGATACACCGACTGCAATTGTCGCAATATCAAAGTGGGCCTGGAAGGCTCCCCCTACTCCTGCTCCAAGACATGCTGTCAGGAACGGACGGCCAAGAGGCAGTGTGACACCGAAGATCAGCGGTTCGCCGATTCCGAGCATTCCTGATGGAAGGCCGCCGCCAATTGCGCGCTTAAGGCTTTTCTTCTTTGTTTTAAAGTAGATGGCAAAGGCTGCCCCTACCTGACCTGCGCCTCCCATTGCAAGAATCGGAAGAAGCGGATCATCGCCGATTGAATTTATCAGCTCAAGATGTACAGGTGTCAGACCCTGATGAAGGCCTGTTACAACAAGCGGAAGGAACGTAGCTCCAAGTACAAAGCCGGCTACTACTCCTCCAAGATCAAGTACGCTGAGAAGTCCTTTTGTGATCGTATCCGATACAAAACCTCCAACAGGCATGAATACGATATAAGTTACGATCCCTGTAATTAAAAGTGCAATTGTAGGTGTAATAATAATATCAAGAGACTGAGGAACAAATTTGCGCACCTGCTTTTCAACGAAAGCGATAAAGATGGCAGCGAAAAGGACTCCGATTAAGCCGCCGCGTCCTGGAAGAAGATTCTCGCCGAACAGGGCAATATCGCCAACTGCAGGGTTAATGACCAGAATTCCTGCGAGTGCGCCAAGCGCCGGCGAACCGCCAAATTCTTTTGCCGCGTTTGTACCGACTAAAATTCCAAGGTAAGCGAACAGTCCTGAACCGATAACCGTTAAAATAATGGCCAGCTGCGAATCGGCTGCAAGCCACTCTGCCTGAACAACCGCTTTCGTAATACCGGTAATCAAACCGGAGGCGACAAGTGCCGGAATCAGCGGAATGAAGATGCTTGCAATTCTTCTGAGAAACAGTTTAAACGGCTTTGCATTTTTTTTATCAATTTCGGATTTGTTTTTCGATGCGGCATCCTTTAAGTCGAATCCATCCGCTGCTGCAAGCAGCTTTTCAAACTCGGCCGAAACTTTGTTGACAGCTCCGGGTCCAAGGATAATCTGAATCGTCTCTTCCTCTACAACCCCAAGAACACCGTCTGTTTTTTTAATGGCATCCATATTTACTTTTGATTTGTCATGCGGAGAAACTCTCAGCCTCGTCATGCAGTGTGTAGAAGCACTGACGTTTCCTGCTCCTCCAAGATGCTCAAGCAGCTGCTCGGCAATGAGTAAGTTTCTGTTATTCCCCTTAGCCATCCTGTAATCCCCCTTTTGTAGTGCCTATTTCATTTTTTCTGTCATTGATTTGATCGCCGCTCTTGTATTGTCAATATATTGAACGGTCTTATCATACTGCTCGGTCGCCATTCCGAGGAACAAAATATCAATCATATACAGCTGCGCAAGCCGTGATGACGTCGCAGCACTCCTGAAAGGAGCTTCATTTGAGAAAGAAGTATGAAGCGAGACATCGCTGAGTGAGGAAACGGTTGTCTGCCCGAAATGGGTAAGTCCAATCGTTTTCACTCCTCTTTCTCTTGCAAGTTTCATCACATTGACGATTTCCTTCGTTTCACCCGAAAACGAAATGGCGAAAAGCACATCGTCCGGCTGTGCATTTGCTATCAATGTTGCAACAAGATGCATATCTGTAAAGGCAGTTGCTCCTTTGTTGATGCGGATCAGCTTTTGCTGGGCATCCTGCGCGACGATGTTTGATGCGCCTACCCCGCAGAAGTGAACGTTTTTCGCCTTCATGAGCATGCTGATTGCCATTTTCAGATTATCATGATCAATGATTTCCGCTGTATCTCTTATAATCTGAATCGTATTGCTTGTCGTTTTCTCAACAACTCTGTAAAGAGATTCACCAGGCTCAATATCACGGTAGCCTTGTTCAACAGACTTCATCAGGTCGCCGGCAATTCTCATTTTCAGGTCCTGAAATCCTTTGAGTCCAAGTGATTTGCAGAGCCTGACAACAGCTGCGCCGCTTGACTTTGCAGATGTGCTGAGTTCGCTTACAGTGCTGTTTACCACTTCATGCGGGTGTTTGAGAATATATTCGGCAAGCTTTTGTTCAGATTGCGGCAGCTTGGAAAGCATCGTTTGGATAATGGAGAGAGCTCCGGTTGTCATAGCTTCCGCTCCTTATCCTTCATGAAGTGAGATGGCTTTTCGGACATCTCCGTCTGCGCGAAGCAATAAATCAGATGCTTCGTCATACGCGACTTTCGCTTTAATCATCACAATGGACGGCTTTACTTTAAGCTCCGCTTTTTCAAGTGTCTCTTTAGCCGTCTCGTAATCTGCTCCAGTTAACGTCTGAATAATGCTGACAGCCCGTTCTTTAAGCTTGTAGTTGCTCACATTCACATCAACCATCAGATTTTCATACACTTTTCCGATTTTGATCATGGATGCTGTTGAGATCATGTTTAAAACCATCTTGTGGGCAGTAGCCGCTTTCATTCTTGTTGAACCCGTTACAACTTCAGGGCCTACAATCACTTCTATGCCGACTTCCGCTGCCTCCGAAATTTTCGCATCTTTGTTGCATGAAAGAGCGACTGTTTTAGCCCCGATGCTTTTAGCATATTGAAGGCCTCCGTAAACATATGGCGTTCTTCCGCTTGCGGCAATGCCTATTACCGTATCATTAGCTGTAAGCTGGATGGATTTTAAATCATTCACTCCAAAATCTTCTCTGTCTTCTGCTCCTTCTACCGCTTTAACGAAAGCACGTTCCCCCCCGGCAATCAGTCCAATGACTGTATCCGGAGATGTACTGAAGGTTGGCGGGCATTCGACAGCGTCGAGGACTCCGAGCCTGCCGCTTGTGCCTGCGCCAATATAAATGATTCTTCCTCCCTTTTTCAGAGATTCATAGGCAAACTCTACGGCCGCCTTCACTTCAGGAAGCACCTCTTGCACTGCCACCGCTACTTTCATATCCTCGTTATTCATGATTGAGAGGATTTCAAGCGTGCTTGCGCTGTCAATCTTCATTGTTTGTTCATTTCTCAATTCTGTCGTTAATGAACGCAGCTGTTTTTCCATAAAAGGATGTTGCCTCCTAACAAAATTCTTACTATTCAGTATATTTTAACCTAAACATAATTTCAATTTAAACTTAATTATTTTGAAATTACATTTCAGATTATACGTCCATGATAGCGCTTTTATGACCAGACAGCAAGAGGTGCCGGCCTGTTTTTTAAATTGTAAATTATGTAAAAGTCCGCTTTTTTCGGGTCATTTGATTCATTTATTGAGAACCTTGCATGAAAAAAGATTGGTTTCTTTGCCGCTTTTCTCATGCAAACAGGAAAAAGGAATGATTTTTCAAAAAAAGGCCACAGGATTACGCCCTGTGGCCTCAAATTTACAATACTCGTTTGCCCTTTGCTTCTCTGATCCAGTCCGGAAACTCATTCAGCAAGCGGTCATACAGCTCTTCATCTGTCATTGCATCGATGTTCTGCACATGGAAGAAGTTTGCGTTGTCGATGAACCTGCCTTCCATGGTGTCAAGATTTTCAAGCACTTTAAAATTGGAATCTCCAATCCCGACAAACTGCCAGAAAAGCGGCTTATCAGAAGATGAGACAACCGGTTTTTTAATGGTGCTTTTGCAGCCTCCGTCGTTGATAAAAACGATAAACGCAGGATCTCTGCTTGGCTCTTCCTTTAAATATTTTGTCATGACATCAAACATGACCGGCGGTTCATCGTTGCGCCCGAATTTATGTATAGAATCGTTAAAGAGAATCTCCCTGTTTACATAGTTTTCGAAATCTCTTTCTGTGACTGAAGGAAGTCTTGTAAATTCATTGTCGTACACCCAGACGTCAAGCATCCCGTCATCATCAAACTGGCTTGCCACTGCAAGAATTCTCTCAACTACTTTTTGCACGGTTCCATCCTTGTAGAGGGTCCGCATTGAACCGGAAATATCAAGAACAAGGCCTACCCGGGCGACGACTCCGGTGAGCTTTTTCTTCTCAAGTACGATTCCTGCTGTTTTTTTCATCAAATTGATCGAGCTCATTTTAAAGTCTCCTCTCAGACATCAAGTCCATAGTTTCGGCATAACGCACCAAGTCCTCCGGAGAAACCGCTGCCGATGGCATTGAACTTCCAGTCCTGGCCGTGCTTGTACAATTCGCAGACGACAACTGCTGTTTCTACCGAAAAGTCTTCTCCTAGATCATAGCGGAGAACTTCCTCAGAGGTGTCGGCATTCACAACACGTACAAATGCGTTTGAAACCTGTCCGAAATTCTGGCTTCGTGCATCTGCGTCATGGATGGTTACGGTAATACCTATTTTCTCAACATGGGACGGCATCAGGGAAAAATCGATGATCATCTGCTCATCATCTCCGTCTCCTTCACCTGTTCGGTTGTCGCCAGTATGTTCGACTGCCCCGTCCGGACTCTTCAGATTGTTGTAAAAAATAAATTCGTGATCGTTTTGAACCTTTCCGCCTGCATTTGCCATAAATGCCGAGGCATCCAAATCAAAATCTCTGCCGCCTGAATATTTATTCGTATCCCAGCCCAGTCCGATTATGACTTTTGTTAATCCCGGATTTGTCTTTGTAAGATCGATGCGCTGACCTTTTGATAAAGAAATTGACAAGTAAATCACCCCTAAAAGTATTTTCCAATAAAGGAATTCCGCTTCTATTGTACTACGAATCTAACACAATAAAGTTTCAATTTCCATTTTTTCGCTGCACATTCCCCGTGCTGATGATGTTTAAAGAAAAAGCGTGAGTGGAACAGTTTAGAAGAATGATAGAAGGAGGCCAATCATGAAGACACATAAATTATATATTAATGGTGAATACATCGATTCAACATCAAAGGAAACAATTGAGGTCGTCAATCCGGCGACAGAGGAAGTCATTTCGTCCATTTTTGCAGGAACAGAGGAAGATGCAAATAAGGCAATTGAAGCAGCTTTTGAAGCACAGAAGAAATGGGAAAAGGTTCCCTCAGCAGAAAGAGGGAAAATTGTAAGAGCTCTTGGAGACAGAGTAAAAGACCGCCGCGATACCTTTATAGAGCTGCTGATGGAAGAACAGGGCAAGCCTTATGAACAGGCCAGCGGAGAAATCGACACGGCCATTGATTATTTTTACTATATGTCCGAATGGGCAAGGCGAATAGAGGGAGAAATTATCCCAAGCGACCGGGCGAACGAGAACATTCTGATGTTCAGAAAGCCGATAGGGGTTGTGGCAGGAATTGTTCCCTGGAACTTCCCGGTCTTTATACTGGCAAGAAAGGTCGCAACCGCTCTGATTACAGGATGCTCAATCGTCCTTAAGCCAAGTCAGCAGACACCAAATACGGCGGCAGAATTCACAAAAATCATCGATGAAATGAAGGATATTCCGACGGGAGTATATAATTTCATCACCGGTAAAGGTTCAACAATCGGCAATGTGATGGCCTCCCACCCGAAAGTCGGCATCATTACCATGACAGGAAGTGTAAAAGCAGGAACAAAGGTGATGGAAGCCGCTGCTAAAAACATTACCAAGGTCAACCTTGAGCTTGGAGGAAAAGCACCTGCCATCGTTACGAAGCATGCCAATTTGGATACTGCCGTTAAGAGCATCAAAACATCGAGAATCACAAATTCCGGACAGGCCTGCACAAATGCTGAACGTGTGTATGTTCATGAAGACGTAGCTGAGGAATTCATTGAGAAGATGACGCAGGCAATGAAGGATACGAAGGTTGGAATGCCTTCAGACAGGGAGTCTGAAATGGGACCTCTCGTCAGTATGGATCGTCTGGAAACGGTAGAAAAAATGGTTCAGAACGCTGTTGCGGCAGGTGCTAAAATTCTTACAGGCGGCAAACGGGCAGAGATGACTTCAGGTTTCTTTTATGAACCTACAGTCATTACGAACGTGAGTCAGGACTCAGAAATCATTCAGGAAGAGATCTTCGGTCCGGTGCTCCCGATTATGACCTACAAAACCCTTGATGAAGCCATTGAGCTTGCAAATGATTCAGATTTTGGTCTTTCATCTTCCATCTATACAGATAATGTCCATGAAGCCATGCGGGCTGCCAATGAACTGAAGTTCGGCGAGACCTTCATAAACCGTGAAAATTTCGAAGCCATTCAAGGCTATCATGCCGGCCTACGCAAATCAGGGCTTGGCGGAGCTGACGGCAAACACGGGATTGAGGACTTTACCGTCACACACGCTGTTTACATGCAGTATGACGACAAAAAAGCATAACAAAAAAACGTTCAGGCAATTGCCTGGACGTTTTTTCATAATTCCTCCCCCATTCGAGCATGATGAATAACAGGAGGGATTTTTTGTGACTTATTCAAAACCGATCAGAATCATCATTCTTATTCTCTCATGGGGAAGCCTGTTTTTATTAAAGCCAGCTTCTATCCTTCGCTTTTCTCCTGCCTCTTTTCTGGTCTCATTGCTTTTGGCAGTTGAGACAATGATTGCAGGACCTTATCAGCTGTGGACAATTAAAGGCGGCAGAAAGAACCGCTTATGGGGAGATCTGAGCTTTATATTCGGCCCGTTCATTTCAGGAACCCTCTGGATATTCCACCTTACATACGGAAGATTTTGGAGGTTTATGCTGCTCAATGCGGCCATGGATTTCCTATTGGCCTATCCTCTGACTTACCTTTTCGAAAAAACAGGTTTATATAAGCTTAAGAAATTAAATAAGCACAGCCTCTTTGCACTTTCCGTTTCCTATGCTGCTCTGAATTATGGCTATCAGAAGATACTGGAAGGAAGTTTTAAAAAAGAATCATCATAGGGACTTGGACAAAACATGTTATTTAGAATAGTCGGGAAGTTCAATTGAAGAAACGTAAAAACGATGCTGCTTTACGGCATGGCGCCACTAATCCGAGTGATGCCGCTAATGAGGTTCTTTTTTTAAAAAAATGCGCCACTCTCCCTAATCACGCCACTATTTAGGTTTCTTTTCCGATAAAAGTGACAGCTCTATCCCGATTGATGCGTCTTTTTCTAATCCTTTAATATAAAAAAACACCGAACCAGTATACCCTGGTTCGGTGTTTTTCATTGCTGAAATTGTTAGGTCTCAGCATCACTTTCTTTATTTCCGAAGCTTCTGAATGAGTTTTAACAGAACAGCCGCTGCAATCACAATCACGGTTATGACAACGGTTCTTTTTATGGCGGCCGGATCCTGCATAACATATATGGCAATATACGCCCAGATGAAGACAAGCGGATAATAGACATCATCATTTTTAAATGTAAACAAGACGGCCAGCACGGCGCCGACAATCAGCATAATAACTGCCCAGGCAAGCTCGTTCAAGCCAAGGAATGACTCGATGCCCGCCGTATAAAAGAAAATGAAAAAGTTTACGATTGTTGCAACTGAAATCCAACCTAGATAAATCGAAAACGGTGTTCTCATCAGCCATTTCCGTTCTGGAAGACGCTGAATGCGTGTATACACGACAATCAGGGAAATCAGCAGTGCCAGCATGACAAGCAGCGAGACCGGAAACAGTTCATAATGGAAAGCAAATAGCCATAGGCTGTTAAAGATGCAGCTAAGGAAAAACCAAATGCCAATCTTCGCATAGTTCATGCGTTCTTCTTCATTCACAAAAAATTGTCTTGCCGTCCAAATTCCAAGCAGCAGGTAAATCAGTCCCCAGATGGAAAATGCATAGCCTGCAGGCGTGAATAAAACCGGAATACTGTCAGACACTTCAGCTGATGTCTGTCCATTTAGCGGCAGGGCATTTGCGAGATAGTTAACGACAATGACGAGAACATATCCCGCCGCATTCAGAAGGGCAAAACCGGAAAATCTCTTCATGATGACCTCCTCCTTTTCACAATTAGTGTATTTTGCTTGTCTTTTTTTCATACCCTTTATTAGTCAAATTAAAATAATCAAAACACATTTGGGAATTTTGAACGAGTCATGAGTTTCTTCTGATCATTCATCATGCTTTTGCTCACGCTATCATATATCTAAAGCATTACGAGTAAAGGAGAGGGAGAGATGAGAGGACAAGTAAGGCTGCTCCCCCATAAATATGGTCCGATCGTTAAAAATGTGAAAACCAATTCAGAAGGTGTTCAAATGATCCAAGCCCCAAAGCTTTGGGAAAAGGGAATCCGCGGAAGGGGCATCACCATCGCAGTGCTCGATACCGGCTGTGACATCAATCACCCTGATCTGCGCGGCAATATAGCAGGCGCGCGGAATTTTACGACCGATGACAATGGGGACCAAAACCGGGTGACTGATTACCACGGCCACGGTACTCATGTCGCAGGAACAATAGCCGCATCAAAATATGTGGGTGTTGCCCCGCAGGCAAAAATTCTCGTTGTAAAAGTACTCGCAGGAGACACGGGAAGCGGTGAGTACGACTGGATTGTAAAAGGCATTCTTTACGCCATTGAACAGAAAGTGGATGTTATTTCCATGTCACTTGGAGGACCGTCTGATCATTCTGAGCTTCGCAAAGCGGTAAAAAAAGCCGCTGCGAATCAGATTTCCATCGTCTGTGCTGCGGGAAATGAAGGAGACCAGGACGGCGGAACATCGGAATATTCTTATCCAGGCTCATATAATGAAGTGATTTCGGTTGGCTCAGTTGGATTTAACAGGGTGTCTTCCCCTTTTTCCAATTCAAACAATGAACTGGATTTAGTTGCACCGGGTGAGCGGATTGTTTCTACTATACCCGGAGGTGAATATGCTGCATTCAGCGGGACTTCTATGGCCACCCCGCACGTTTCAGGTGCACTTGCTTTAATAAAAGAGCTTGAAGAAAAAGAATTTGACAGGACGCTGACTGAAGCTGAAGTTTACGCTCAGCTGATTAAGCGCACGGTTCCGCATGGCAATCCAAAAACGCTGGAAGGCAATGGGCTGCTCTACTTGACAGCGCCTGACCTGCTCCGCGAAGCCGCCGAAGGAGCTTCAGAAGAATAAGAAAGAGCCATCATCCGCATAAGATGATGGCTCTTTTTGTATGATCTCAAGTACTCATCTGAAAAAATCCGCTCAAACAAATTGATTGTTCCTCCTGAACTTCTCTATAAGCGCTTTAGCGAAGTCATTAGCCTTTATCAAATCGCCCTTTTCCATGTAATAATCAAACAGCAATAAACCGTAATGCTGTGCCGGAAGAACATATCCAAGTTCTTTAAAATGCGGATAGGCATGATTTTCTATGTACTCATAGTAGGATTCGATTTCCCCGTTTATTTTGAATAGGTGCATCGTAAAGAAATGAATAAAAGTCCGATTGTCGTCTTTTTCGGCGAGTGACAGACCCTTTTCTGCAAGGGCTGCCAGTTCTTCCTTCTTTGTCAGCCCCTCTTTGGACAGAGCATTCACATATCCTTCAAAAGAACCAAGGTAATTGGGATCTCCGGGCTGCCGTTTATCGGCAGATTTTTTGTAGTATTCTGCAGCAGCTGTAAATTCCCCCTGCCTGAGCTGATGATATCCGAAATTATGGTGCAGCAGCGCCTGCTGATGATCCAGCCCGTAATCTCCTGACATCTCTATGAGACGCTGATATTCTTTGTTTTGAAAAACAGCATCATCTGATTGCTCCAGCTGAATCAGCATAAGCATTTCCGTTTCAATTATTCGTGACAGGCTTCTGTTTTCTGTAAAGAACTGCAGGGCTTTACCCGCATAAAAATACGCAAGGACATTCGAATGGATGGAATGGTAAGCCAGTGCCAGGTCGTAATAATATTCACGGTTAGAATATTCTGCAAGATTAATTTCTTTTAACACGGCAATTGCTTTAAAGTAGTCATTCTGGGCTCTCAAATGATAATTCCCCTGGATATGCAGCAGAAGATTTTGTTCATATGGGGACAGGCCGCTCCAAAGGCGCATCTCGTTTAAAAGGGCACCTGCTTCTTCATTTTTAGAAGATGAAAGATAGTATCTGGCTAAAATAAGCGTATATGTACGGTGAAAGTCCTGAATCTGAAGCAGGCGGCTGCTTTCCAGCTGCTGTTTAACCGCTTCGGTTTTTGAATGGCTTTTGTGGATGATGGCTTCATGCCATTCATTAAGAAGTTTTTTAATCTTATGGTAGTTCTCAATTTCTGATTCGATGCTGATCCCAAGCCGCTCGCAGAGCAGTTGAATGGTTTCTTTCGATACCTCTGTCAGCCCGCGTTCTATTTTGCTGATGTGCGTTGCTGAACAGATTGCATCCCCAAGGTCCTTTTGCTTAATGTTGTAGAGTTCACGGTAAAATTTTATGATTTTCCCTTCCAGCATGGTGTGTCATCCCCCTAAGCATCTCTATAAAATTATTATAACGGCATGCCCAATTGATTGGTTCGTGTTCAGGAAGAATATTTTTTTTGACACCAAAAATACCCCCGGCAGCCCGGAGGTATTCATTTTCATTATTTTGAAAGAACGTGCAGAATCATTTCTGCATCTTTTTCATCCACATTCATTTCATCAGCCAGCTTCAAAGGATCTTCTGCAAGGCCGGGCTTTCTTTTCAAAGCATATAAAGCCTGATAGCAAAGGCTTATCGGTGTTTTTTCAATGCGGGTGGTGATAATTCTGCACACACCCTGCCTTTCTGTCTGAATGGCCCCAAACTGCTCAAGCTGCTGCATTCTGAGAATAGCGGTCCGCTTTGACAATCCAAGTTCATCCGACAGCTCACTGATGTCATATGAGACATTTCCGTCGGCATCCCGATGAACCAGCAAATACCCCAATATCTTTGAATAGATGCCCGATAGATGTACTAATGCTCTCTCATTTATGTTCATTTCTATGCCACCTAATCCAATCTGTTACAATTCAGTATACATATTGTCTTAGGCCCAATGTTTCATATCATCATTTTGTAATATAGTTTTTACCCGTTTGTTATATATCTGTGAATTTTTAGGAGTTTATTTCTTTTCATCGTCAAAATCAATCATCTTATCTGAAAAACCAAACAGCCACGTCAGGACAAATGCCGCTGCGACTGCAAGAAAATTGACAGCCAGGTACATGATAATCTGGCCATTTAGATACAGCAGGACTCCCGGGATTGCCGTTATCGCCATTCCTGTCGCTTTAAGGCCTGCAAGAGATGCAGCAAACCCTCCGATGCCGCCTCCGATCAGCGCCATGATAAACGGTTTAATATAGCGGAGGTTCACACCGAAGATGGCAGGTTCTGTAATTCCAAGCAAAGCAGAAAAAGAAGACGGCAGCGCAATGGCCTTCAGTTTTTTCGACTTGGTTTTCAGGCCTACAGCAAGCGCCGCTCCCCCCTGCGCAACGACAGAACACGTAATAATCGCATTGTACTGATTGTATCCGAAGCGCTCGAGCAGCTGTATCTCAAGCAGGTTAAACACGTGATGGACGCCTGTTACAACGATCAGCTGATTTAATGAACCTATGATGAGACCGCTTATGCCAAACGGCCAGTTTAAAATGGCTACTGTGCTGTTCAGGATAACCTCTTCAACTGTATGAAAAACAGGTCCTATTATAAAAAGAGAAAGAATGATCATGAATAAAAGCGTTAAAAACGGAGTCAAAATCAAATCAAGCGATTCTCTTGTATGTTTTCTGATCGATCGCTCAAGTTTTGCTCCTATAAGTCCTGCGATAAATGCAGGTAGGACAGAACCCTGATAGCCAAGAACCGGTATAAAACCGAAAAATGTCAGAGCCTCGGCTTTGTCTGCCGCCACATCGTAGGCATTTGGAAGGGCAGGACTTACAAGCATTAAACCAAGCACCATTCCAATGACCGGATTCCCCCCGAAAACCCTGAACGCAGACCATGCAACGAGTGCTGGAAGAAAAGCAAAGGCTGTATCCGTCAGCACCTCTGAAAACGTAATGACATTTTGCGGAATCTGTTCAGGTTTCATACCGAAAAAAGCAAGCACCTGCTCCTGGAGGATAAGTCCTCTAATCCCCATAAAAAGCCCTGTAGCAACGAGAATTGGAATGATTGGAACAAATACATCCCCGAACGTGCGGACGGCTCTTTGAAACAAGTTGCCGCTTCTTGCTGCTGCCTCTTTCTGTTCAGCCTTTTCAGACCCCGTTACACCAAGAGCAGCAATCTCTTCATAGATGCGGTTCACCGTGCCTGTTCCGAAAATCAGCTGATATTGCCCTGAATTAAAAAAAGCTCCCTTTACTTTATCAATGGACTCCGCTTTTTTTTTGATCGATGCCTTCTTTCCTTTTTACCATTACGCGAAGCCTTGTGGCACAATGCGACACAGATATGATATTTTCACGGCCTCCTAGTGCCTCGATGACTTCTTCGGCAATTTTCCGGGTGTCTGACATGGAATCCTCCTGGATGTATTTGACATACCTGTAATTTCCCTCATTTTATCTTCTTTTAAACAGAAAAAATAGCTGAAATTTCACTCAAATCAGAAAATAATGATTGTCGAAACAAAATCTTGCGGTATAATTTAATGAATAAAAGCATAAAAGCGTAAAAGCGAATAAAACGGGGGAATGTCTAATGAACTGGAAAAACATCGGAATGGGAATTGCACTGTCAAGCATGCTGATAGCTGCAGGCTGCGGAAGTAAAGAAACGGCCGGAAACAGCGGCGAAAAGACTTATCAGGTGGGTGTCACTCAAATTGTCGAGCATCCTTCTCTTGATGCTGCTTTAAAAGGGTTTCAAAAAGCTCTGAAAGATGAAGGTCTCAAGGTTGACTATGACGTCCAGATTGCAGGCGGCGATCAGAATAATAATCAGACCATTGCAAGCAACTTTGTCGGCGACGGCGTTGATCTGATTTTTGCCAACTCCACACCAAGTGCTCTAAGCGCACTCAATGCAACAAAAGACATACCGATTGTTTTCACTTCAGTCACGGATCCAATTGGGGCGGGCCTTGTCGAAAGCTTTGAAAAACCGGGTGCAAACATTACCGGAACGACAGATACTCACCCTGATGCCATTCCAAATACGGTCAAATTTATAGATGAAAATGTGGACGGCAATAAGATTGGAATGATCTATAACTCCGGTGAGCAAAATTCGGCAGCTCAAATTGATCTTGTTAAAAAAGCAGCAAAGGGAACAGACCTTGAAATTGTTGAAGCATCTGTTTCAACTTCAGCCGAAGTGAAGCAGGCCGCTGAAAGCTTAGTCGGAAAAGTAGATTCTTTCTATATTATTACTGATAATACGGTTGTATCCGCGCTGGAGTCTGTTATTTCTGTCGCAGGGGATGAAGACCTGCCCCTGTTTGTCGGGGAGCTTGATTCTGTAGCAAGAGGCGGTTTTGCAGCTTACGGATTTGACTACGAGGATATTGGATATGAAGCAGGCTTAAAAGCAGCTGACATCCTTAAGGGAGAAAAAGAAGCGGGAGAAATCCCTGTCGATTACCCGCAGAAGTTAAAACTGCAGGTCAGCAAAAAAGCGGCTGAAGCGATAAATGTTGAAATGAAAGACTTTAAAGACGCTGAATTGATTGATTAAGGAGGACACACCATGTTTACTGCCCTATTTTCTTCTGTTGAATCCGGACTGATCTACGCCATCATGGCTCTTGGTGTGTATCTTTCCTTCAGGATTCTCGATTTTCCGGATCTCACCGTAGACGGCAGCTTTGTCACAGGTGCCGCAATATGTGCTGCATTAATTGTAAATGGAGTTAACCCTTTTTTCGCAACTCTGGCGGCCCTTGCCGCCGGATTTATTGCAGGGTGTCTTACTGGAATTCTTCACACGAAAGGGAAAATCAATCCCCTGCTTGCAGGGATCCTGATGATGATTGCCTTATATTCGATTAATCTGCGGATTATGGGCCAGTCAAACGTCCCTCTGCTTCAGGAAAGCACCGTCTTTTCTGTTTTGCTTGATGGCTGGAACCAGCTTGGAATTGACGCATTTATGCAGTCTGTTTTTGTATCAGCAGGTCTTGAAGCGATTATCCCGAAAACATGGTCGGTTCTCGCAGCCATGTGCGCCCTTATTGTCCTTATAAAGCTTTCGCTTGATTATTTCCTTAAAACAGAGATCGGCATTGCCATCCGCGCTGTCGGTGATAATGAAAAAATGATTTCAAGCTTTTCAGCCAATACGGATCTTCTGAAAATTATCGGTCTCGGTATCTCCAATGCACTTGTTGCCTTTTCAGGTGCTTTCATCGCCCAATTTTCGGGATTCAGCGATATTGGCATGGGGATCGGGATGATCATTATTGGCCTTGCATCTGTCATTATCGGGGAAGCCCTCGTCGGAACAAAAACGATTATCCGGGCAACTCTCGCTGTTATCATTGGAGCCATCCTCTACCGCATTATTATTGCGCTTGCGCTCAGAGCAGACTTCCTTGAGACAGGCGATATGAAGATGATTACGGCAGCCATCGTCATCGCGGCGCTCGTCGTGCCGCAGCTGCTTGCAAAACAGAAAGAAAAAAGGAAAAAACTTCTCAGGAGAAAGGGAGATGTTCACATTGCTTGAGCTGAAGCAGATTGAAAAAGTGTTTAATGAAGGTTCTCCCGATGAGAAAAAAGCTTTGAACGGGCTTTCCCTTTCTCTTAAAAAAGGAGATTTTGTAACCGTAATCGGCAGCAATGGAGCAGGTAAATCCACATTGCTGAACGTTATATCAGGCCGACTTTTTCCTGATTACGGGGACGTGCTGATTGAAGGAAAAGCGATCACAAACCTGCGCGAGCACAAGCGCGCAAAATACCTCGGCCGCGTTTTTCAGGATCCGATGGCCGGAACTGCACCAGCGCTCACGATAGAAGAAAATCTCGCCATAGCCTATGCACGTGTCCATAAACGCACACTGAGACCCGGCGTTACAGCCAGGAGAAAAGCATTTTTCAAGGAAAAGCTAACGACGCTCGGCCTTGGACTCGAAGACAGACTCTCTGCAAAAGTCGGGCTGCTTTCAGGAGGCGAACGGCAGGCGCTTTCCCTTTTAATGGCCACGTTCACAAATCCCGGAATACTCCTGCTTGATGAGCATACAGCTGCACTTGATCCTTCACGGGCTGACCTTATTACAAACCTCACGGAAAAGCTTGTCTCAGAAGGGCAGTTAACGACTCTGATGATCACACACAATATGCAGCAGGCAGTCGACCTTGGCAATCGCCTTGTCATGATGGACGGCGGACGAATAATCTTTCAGGCTGAGGGAGATCAAAAGAAAAAACTGACTGTTTCCTCCCTCCTGAACGAATTTTCAAAAATAAAAGGCGGAAGCTCACTGTCAGACAAAGTCATGCTGAGTTAATAGAGGGTTACATTTCTCCGATTAGTGGTAAAGAAAGACAAATCACTAAAAGGAGATGGATAGGATGAATCAGGAAAAACAAACGTACTATATTGACGTCGCAAGCGGAGAAATTCTTCAGAATCCTGCAGAATCAAGTCCAAGCTTCAAACTGTATGCCACTCCGGCTGAAATTGATCAGCTGAAGTCCTATTACAGCGAGAACAGCTCGGCTGACTTTCAGACCTTCCAGCGTGCACAAGTTCCATTCCGCGAATATCACCATGATGCTGAAAATAAAGCCTATGACGATTCGATGAGAAAAATATACGGCATGATTTATTTGCTTGGCGATGAAGAAGCCAAACGGCATATCGAAGAAAATGGCATTTTGAAAGACAATCATTCGGATAATCCGGAAAGCGTAGAAAATTTCAAGTAACTCCATGAACTTACTCAACACCAAAAAGATCCGCTGCACAGGCAGCGGATTTTTTTGTTCTAAAGTCTTTTATACAGACGTTCAATTTCGCTTACTATTTCTTCTTTTCGGCGGTTAAGAAGGATCAACTCATTTAGTTCACTTTGTTTATTCATATTCTGTTCAATCTCATACACATCATTTTCAAGCTGTTCAATTTTATTCAGCACGTCCTCTTCATTTTCCTGCACTGGTGTTTTCGGTTGTTTCGTTCTAATAACTGAAGGCTGGTTTTCTTTTATGCCTTTTGCAGACTGATTCATCACAGGCTGCATTTTTTCACGCGCCCACGCATAATTGCCTTCAAAGGAGAAGAGCTTTTGCTGATGGATCCAGCAGGTCTTTGTAAAAAGCTTGTTGAGGAAAAAACGGTCATGGGAAACTGCCACGATTGTTCCCTCAAACTGTTCAATTGCATCCTCAAGCACTTCCCTGGAATCAATATCCAGATGATTTGTCGGCTCATCTAAAATAAGCACGTTCAAATCCTGCTGCATAAGCTTTGCAAGCTGAATTCTCATCCGTTCACCGCCGCTTGTATGTTTCAGTTTTTTAAAAACTGCCGGACCATAAAACATAAATCCTGCAAGAATGTGACGGGCTTCTTCCTCAGATGCATGCACATCTTCTCTGAAAAAATCAATAATAGATGTGTCTGTATCACCAAGCATAAGCTGCTGGGAAAGATAGCCGATCTTAACGCTGCTGCCTATTTTCACAGCCCCGCTGTCAGGTTCTACCTGGCCCATGACCATCTTCAGCAAAGTCGATTTACCTGACCCGTTTTCGCCGACAATGGCGGTTCTGTCCTTGTACTGAATATCCAGTGAAATCTCTTCTAGAATGGTCCGATCTCCAAATGCTTTTGAAGCACCATCAAGACTTACGACTCTTTTTCCGCTTCTGTCAGTCCCTTCAAAGGACAGGTCCATTTTTTTATGCTGCAGGACAGGCCGTTTCAGTTTCTCCATTCTCATGAGCGCACGCTCCATATTTCTTGCCCGCTTGTGAAGGCCCTCGTTTGGCGGATTAGCCTGATTCGCCCACTCTTTCAACCTTTTAATCGCTTCTTTCATTTTTTTGATTTTTTTCTGCTGATCCTGGTATGCCTGAAATTCCGCCAGCAGCTTTTTTTGTTTTTGGGTGATGAAACCTGAATAATTATGGTGGTAGACAGTCACTTCCCCGCCTTCGAGATCAAGGATTTCACCTGCTACCTCATCCAGAAATGCGCGGTCATGTGATATTACGACAACGGTCCCTTTATATTCTTTCAGATAGGTTTCAAGCCATTCTACAGCTGCAATATCCAAATGGTTGGTCGGTTCATCAAGAAGCAGAATATCCGGCTGCTTTAAAAGAATCATGCCAAGTGAAACTTTCGTCTTTTCTCCGCCGCTTATCGCCTGGAATTTTTCATTCAGAAGTTCCTGAAGCTTCAGGCCGCAGGCAACCGCCTGCACCTTCGCATCCATTTCGTAGCCTCCTAGCAATTCAAATTGCTGCCTGCAGCTGCCGTAACGCTCCATCACCCTTTCAAGCAGATGAGGATTTTTTGCCTCAGCCATTTTCATCTCAAGTTCAGATAGCTCAGCTGCAAGCTCCGTCAGTTCCGAGATCCCCTCTCTCAGCACATCTTCCACAGTCGCACCGTCATGAAAAACAGGTATTTGAGCCAAATAGCCGATCTTTTTTCCTTTTTTAATCGCGATTGTGCCTTCATCAGGCTGTTCAATTCCTGACAGACACTTAAAGATCGTCGTTTTCCCTGTCCCATTTCTGCCTGTAAACCCAATCTTTTCGCCTTCATTTATTTCAAAGCTCAGCTTTTCAAAAATCAGCTGGCTTCCGTATGATTTTGTTAATCCCTGAACCGAACAAATCGTCATAATTAGGAACCCCTTTCAAATATAAAAAAAACCAGAATAAGCAGTTTCCTGCTTATCCCGGTTCATCAGCGAGTTTATCTGAATTCGCCAAAACAAAAAAACGGAGAGCTAATAAGCCCTCCGCATCACTTGTGGATAAGAGAATCTTCTTAACGTTTGAATGTGTCTATGCAGTTGCTGAAAAAGGGCATACGTATCCCGTTAAGAGCAATTGCATGAAAAATTGCACGACATAAATAAAGGTATGATAATTCTTTCCCGTGCATCACATTCAAACTGTTCATCTCTCATCCACCTCCGTTCCTTAAAGTATACCTATTATAACCCGCCGCTTTCAGAATTATCAATCCATTTTTCCAAATACATGTATTTTTGCCATGAGGATACGCTAATGATGACTCAGGAGGAGGATTACATATGAAAAATACGAACTCGAAACTGCCCCAGTTTCCTGAACCTTACTGGAGAGACACCTCAAGTCTTCCCGCTTTCCATAAGCTTTCAAAGCACATAACCGTTGATGCTGCTGTAGTTGGCGGTGGCATTACCGGCATCACTTCAGCTTACCTTCTTGCGAAAGAAGGACTTAAGGTCGCACTGATTGATTCTGATTGTCTGCTCAATGGCACGACCGGCCATACGACTGCTAAAGTTACCATTCAGCATGATTTAATTTATCACGAACTGACCCAGCATGTCGGAACAGATGGCGCCAAACACTATTATGAAGCGAACCTGGCGGGACTTGATTTTATTAGAAACACCGTTGAAGAAAAAAACATTACATGTGATTTCAGTATTCAGGATGCCATTCTCTATGCCGTTTCTGATGAATCTCTGGACAAACTTCTGAAGGAAAAAGATGCTTACGATGCCATTGGGATTCCTTATGAATACGTGGATCAGATCCCGCTTGATATCGAGATTAAAGGAGCACTGCGTGTTAAAAATCAGGCTCAGTTTCATCCGCTGAATTATTTGCAGGCCCTGCTTGAAGAAATGATGCAGGCAGGTGTACAGATTTATGAAAATTCAGCGATAATTGACGTGAAAGGAACAAAGGAAGAGCCTGTTCTGCTTTCAAATGAAGGATTTGAAATCACTTGTGAACATGTCATTGCAGCGACTCATTTTCCTTTTTACGACGGAAACGGCTTCTATTTTGCCAGAATGTATGCCGATCGTTCCTATGTCATTAGTGCAAAAACTTCAAAACCGTATCCCGGCGGCATGTATTTAAGTGTCGATGAGCCTAAACGTTCGCTCAGATCCGCATCCTCCAGCGGTCAGGATGTCGTCTTAATCGGAGGCGAGGGCCATAAAGCAGGCCAGGAGAAAGATACCCACAGGCTGTATGAAAAGCTAGAAGGTTTTGGAGAAGAGATTTTTGGCCTGGAGGAAATTACACACAGGTGGTCTGCACAGGACTTATTTACATTGGATAAAATCCCTTACATCGGCCCCCTTACATCAAGCAACCCCAATATCTATGCAGCTACAGGCTTTCATAAATGGGGCATGACAAACGGCACGTTTGCTGCACATATGCTAAGGGATTTAATTGTGAAGAAAGAATCACGCTATCTTGATCTTTTCACACCGAGCCGCTTTCACTCTGACCCTGGTGTAAAAGAATTTTTGAAAGCAAATGCCGATGTGGCAAAGCATTTAATAGCAGGTAAAATCAAGCGTCCATCAAAGACACCTGAGGATCTTCATGCTGATGAAGGCTGTGCGGTGATGGTAAACGGGAAACAAGCCGGAGGCTATAAAGATGAACAAGGTGTGCTTCACCTTGTGGACATGACCTGCACCCACCTTGGCTGCGAAGTGGAATGGAACAGCGGAGACCGCTCTTGGGACTGCCCGTGTCATGGATCGAGATTTTCTTATAAGGGTGATGTAATAGAAGGGCCGGCTGATAAGCCGCTGAAGGTGATAAAGGAAGAGTAGGTTTTGGAGGGGTGGCACCAGGGCGCTTGCTTACCCTCTCAGATCGATTTTCGGTTTTGGTGGGTAGGATTCACGCACTTGCTTACCCTCACACATCGTTTTTCGGTTTCGGAGGGTACGATTCACGCACTTGCTTACCCTCCCAGATCGTTTTACGGTTTTAGAGGGTACGATTCACGCACTTGCTTACCCTCCCAGATCGTTTTACGGTTTTGGAGGGTAGGATTCCGGCACTTGCTTACCCTCCCAGATCGTTTTACGGTTTCGGAGGGTACGATTCCGACGCTTGCTTACCCTCCCAGATCGATTTTCGGTTTTGGAGGGTAGGATTCCAACGCTTGCTTACCCTCTCACATCGTTTTACGGTTTTGGAGGGTACGATTCCGACGCTTGCTTACCCTCTCAGATCGATTTTCGGTTTTGGAGGGTAGGATTCACGCACTTGCTTACCCTCACACATCGTTTTTCGGTTTTGGAGGGTAGGATTCCGGCGCTTGCTTACCCTCTCACATCGTTTTACGGTTTTGGAGAGTACGATTCCGACGCTTGCTTACCCTCTCAGATCGATTTACGGTTTTAGAGGGTACGATTCCGACACTTGCTTACCCTCCCACATCGTTTTACGGTTTCGGAGGGTACGATTCAGGCACTTGCTTACCCTCCCAGATCGTTTTACGGTTTCGGAGGGTACGATTCCGACGCTTGCTTACCCTCCCAGATCGTTTTACGGTTTCGGAGGGTACGATTCCGACGCTTGCTTACCCTCCCACATCGTTTTACGGTTTCGGAGGGTACGATTCCGACGCTTGCTTACCCTCCCAGATCGATTTTCGGTTTTGGAGGGTAGGATTCCAACGCTTGCCGTGATTTAATTGTGCTTCACTCCCCCAAAACACACAAAAAAAAAGACTCCTTTACAGGAGTCTTTTTTCAGTCATTACTTTTGAACGTTAGCAGCTTGTGGTCCACGAGCGCCTTCAACGATTTCGAAAGTAACTTCTTGGCCTTCTTCTAAAGATTTAAAGCCTTCGCCTTGAATAGCAGAGAAATGTACGAATACGTCTTCTTGACCTTCTGCTTCGATGAAACCGAAACCTTTTTCTGCGTTAAACCATTTAACTTTACCTTGTAACATGTGTGTATCCTCCTCGTGCGCCAAGCGCACAATTGTATTACTATCCCTGCTCTAAATAATATTCTTCAAGACGAGTGCCTTTTTAATCATATTACGAACAAAAATAAGTACTTTCATTATAACAAAAGCCGAAAGAACCCGCAACCGTTTCTAGTATCTTTTTAAAGTATGAATCTAACTGACTGTGTGCGTATTCTCAGCAGCGCACATGTCAGTTCTTCTGTGCCTTGAGCCCGCCTCTCAATTGTGACACTTTTCTTACAATTGGCCTATTTTTATACTTTTTGCTCTTCAATCATATTAAGATATAAGTTCCTATGAACCTATAATCTTAACAGATGGCAGGTGTTACACATTTTATATTACAGAACCCTGAAACTTCACGAGAAAAAGCCGTGGGTTACCTTTATTCATGGTGCAGGCGGAAGCTCGTCAATTTGGTACAAGCAAATAAGGGAATTTAAAAAGCATTTCAACATCCTGCTCATTGATCTTCGCGGACATGGTAGATCCGCAAAAGGGCTGTGGAAAGACGGCGATGATTTTTCAGAAATTGCTGAAGAAGTCATCCATGTTCATGATCGGCTGAAAATAGCTTCTTCTCATTTTGTCGGGATTTCACTTGGCACGATTGTTATTCAAACCATTGCGAAGATCAGGCCGAGGCTTCTTTCTTCCATGGTTCTGGGCGGGGCCATCACAAAATTGAACGTATTTACGAGAATGCTGCTTGTTATTGGCAACCTCGGCAAAAGGATTCTGCCCTATATGTGGCTTTATTCATTGTTTGCCTGGATCATAATGCCTTATGCAACTCATAAAGAATCCCGCACGATGTTCATCAGCCAGGCAAAGAAGATGTGCCAAAAAGAGTTTATTCAATGGTTTTCACTTACTCGTTTTGTGAATCCGTACTTGATAGAGCTTCAAAAAGACTTTTACAAGATTCCCGTCTTGTTTTTAATGGGAGAACAAGACCATTTATTTTTAAAGCCGGTAAAAGAGATTGCCGCGGAAAACAAGGACGTACAGGCAGTGTATATAGCTGATTCCGGTCACGTCTGCAATATTGATCAGCCTGACAGGTTTAATCAACATGCTGTCTCATTTATAAAAAAGATCGAAACAGACCGCTTTTCTGTCCGCACAAAAAATGCCTGAATCAGGAGATGATTCAGGCATTCTTCTTTATTTCAGTTTTTTCAGCTCATTGGATACAAACTCAACGTCTGTTCCGACGATCACCTGTACATCTGTTTTCGTCAGCTTGATAACGCCTCTTGCACCAGCTTGTTTAAGTGCTTTTTCATCGATTGCTCCTGCGTCCTTCACTTTAAGACGAAGGCGCGTGACACAGTTATCAATCTCTGTCAGATTGTCGCTGCCGCCAAGACCTGCCATATATTTAGCAGCCATCGCAGCATATTTGTCTCCGCCTGCAGCCGGCTCGTCAATTGCTTCCTCATCTGTCTCATCCTCGCGGCCAGGCGTTTTCAGATCAAGCTTTTTGATCAGGAAGTAGAACAGGAAGAAATAGATTGCTGCATACACAGCTCCCATGACAAGAAGCAGCCAAGCATTTTTCGCAGCAGGAGCATTAAAGTTCAGCACATAGTCGATCGCTCCTGCAGAGAATGTGAATCCAAGGTGAATATCAAGCATTTGCGCTATTGCCATAGACGCACCTGTTAAAACAGCATGAATCACATACAGCAATGGAGATAAGAACATGAACATAAATTCAATTGGTTCTGTAATACCAGTTAAAAATGATGTAAAAGCAACACCGATCAGCAAACCTGATACAGCTTTCCGGCGCTCCTTCTTAGCAGCCATAATCATAGCAGCTGCAGCTGCAGGAAGGCCGAACATCATGATCGGGAACATACCTGACATGAAAAATCCTGCACTTGGATCACCTGCGAAGAATCGGTTAAGATCACCAGTCGCTCCGTTATATTCACCGAATACAAACCATACCAAACTATTTATAAACTGATGAAGTCCTACTGGAATTAAAATTCGGTTTAAGAATCCATAGATGGCTACACCTGCGGCACCTGCCTCAGTTAGCCAGACACCCACGTTGTTGATCCCTTCCTGCACAGGACCCCAAAGATAGCCGAATGCAAGAGAAAGAATGAGCATCACGGCAGCCGTAATAATAGGAACAAACCTGCGCCCTCCAAAAAATGCGAGCCATTCAGGCAATTTTATCTCTGAAAAACGATTATATAAGAGACCCGCTATGATACCTGCTATAATCCCCCCAAGAACGGACAGCTTAATATCCGGATTGATGACTTCAATCCCCTTCGTTAACACCAGGTAGCCAATTGTACCTGCAAGTGCGGCCGAACCATGCCCATCCTTCGATAAGCCGATTGCAACCCCAATGGCAAAGATAAGAGCCAGATTTGCAAAAATGAAATCGCCTGTCTGCGCCAATAACGGAATGCCGAGCAGGTCATCCTGTCCAAGGCGCAGCATAAGCCCGGCAGCCGGAAGTACGGCGATCGGAAGCTGCAGTGATTTCCCTATTTTCTGTAAAAACCCCAACATAATAGTTCCCCCTTACTTGTTTTTATTATCGAAAAAGCGATGAATCGCTTGTTTCAATCTCCCTTGCGCCTCCTGAATATAGAGGCCTGCTTCTTCTTCGGAAGCATGTGTAACCGTCATGAAAATGGCTTCTTTAAGATTGTACTGTGTTTTTTCCATAGTTAGTCCTGCTGTTTCCTTATCAATGCCTGTCGTTTCCGCCAAAATCATTTCTGCCCGCTTTTTCAGTTTGCGGTTGATCAGTTTCATATCGACCATTTCGTTTCCATATACTTTCCCAAGCTGTATCATGACACTTGTTGAGATCATGTTTAGAGCCATTTTTTGAGAAGTTCCCGCTTTTAATCTTGTGGACCCCCGTATGACTTCAGGGCCAGTTCTAAGTTCGATGGCAACATCAGCCAGTTCGGAAATGACTGAGTGTTCATTGTTGCTGATCGATATTGTACAGGCACCCTTCTGATTCGCATATTCAAGGCCGCTTACAGCAAACGGAGTTGAACCGCTGGCTGTTATGCCGATGACACAATCCTGCTCAGCGAGTGAGTGGGATTTCAATTCCTCCCTGATGGCGTTTTCATCGTCTTCAGTCTCCTCAAGCGGCATCCACATCGCTTCATTTCCGCCGGACACAAGTGCCGTCCATCTGTCTTCCTCTACAGAAAAAGTCGGTCCGAGCTCCACTGCATCAAGCATGCCCACTCTTCCGCTGGTGCCTGCTCCAATCACAAACACTCTTCCGCCCGTTTTCCATCGTGCGACTATTTCATCAGCCGCTTCAGCAATTTGCGGAAGTGCTTTCTCCACAGCAGCAGATATTGCCGCGTCCTCCTGGTGCATAAGTTTTGCCATCTCATAGGAAGTCATTTCATCAATGGCAGACGTCCGGATGTTTTTTTGTTCTGTTGCCCGCTTTTTCATGACAATCGCTGCATATCAATTGTGAATTTATAACGGTCCGCCCGGTAAACAGACTTTACAACTTCTAGCGGTTTATTTGATTCAAGCGTGCTTCTCCGCTCGATCATCAGGACCGGGGCACCTTCTTCAACCTGGAGCATTTCCGCTTCTGTTCTTCTGGCAATAGAGGCCTCAAGAACCTGTCGTCCATGGTGAATCTTCAGGCCCAGTTTATTTTCCACGTATTCATAGATAGAAGATTGAGCGATTTTTTCGGTCAAATCAGGTGCCGTTTCTTTTGAAATGTACAGCATTTCATAGGCCATCGGCAGCTGGTCTGCAAGCCGGATCCGTTTTAATTCAAAAAGGGACGTTCCCGCTTCCACCTCGAGCTTAGAAGCAAGGTCATGACTTGCAGGCACTTCCTTAAAGCTGATGACCCGCGTACTTGGTTCAAGGCCGCGTGACCTCATATCCTCAGAAAAACTGGTCAGGCCTTGAAGCGGCTGTTCAATTTTCTGGTGGGCGACAAACGTTCCCTTCCCTCTCTGTCTGTAAAGGAAGCCGTCATTTACAAGGTTTGAAAGAGCTTGCCTGACAGTCATTCTGCTGATTCCGTACGTTTCCGCATATTCTCTTTCAGATGGAATCATCTGGCCTGGTGTCAGCTCTTGATTTTGTATTGCTTCTTTGATGGCTTCTTCGAGCTGATAGTAGATTGGCAGGGGTGAGTTCTTTTGAATCATCTGGCAAACATCTTCCTTTCTTCCGGCTGAAGCTTCGAAAGTGCATCCCTGTCTGCAATAATTACGGCATTCGGGTGATTTCTGAGGACAGTCGCCGGAATTTCTTCAGATACATCTGCATGAAAAAGATCATTTAATATGGCTGCTTTTTGAACACCTGATGCAAGAAGAAGAATTTTTTTGCTTCTCATGATTGAAGCGATTCCCATCGTCACCGCATGTTTCGGCACATCCTCAATCGTGTTAAAATACCTTGCATTTGCCTGACGGGTTGATTCTTCCAGTTTTACAAGGTGGGTGTTTGATTCAAATGAACTGCCTGGTTCATTAAACCCGATGTGCCCGTTTTGACCGATCCCCAAAAGCTGCAGGTCAATGCCCCCGCTTTCGATGATCAGCCTGTCGTAATCTCTGCACTCATTCTCTAAATCTGATGCTTCTCCGTCAGGAAGGTGTGTATTTTCATCAGAGACATTGACGCTGTCAAAAAAGTGCTTTTTCATGTAAGTATGATAGCTGTTTTCATCATCTTTATGGAGACCGGCATATTCATCCAGATTAAAGGTTTTTACTTCAGAGTAATCCGTTCCGTTCTCCTGATGGTCAAGGATCAGCTGCTGATAGGTGCCTAAAACTGTTCCGCCCGTTGCAAGTCCTAGCACTGAGTTTTTTTTGGACCGGACCTGCTCTGAGATCATTCTTGAAGCAAGCATGCTCATTTCCTTGTAATCCTTCGCTTCAATCAGCTTCATTTGTCAGCACTCCCTGTAAAAGATATCGTTCCTCTGCAGATCGTCATCATCACATTCAATTGGTCATCGAGCACGGCAATGTCTGCATCTTTTCCCTTCTCAAGGCTGCCTTTTCTGTCGTAGACCCCAATTTGTTTAGCAGGATTAACAGATGACATCGTGACAGCATCCTGAAGGGAGCACCCCGTGAATGACATCATGTTGACTACCGCATCTCTGAATGTAAGAATACTTCCTGCAAGTGTCCCATCAGCGAGTGTCGCCCGCTCCCCGTCAACTGTTACTTCCTGTCCGCCAAGATCGTAAGTGCCTGGACCGAGCCCTTTGGCACGCATAGCATCAGTTATAAGAATGGCCCTTTCACTGCCTTTCATCCTATAAGCAAACTTGACCATTTCAGGTGCAATATGAATGCCGTCGACAATCATTTCCGTTATCACTTCATCCTTCATCAGAACAGCTCCTGCAGTGCCTGCGTCGCGGTGGTGAATCCCTCTCATTCCGTTAAAAAGATGTGTCGCATGATGGACACCGCTTGCAA
This sequence comes from Bacillus sp. FSL H8-0547, assembly GCA_038002745.1. Taxonomy (NCBI): domain Bacteria; kingdom Bacillati; phylum Bacillota; class Bacilli; order Caryophanales; family Bacillaceae; genus Bacillus; species Bacillus sp. FSL H8-0547. Next base: position 348,417 of record JBBODD010000001.1, read on the forward strand.
TCGCCGTCTCCACTTCCTGATAAACAGCATCACTGTGGCCGATAGACGGGACGATGGACAAACTCTTTAAATGGCCGGCAAGCGCATACCCGCCTTCGCGCTCCGGTGCCAGTGTCACAAGTTTAATGCTTCCGCCTGACTCTTCATGCCACCTGTCAAAAAGGTCAATTGAGGGTTCAATAATATTTCCTGGTGCCTGAGCCCCTGCCCGTTTCGGATTTAAAAATGGACCTTCAAGATGGATGCCAAGGATCTCTGCACCGGTTTGATTTTTTTCTTTTAAGTATGCGGCCGCATTGACAAGAGCTTCAGAAATTTGTTCTTTACTTGAAGTCATTGTAGTTGCCAGAAAACTTGTTGTTCCTTCAAGTGGAAGCTTTGAAGTCATTATTTGCAGCGCTTCTAAAGAAGCGTCCATCACATCCGCACCGTGTGCTCCGTGGATATGGAGATCAATAAAGCCCGGAACGACTCTTGCAGCGTGGTTTAAATCAATTACGCGCTCAAATCCGCTCTGCTCCTGATAATCCTCCATCATCCCGACTTGTGTTATTTTTTCATCTTCTATTAAAACGTACCCACTCTCAATAATGGATTCGCCAGTATAAATTTCAGCGTTCAATAAGCATATTTCTGCCATCATTACAGCTCCTTGCATCCGTTTTCACACATACTATAACATCTATTCAACTAGTTGTCTATACCAGTTTGAATCAGTATTTTTTAAATCATTCCCGTATACCTGCTTCCCTGTAACAGTAACGTGCTGCCAATAAGAACAAACGAAATTTACCCGTCATCAAAAGGTAAAATATGCTAAAATTAATGTAAGGAGGTCTGTCATGACGTTTAAAGTAAAACGGAACCCAATCCTTGTATGTATCGTCGTTTTTTTAATTGTTTTCCCGTTTTTTCTTCTGTATCAGGGTGAACCCGCACCACCTCTTGTTTTTCCTTTTTTAATTGCAGCCTTTCTTGCACATGCTCTTCTTAACTCTTATTTTTCATCGCCGATCAGAAACTGAAAATTGTATTCGGACTCATCAGAAAAGAAATTTTTATTAGAGACATTAAAGAAGTGCACTATTCGATGAATCCACTATCTTCTCCGGCCTGGACATTCAAGCGCCTGAAAATCGTGTACACAGGTTCTTTTTCATCCAGCCGCCCTGCCTATTCAAAATTTGCGCTTGTTTCGCTGCCAAAAGATGAAAAGCTTTTCTTCAGGGAACTGTCCGCAGTTAATCCGTCTGTTTCCACCCCATAAATGCCTCCCTCATAGCGGGAGGCATTTGCGTGTCAGCCAACACTCCACTTTCATGTTTCAAGATAAGAAAATGAAGGAATACATACATTAATACGTATAAAGGAGATGTTACCATGGACAAGCAGACACTGAATCAAGAGGTCCTTCAGGTACTTGAAAAACACAAAGTAGGGACACTGTCTACCGTAGTGGACAATAAACCCCACTCCCGCTATATGACCTTTTCCAATGATGAACTTATGCTCTATACTCCGACTAATGTTCACACGCACAAAGCAGAGGAAATTGATAAAAATCCGAATGTACATATCCTGCTGGGCTATGAAGGCGAAGGATACGGGGACTCCTATGTAGAGTTTGAGGGAACAGCGGAAATCAGCAGCGACCAGGAACTGAAAGACCGGATCTGGAATGAGCATATGAAAAATTGGTTCAAGGGTCCTGATGACCCGGACTATATTGTTCTTGCCATTAAACCGAACAAAATCCGCCTGATGAACAGCGGACAGAAAACACCTCAGACACTGGATGTCTGATCCGCTTATGCCAATTCCTTGTTTTCACCCGGCTGTCGTGAGAAAATAGGGGACGAAAGAACGCATAAAGGGTGATTTCATGTACTATGTGGTAGTTGATATAGGCTGCTCCGACTGCGGAGAGGCTTCAAACGTAGTTGGTGTCTTTACAGAGGAAGATAAAGCGCGCACAGCATTAGAGCATTATAAAAAAGCAAACAAGCTTGACTTGTATGGCGACGACCACCAGTTTTTAATTTACGGGGTTAAGGAACTGAACCATATCCACAATGACAGCTTTGACCATTGTATTTATGACAGTCAAGAAGAATAGCATCCGGCGCCTGTACTGGCGCCGTTTTTTTTAGTAAGCAACTCCTTCCAATTCGAGCAAAACGGTTGATGCTTTTGCCGCAGTCCAGTAAAATAGATAATTGTGTTTTACGTACGGACTACTATATAGGAAGGAGATCAGTATGTATCAATCTGTACTTACTGGCGAAAATCAGGCACCTGTGGATGCGGAAGAACTGCAGTTTCAGCTCTTTAGAATGCAGGATAATCTCAAGGAAATAGCCAAGAGGTGGAAAGTTGTCGGAATTGATCAGACGAAAGAAGACAAATGGGTCGTTGTTTATGCACAAAATGACGGTGATTCATGCAAAGTGATGCTGAACGATTGCGAAACAGCCTATAGGGGGAAATGGGATTTTTCCATTCATGCCACCTATTCAGACGATCATGCCATTCATATTGGCGACATTAAAGGACCTGCCAACAAAGGCTACGGATCAATTTGCATGAATTATTTAAAAGAAATCGCAAAAGACCAGAACATCCCGACTATTACCGGAGATATCGCCAAGAGAGACTGGGATCATGTCGACCGTCTTGTGCACTTTTATGAAAAGCACGACTTTAAAGTAAACATTGATTATGAAGAGCAGGCAGGAGAAATTGAATGGAATGCAATGCAGTAGAAGCAGCTATACAGCTGCTTCTTTTTTTACGCAAGTTTACATTTTCCTTTTCTAAAAAATTCTAAAAAATACGATTACAGTAAGTAAGATAAGGGTATGTACAACTAGCGCATTTTTTCCTGTTTACCATAATCACTCATACCATTCAGAAAGGAGACTTGGAGCATCTTATGAAAAAACAAGTTTATCTTATGATCCTTGTTCTATTAACAGGTGTTTTTTTATCAGCCTGTGCCGAGAAAGAAAAGTTGTCAGACGGAACAGAATTGATTGACAAGGATGAATTCGTCTTTGCTGCATCAGGTGAATTCAAACCCTTCAGCTATGTGAAGGATGATATGACAATGACCGGGTTTGATGTCGCCGTCGGAGAAGCGATTGCCAAGGAGCTTGGACTGAAGCCAGTTCAAAAACGGATTAAATTCAAAGGGATTGTTGAAGGTGTTAAAACCGGCCGGGCCGACGCCGCTGTGGCAAGCCACACCATCAATGACCAGCGGGCAAAGCACGTGTCCTTTTCCACACCCTACTACTATTCAGGACCTCAAATTTTCACGCGCACAGACAGCAGCATCAAAACAGTTGAAGATCTCAAAGGAAAAGAAGTCGCTGTAGCCAAAGGCTCTACATATGCTGCAACCGCAGAGAAATATACAAACAACATAAAGATGTACGACAGCGATATCACTGCCCTCAAAGCACTGAGTACAGGCCGCCACGACGCGGTGATCACGGATTTTGTAACAGGAAAAAGTGCAGCCAAAGGCGGATTTGAAATTACCGGACAGCAGCTGATTGAACGAAGTGAACAGGCTGTTGTCATTCCGCAGGACAACCCCGAACTCTTGAAACGTGTTAATGAAGCGCTCGAAAATCTGCGCAAAGACGGAACACTTAAAAAAATCAGCATTGAGTATTTTGGAGAAGACATTACAGTAAAACCGGAATAATCACTGCCTGTACAGAAAGGATGCTGTTTATATTGCCCAGCTTTTCACATTTTTTTGATTCACTCATAGCCAGCAGAGGTGTATTTTTTGATGCAATGCTCGTCACTCTTCAACTGACGGTTGTGTCTATCTTAATTGGAATTATCATCGGCCTCTTTTTCGCATTGCTGAAAATATCCAAACTGAAGGTTCTCGGCTGGATTTCAGATGCTTATATCTACCTTGTCCGAGGTACACCATTGATCGTTCAGATTTTCATCCTGTACTTCGGTTTCAGCGGATTGTTTCTCATCCCTGACTTCTGGGCTGCATCACTTGCTCTCGCCTTCCACAATGGTGCTTATATTGCCGAAATTTTCAGAGGCACCATCCAGTCCATAGACAAAGGTCAAATGGAAGCAGGCCGTTCTCTCGGAATGACCAGAGCTCTGACAATGAGGCGGATCATCATGCCGCAGGCGTTCAGACGCGCCCTGCCTCCGCTTGGAAACCAGATGATTATCGGCTTGAAGGATTCTTCTCTGGCAGCCTTTATTTCCATCAATGAATTATTTAACGTGGCGACCACACTCGGTTCAAACAACTTTGATGAGATGACATTCCTGCTCATTGTTGCCGTTTACTACTTAATACTAGTTGCAATACTGACACTCGTTGTAAATGGACTTGAAAAGAAAATGTCCATCAGTGACCGCTAAAGGAGGGAATCTTTTTGGAATCAAAAGAAATGATCAAAGTGGAAAAGCTGAATAAATCATTCGGCGACCTGCATGTCTTAAAAGATATTGATATGAAAGTTGGTGAAAGCGATGTTGTATGTTTGATCGGATCAAGCGGATCCGGAAAAAGCACCCTTCTCAGGTGCCTCAACTTTCTTGAGAAAAAAGATAACGGAAAAATCATCATAAACGGTGAAGAAGTCACACAGGCAACTCATGATATCAACGAAGTCCGGCAAAAAGTCGGCATGGTGTTTCAGCATTTCCAGCTGTTCCCTCATAAAACAGTGATTGAAAACATTATGGAAGCACCGCTGATGGTAAAGAAAATGAAAAAGAACCAGGCTGAAGCGGAAGCACGTGCTCTCCTTGAAAAAGTAGGGCTTTCCGACAAAGCAGATGTCTACCCGAACAAATTGTCAGGCGGGCAAAAGCAGCGGGTTGCCATTGCCCGGGCACTTGCGATGAAGCCTGAAATCATGCTGTTTGACGAACCTACATCCGCTCTTGATCCGGAACTTGTCGGAGAGGTTCTCGCCACCATGAAAGAACTTGCTGAAGAAGGAATGACAATGGTTGTCGTCACGCATGAGATGCAGTTTGCAAGAGAGGTTGCTGACTGGATCGTGTATATGAACGAAGGAAGAGTTGTTGAGATCGGACACCCGGAAGAGTTCTTTTCTAATCCAAAAGAAGAACGGACAAAAGAGTTTCTAAAGACCACTCAGCTCAGCTGAGTAAAAGCCGCAGAACATGGATTCTGCGGTTTTTTTCATGGATCCTTCTTCCACTATAATTTTTCTTGCCAAAACGGCCAATATTAGATATGATGTAAACGAATTCAAGAGGTCTGACGACTAACAACTAATAACTCCACGTGAGAGGGGACACAATATGAAAGAAAGAATACTGTTTTTCATGACAGGCTTACTGGCTCTTACGCTCGGTGTAGCCCTGATTATCAAATCAGGTCTTGGCGCATCCTCATGGGACGCACTTGCAGTAGGAGAATCCAATCTTTTTGGACTCACTGTCGGTACCTGTATCTTTATAAATGGAATCGTTTTAATTTTTATTAACTCATTTCTGATGAAGAAGAAACCCGAGTTGCTCGCAGCAGGAAGCATTCTCTTAATTGGAGCTTTGATTGATTTCTGGCTTCTAGTCGTTTTAAAACACTATTCCCCTGCCGGATTATTCTTCCAGGCATCTGCTCTGATTGCCGGAATACTCACCATGGGCATTGGAGTAGCCGTTTATCTGCAGGCAAAGTTCCCTGCCAGTCCGATGGATACACTGATGGTTGCCATTCATACCCGTTTCGGTTTTAATTTAAGAAATTCAAGGATCATCAGCGAAACCTTTGCGCTCCTTCTCGCTTTTGCTTTTCAGGGAGCAATCGGCATCGGCACATTTGTCGTGACATTGACACTTGGTTTTGTTGTTCAATATTTCCATCCTAAATTTGAAGGGTTATTGCTGCGAATGAGCAGCAGCCGATTATCCTTTAAATAGCAAAAATTTATTGTTGCTTTGTTCCTATAAATCTATTATAGTTGAATACGTCAGAGGTCAGACATCTGATCATACTGACTCTCTTTTTTGAAGAGGATGAAAGCGTATACAGTGTCTTTCAAAAATTGTTTTATAATTCCATCACAGAGGTGAACGAAATGAAATACCTGATTGCCCTTCTTGGACTTGCCATCGTACTTGGTCTCGCCTGGGTTGCCAGCAGCGACCGCAAGAAAATCAAGTTTAAACCTGTTGCACTGATGATTGTTATACAAATTGCTTTAACGTTCCTATTACTCAACACAAAATTTGGTCTCGTGTTAATTACTGCAATTGCCGACGGATTCGGCAAGCTGCTTGAATATGCAAACGAAGGAATCATGTTTGTTTTTGGCGGACTCGCGAATGATGGACAATCTCCATTTTTCCTGAACGTTCTTCTCCCAATCGTCTTTATCTCTGCTTTGATCGGGATCTTCCAGTACTTTAAAATTCTGCCTTTTGTTATGAAGGGCATCGGTTATGTACTGAGCAAGGTTAACGGCATGGGTAAGCTTGAGTCTTACAATGCAGTTGCATCAGCGATTGTAGGTCAGTCCGAAGTCTTCATCACCGTTAAAAAACAGCTTGGACAGCTGTCTTCACAGCGTCTGTACACACTTTGCGCATCTGCAATGTCGACTGTATCCATGTCGATTGTTGGAGCATACATGACGATGATCGAGCCGAAGTATGTTGTAACGGCAATCGTCATCAACCTGTTCGGCGGATTTATCATTGCCTCAATCATTAATCCGTACACTGTTTCAGATGAAGAAGATATTCTTGTCATTCAGGAAGAAGAAAAGCAGTCATTCTTTGAAATGCTTGGCGAATACATCATGGACGGTTTCAAAGTAGCCGTCATTGTCGGCGCTATGCTGATTGGTTTCGTTGCCCTGATTGCAGCGGTCAACAACATTTTTGATATGATCTTCGGCATTACATTCCAGGGTATTCTTGGATACATCTTTGCCCCATTCGCCTTTATCATGGGTGTTCCTATGAACGAAGCAGTAGCTGCGGGCGGAATTATGGCAACTAAGCTTGTGACAAACGAATTTGTAGCGATGATGGACCTGGCTAATGTTGCAGATACGTTCAGTGAGCGTACGCTTGGCATCATCTCCGTCTTCCTTGTCTCGTTTGCCAATTTCTCATCCATCGGAATTATTGCCGGTGCGGTGAAGGGTCTGCATGAAAAACAAGGAAACGTAGTTGCACGTTTCGGTTTGAAACTGCTTTACGGTGCTACACTTGTGAGTATCCTGTCAGCGATTATTGTAAGTATCGTATTATAATGAAAAAACAGATCCCGTGATTTAGCGGGATCTGTTTTTTATTGCTTACTTCAGCTTTTTCCCATCAAACATAAACCGGTAAACCGGCAATTCTTCACCAATTTCTGACGGAATATAGCCGAATGTTACATAGCTGTCAATCGACTCGGGCTCAAGGGAGAGAGACAGCAGATTATTTTGCGGCTGAGCAGACAAGAAGATAAATGAGCCTTTCGGGAAAACGACCTCTTTTTTTGTGAGCTCTGTCTCCACTTCAACCAGCTGCTTTCCTTCGTACAGTTCTGTCTCTTCTTTGCTTGTTATCTGATAGGCTTCAACAGGGAGTTTCATTTGTTTCGGAAGCTTAAATCCTTTTACTCCCTGATTCATCAGCCTGGCCGCAGCATCACCCTGATCAGGCTGCAGTACATATGCGGTCGGACGCTCGCGTGTTAATGTCGGAACAGCTTCTGTTGCACTGAAATAATTAACAGGTACATCCTGAACAGTTCCGCTCTCAATATCAATCATTTCAAGAGTCTGTCCTTCTATCTCCAATGCTTCACTGTTCACATAAACAGGATCATTGTCATTTGGAAGCAGGCCTTTTTTAACTAGCTTTGCCCGTTCGGCTGCAACCGTTACTTTTACTTTACGGGCATTTTCTGCTGTCTGTCTTAAAATGCTTTCATGTGTGGCGATTTGAGCTGCGACCCGGCGTCCAAAGTCCTCCCTGCCAATTTCAATGCCCCTGCTTTCCACAAGGAACGAAAAGGCAGGCTGCAGTCCGAAGGAGTTTCTTCCGATGCGCGGCTCTGTCCCGCCTTCTAAAATATCAATTTCACCGTTTGTCACAGCGGTTGTATAATAGCGGTCAGCCGAATATCCCTGATCTTCAAGTGCAGTAAACGCAGGTTCAACATAAAGGCTGTCTGACATCGTTCTGATTTTTTCAGGAATGTTTAAATTTCTGCCTGAGAGCAGAAGGATATCATGATACTTCAGGAGACCGTCTTCTCCAAACCGGTCAAACGAACGGGTGTACGGCGAATATTCATGGGCATCAATGACAACTTCAGGCGTGTACTTATTGTATTCACGGTGAATAGCCTGCACTTCCGGTGACTCCAGCTTGACATGATCACGGTTGCCGTCAAGGCCATTTTGAAGCTGCCGCTTAAAGTTGTAGGATCCATCCGGATTTACACGTGGAACAATAATAATATTGATATCATCCAGCAGCTCTTTCCCAAGCTCGCCTGTCAGACGATTAGCGATGGCGAGAATGGATTCACCGCTTGCAGGCTCATTTCCGTGAATCTGGCTCTGAATCCAGACCGTCGGCTTACGAGATGCATAGCTCGGTTTTATGCTCCCGTCCTTTGTAAAGTAAAGTGCAGGAATTGCCATGCCGTTTTGCGATTTGCCGATCTCTTTTACTGACACGTAAGGAGATTTTGTTTTGAGTTCTTCTATGTAAGCAAGCATTTCCTCCTGGGTGGTGAAGGCTTCTTCACCTTTTGTAAAAGCCGGTGTTTCATCTGTTGAAGCAACATCGGGAAAAAGCGGCCTTACTTGTTCGGGCTGTGTATACGTTTTTCCATAGTATGGTGTTTCGGCGCTGACTGCAGGGGCAAGAAGGAAGCTCGCTGTCAGCAAAACAGGAATCGCCTTTTTCTTCAAATTTTCCCAACTCCTCTTGTCATTTGCTTACAATCATAGAGGAAAAAGATAATATTATCAAAAAATTCACACTAGTTTCAAATTCCTATGTCTTCCTATAGTGTGTTCAATCTGAATCAAAACAGGAACATGGACAGGTTCTGATTCTCCTTATAATAGTGAATAAATACTCGCAGTATATGGCAGTCTGCCTGATAAGAGCGTCTTTTGGCTCAATTTTTCAAAAACCTTTCATATGAACAAAAGCGCAAGCGCCCTGGTCAGATCCGATAGGCAGATAAGAATCCGGCGGAAAAGTCCGGTTTTGACTTTTTTGACGGATTTGTTCTGACAGAGGATTTAGGCGCTGGAGCTGGACGAAGATAACTTTGTTATGTTATCCACAGCCTTTTGCTCTTTATAATTTCCTTAAATATAAAAAAGAGCCTAAACAAAGCCCCATGCTTCATTTAAGCTCTTTCTTCATTTAGCGGATGCTGCCTCTTTCTTCTCGATGTTCAGTCTTGTTTTCCCCATAAAAAAGACGGTGATCAGGGCAGCTCCAAGCGGAATAAGCGCGAACAGGAACATGGCTGTAATAGAATCTGACATCGCATTTATTACCGGTTCAAGCACCCGGGCAGGAATCTGCCCCCGTACTTCCGGCTGAAAAATCCCCTGAGGATTGCTCATATCAAACCCGCTGCCGGCAGATCCGGCGTTTTCAAGCTCTCTTGTGAAGATTTTTGTCTGAATAGCTCCGAATATTGTCACACCGATTGTCATGCCAAGCGATCTGAAAAAGGCATTTGTTGCGTTCGCTGAACCTCTGAAACGAGGATCCAGGTTATGAATGGACGCATTTGGAAGGAGCGAAAAGGAAAATCCGACGCCAAATCCCGATAGAATCATAAACAGCGTCAGCAGCAGCCTTCCCGTATCCGGCGTCATCGTGCTGAGGAGTCCCATTCCGGCTATAAAAGAAGTGATGGAAACGAACATGATGCTGCGGTAGCTTGTTTTTGTCATAAACGCACCTGCAAGTCCGCTGCCGACAACCGACCCAAGCATAAGCGGCATGAGGATGTAACCTGCACTTGTAGCTGATCCCCCATATACAGCCTGAACAAAAATCGGAATAAAAATCGTAAGTATGATAAACGAAGCCCCGTACAAAAAGGCAAGAATCTGAGAACTTGCAAACAGTCTGCTTTTAAACATCCAAAAAGAAATGATTGGATCTTTTGCTTTTATTTCGGCAACTAAAAATAAAATCAGAAATAAGACAAAAGAGCCGAACAATGAAAAGAACTGCCAAGAAGTCCAGGAGAACTCTTTTCCTCCAAGCTCCAGTGCAAACATAAGGCTGACAACGCCGGCTACAAGCGTGAGTGCTCCGGCCCAGTCAATTTTCTGGCTTTCAAGCTTTGCTTTTTCATGATAAAACTTTCCGACCAGAATGACGGATAAAAGACCGATTGGAATATTCACATAAAAAACCCAGTGCCAGCTGATATATTCTGTCAAATACGCTCCGATGAGCGGGCCGAAAACAGATGCAGATCCGAAAACAGCACCTAAAAGCCCTGTCATTTTCCCGCGTTTTTCCGGCGGGAAAATATCAAAAACAATGGTAAATGCAATGGGCAGAAGCGCACCGCCGCCAATTCCCTGAACAGCCCTGAAGATGCTGAGCTGAGTTATGTTCTGTGCAACCCCGCACAGGGCAGATCCTGCAAGAAAAATAATAAGTCCAATGATGAAAAACCGTTTCCGCCCGTACATATCAGAAAGCTTTCCAAAAATCGGCATACCCGCAAGCACCGTCACCATATAGGCAGACGTTACCCACACGAACTGATCAAGCCCTCCGAGATCACTGACAATCGATCCAAGGGCAGTTGCAACAATCGTGTTATCAATCGCAGCCATAAAAATACCGAGGAGGAGACCTGCGACAACCAGCCGGGTATGTTGTTGAGATGCGTCCATTTCCTTCACTTCCTTAATAGTTAAGTTGATGAAGCTTCATTTACTATTATAGTCAAATTTGAATAAGATACCAGCATAAACTGCAAATAAGCGGGCCAGTTACAGACCCGCAGCGGCTTTGGATTTTTTTCGTATTTCTTTATATTTCTCAAAATCAAAGCTTTTCAGAAACTGCTGTGCCGAAGAATACCCTGACTGATACAAGTACTCGATTTCCTCTCTATTCAAGTCAAAGTCGGTTGCTGTTATTCCTCCTGTGGGAATTTGCACCGTGCGTCCTTTTGTTTCTTCAGTCAAATGCCTCAGATCGTGAGCCTGCAGCATCGTTTTAAAGATATTTTTAAAAAGATGGACCGGTGTCGGTATAACAGCCCCCGCCTTGATTTCTTCTTTAATAAAACGGAATCCGAAGGTTGGAAAGCGCGGTTCTTCTTTCGAATCAAACAGCCAGATCGGAAAATTGCTCAGCAGTCCGCCATCTAATATATAGGAAGTGAACTGGGAAGATGATTTCCATTTTACCGGCCTGAAGAAAAAGGGAATGGATGCGCTCATCATAACCGCTTTAGAGATTTTCAAGTCTGAGCGTTTCATCTTGTATTTGGGCAGATCATCAGGCAGGATAAGAATTTCTCCATTGGATACGTCTGATGCAATAATTTTCAGCTTATCTTCAGGCAGGTCTGCAAATGTATTGATCCCTTTTGCCGAAAGGAGACCGTCTATCCATTCTTCCAGATAGCTGTTTTTGTAAAAACCGAGATGAATCATGAGCTGAAGCAGTCCGCCGATGATTGGGATATAATTCAAAAAGGTTCTCCCTCTGAATTTCGTAAAATCAAGCTCTGTGAGATGCTCCCTGATTTCATTGCTTTTATAGCCTGCTGCCAAAAGGGCGGCAATGACAGCACCCGCAGATGTACCTGCAAGGCGTTCCCACTCAATTTTTTCTTCCTCCATTGCCTGAATAGCACCAGTAAACGCAATACCCCGGACTCCCCCGCCCTCAAATACTCCGTCAGCCTTCATCTGTGCTTCACCTCCGGAATGATCTTCTATCTTTATTCTTGTTTTTTGTCATAAATCCTTTTTGTCAAACACATCAATCCAAGAACAAAAGCGCAAGCGCCTTGATCAGATCCGATAGACAGATAAGAATCCGGCAGAAAAGTCCGGTTTTGACTTTTTTGACGGATTTGTTCTGGCAGAGGATCTAGGCGCTTCCGCTTGCCGATGATTACTTTGTTATGTTATACACAGCCTTTTATTCTTTAATAATTCCTTAACACCAGAAAAAGAGGGAGAATCATGACATTCTCCCTCTTTTTCCTTACTTCCCTAATAAGCCTTCTTTACTTAAATACTGCTCAGCAACTTCTGCAGCCGGTTTTCCTTCAACGTTTACCTGATAATTCATTTCTCTCATTTCGTCATCCGTTATTTTTCCTGACAATTGATTCAGTGCTTCCTCAAGCTCAGGATGCTCATCAAGCGTTTCCGTTCTCAGCAGCGGTGCTCCCTGATAGGGAGGAAACAGGTTTTTGTCGTCTTCAAGGACTAAAAGATTATATTGTTTCAGCTCACTGTCTGTCGAATAAGCGTCAATTAAATTGATTTCGCCTGTCTGAATGGCTTCATATCTGAGCTTAGGCTCCATTGTTTTCAAGTTCGCAAAGGTGGTGCCGTAAACTTTCTGGATGCCTTTGTAGCCATCCTCCCGGTCCGAAAACTCAAGAGTGAATCCTGCTTTTATATTCCCTGCAGCCGGTTTAAGGTCTGACATTTTTTCAAGTCCGTATTGCTCTGCAGCTTCTTTGGGAACAGCAAGTGTATACGTGTTGTTGAATGACATCGGCTCAAGATACGCCATATCAAATTTCTCAAGCATTCCCGCTTTTGCCTGCTCGTACACTTCATTCCGGTCTGTGCTGACGGCCTCTTCTTTTAAAAAGGTCGTAATCGCTGTTCCTGTAAATTCAGGGTAAATATCAATATCCCCTGACTTAAGAGCGTTAAAGACAAATGACGTTTTTCCAAGACCGGGCTTTAATTCAACCTCAAGATCCGTCTCCTGCTCTATCAGCAGCTTGTACATATTGATCAGTATTTCGGGTTCAGAACCAAGCTTTCCGGCAATGACAATGTCTTTCTTGCCGGTGCCGAACGCAAGCGGCACCGCCACCGCCAGCAGTACGATTAATCCTGCAATGCCGATCACTTTCATTGATCGTCTCGCTGCTGCTTTTTCAACGCCTCGCAGAACGGCATCAAACAAAATAGCAAGCAGGGCAGCAGGAATCGCTCCAAGCAGAATCAGCATGTTGTCGTTTCTGTCGATGCCAAGCAAAATAAGCTTCCCGAGTCCTCCAGCACCAATAAGGGCCGCAAGTGTAGTGGTTCCAACAATCAGCACCATCGCCGTGCGGATACCAGCCATGATGACCGGCATGGCAAGCGGGAGCTCCACTTTAAATAGCCGTTTCATGCTGTTCATCCCCATGGCGCGGGCTGCTTCAATTAAAGAGGAATCCACTTCTTTAATGCCGGTGTACGTATTTCGCAATATCGGAAGCAGGGCATAGATGACCAGTGCAATAATGGCAGGCACTACTCCAATGCCCACGAGAGGAATAAGCAGTCCGAGAAGGGCAAGTGACGGAATCGTCTGCAGGACGGCAGAAACACCAATCACACCTTCTGCGGCTCCTGATTTTCTGGTCAAATAAATGCCGAGCGGAATGGAAATGGCGACCGCAAGCAGCAAAGCAATAAATGAGATCTGGATATGCTCAAGCAAAGCAGCTAAAAGCTCGCTTTGCCGTTCTTTAAATACGTCAATAAATGCCGTCATACTCTCCCTCTTTCTTCCGCACGGCCGGCTAAGAACTGAACCGCGGACTCTCTCGTTATCGTCCCGATAATCTGCCCGTTCCGCTCAACAGGAATCAAGTCTTCTGTCCCCAGTCTCTGGAGGGCTTCCTTTCGGTCAGCCGTAAAAGATATCGGCTTTTTGAGTGGATCTGTTTCCTGCAGAGGCCTGATCCACGGCTCAATGGAACCTTCGAGAATGGCTGCCTGTCCTCTGTTCCCGATAAATTCTTTGACAAAATCATTGGCAGGACGTCTGATGATTGCTTCCGGGCTGTCAATTTGCACGGCTTCCCCGTCTTTCATCACACAAATCCGGTCCCCGAGAGCAAGGGCCTCCTGCATATCATGAGTGACAAACACAATTGTTTTATGAATTCGCTTTTGCAGGTCAATGATATCCTGCTGCAGTTTCTCCCTGCTGATCGGATCAAGTGCACTGAATGGCTCATCCATCAGAATAATGTCCGGGTCTGCAGCCAGCGCTCTGATGACCCCGATTCTCTGCTGCTGACCGCCGGACAGCTCATTTGGTTTTCTCGTTCTGTATGTATCCGGATCAAGCCCCACCATATTCAGAAGTTCATCTGTGCGTTTCCGTATTTTCTCTGCTTTCCATCCCCTCAGTTCAGGAACAACCGCAATGTTTTCTTCAATCGTCATATGAGGAAAAAGCGCAATCTGCTGGAGAACATACCCTATATTCCACCGCAGTTCGTGAATGTCATAATCATGTACATTTTTGCCGTCTATGCTGACAGTGCCGTCTGTTGCATCAATCAGCCTGTTGATCATTTTCATCGTGGTTGTCTTGCCGCAGCCGGATGGCCCGATAAAAACAAAAAATTCACCTTTTTCAATGGTTAAGTCAAGGGCATTTACTGCCTTCGTACCGTCTTTGTATACCTTTGTCACATTCTCAAACCGGATCATCTGCTCACCTGTTTTCTATAGTGTTATCATAGCGCCACCAAATGTATTACCCTTTCCCGGCGAAAGATAAGCTTCTTTTTTACTGAAGAAAGGAATCTCCACCCAATTAGTGGAATTAGTAGTATCATACTAAAAAAGAGAGGATAAAATCCAATGGTCCAAATCCAGAAAGATTCCATCACAGGCTACAAAGACGGCACTGTTTCCTATTCCCTGTTCAAAAAAGCCTCTCAAGCAAAAACACTTGCTATTATGTTTCCAGGCTACGGGTATACAGCGCAGGGCCCGCTGTTTCACTATTCAACAGGAATTTTCCTGAACCGCGGTGAGGATGTGCTGCATCTTAACTACTCCTACCAGTCACCTTTTTATGAATCGTTTTCAGATAAAGAGCTTGAAGATGCGTTAAAAAGAGATGTCCGGCATGTCATTGATACCGTATTAAGCGCGCACTCCTATGAACATTTTTACTTGATAGGAAAATCACTCGGCACAATTGCACTTGCTGCTGAACTTGGGAGAACGGCATTTCTCGATGCGAAAATTGTCTGGCTCACGCCTTTGCTGAAAAGGGATGATGTGTTTGAGGGCATGTACACAAGCAAAAAGAGAGGGTTATGCATCATCGGCGATTCAGACCCTTGCTATGATCAGGAGCGCTTTGAGAAGCTTTCTGGTAATGCATTTCTTGAGCGTGTCCTCATTAACGGGGCTGACCACAGCCTGGAAGATTCCGAGGATGCGGTTGGTTCAGTCGATGTGCTGAAGGATGTTATGTTGAAAATTAAGAGGTTTTAAATCACTTCTAAATGGAAAGACCGGTGCAGCTAATGCTCACCGGCCTTTCTCATGCTATGGCTTTATTCAAAAAGCTGATCGATTGCTTTTTGAGGGAGAGCTGTCTCACCGCCGAGGATGTAATTGATAATTGTTTGTTCCTTGTAAGTCTGAACTGTCTGATAAGTAGATGAGTTGAACTTTGCTGGATTTACAAGAACAACAGGGCTATGGTAATTAGCAGCAAGAGCAGAACCTGCAAGGGCATCCGGATAGTTTGCACCTGTTGCAAAATACATCATAGGAAAATCATTTTCGTCCATAAATGTTTTAATAATTTTGCTGTTCGTTGCATAACGGTCTGAGCCGCTGATGCGTTTTTTGCCTGGCAATGCTTTTACAGATGCATCTGAAATAACACTTGATCCTCCAATAACATATGTCTCGTCTACTTCCCAATTTTTCATAAATGTATGAACAGCACCCGGCACTGAATCTTTTCTTGTCAGAAGGATTGGCATTTCCATCTGTGCCGCAAATGGTGCAATTGAGAGAGCGTCCGCGAAGTTTAAGCCTGTTGCTAGAGTGACCGGACCGTACGTGCCGATTTCATCAGCAATTTTAGCAGAAGTTGCATAGCGGTCAGCACCGCTGATTCTTGAGACTCTCAGTCCCATGTTTTTTAATTCTTTTTCAACATTGGCAGAAACGGCCCCTGTTCCCCCGACAATGATGACTTTTGTGACATCCAGACGCGTTAACTCATTCTTAACAACACCTGGCAGTGCCCCCGGTCTTGTCAACAATAAAGGAGCATAATGTCTGTAGGCTAGCGGAGTAGCACTTAAAGCATCCGGAAAGCTTGTACCGGTTGCAAGAACGGCCGTATCTGTGTCTCCTTCAAACCAGTATTCCTTTGAAATATTGACAGCTGTTTCGTAGCGGTCTCCACCAGAAATTCTCTGATATTTTTCCATCAAGCTATGGACAAGATAATATTCTTCACTTGTCGAATTTGAATTGGTCACTTCTAAGTAGTAAGTTCCAGGAGTTATTTGCAGTTCAATATCTTGAGTGCCTATTTCTCCATCTTCACTATCAAACTTGCTTTTGGCTGCTTCTTTCCCATCAGCAGAAAGTAGGCGGATATTCAATGTGCTGCCATATCCAGTCTCAGTAAATCCCATAAGGCTGTAATGTGCTTCGCTTTTTACTGTGAACTTATAATAATCGATGTCCTTGCCGCCTGTGTCACCCTGAATCCAGTAATCAACTTCAATCGGATTTGCTTTTGTTAAAAGATTGTTAGGCTCTTCCTCATAATACATTCCTTCTTCTTCATCAAATCCAAATGCCTTCATTTTGTCTGCCTGAACCTGCGCTGCAGACCATTTCTCTGTCGTTTTTTCTGCTGCAAATCCCTGTATGCCAGGCAAGGCAAGCACTAGCCCGCAGGCCAGCAATAATTCCTTTTTCATAGTATCCCCCTATTTCTATGTATCAAATCTACTAGATTATACATTCTATCAGTGCTGAATGTAATAGGTATTATCTATTATTCCAGCTGATTTTTTTCGACTTTTTTTGACATAAATAAAGCCCCGGCAAGTGCCAGGGCCTGATTCTTAACCTCTTATTCAAATAATGAAAGAATAGAATCTTCCGGTAAAGCTGTTTCTCCGCCGATGATGTAATACATTGAAGCTGTATCAGCATAATCAGCCAGTGTATCTTTCGTCGTTTGCTTAGCTCCGGACGGGCTTGTAAGAATCACAGGACTTCCGTTCTTGGCTGCAAGGGCAGATCCTGCAAGGGCATCCGGGTAGTTCATGCCTGTAGCAATATACGGTGCAGTCATATTCAGCGTGTCACTGAAGTAAGAGATAATCCTGCTGTTCGTCACGTATCTGTCAGAACCGCCAATTCTGTCAGGCTCAGGGAATGATTTTGCCGTTTTGTCAGAAATCACGCCTGTTCCGCCGATAATGTAAGAAAGTTCAATTCCGCTCTCATCGACAAAGTTTCTGACAACTGACGGCACACTGTTCTTCTTAGTAAGAAGGATAGGCATTTCCAAAGATGCGGCTACAGGTGCAATAGAAAGGGCATCTGCAAAGCTTTCTCCTGTTGCAACTGCTGCGAAGAAAGGCTCCTCTAGCTCTTCTGCAATCTTGACAGAAGTTGCATATCTGTCAGCGCCGCTGATGCGTTTGATGTTCTTTACTCCAAGCTCTTTCAGCTGTTTTTCTACATTTGCAGAAATAGCTGTTTTTCCTCCAACAAGAATAACCGTTTCAGTTTCCAGTCTTATTAATTCATCCTGCACGATGACTGGAAGCTGATTTGTATCAGTCAAAAGAAGCGGTGCGTCGTTTTTATACGCCAGAGGCGTAGCACTTAACGCATCCGGGAAGTTGCGGCCAGTTGCGATAACGGCAGTCTCTGCCGTTTCAAAGCCTTCTTCAGAAAGCTTTACCGCTGTTTCAAAGCGGTTTTCACCCGAAATGCGCGTCCATTCAGTAAAGTTCTTTCCGATTCCGTTGATTGCTGCAGGAGCATCAAGACGGCCCCAGCCGGATACTCTGTCATAGCCTGGAATCACTTCTTCTTCCTCATATGGAATCTCTTCTTCATCTGGGTATTCTTCATAGTTTTCCCACGGATTATCCTGCTCATCAAAAGCGATATCCTGAGCGGTCTTCGTCAGAATTTTTTCAATCTCAGCAGGCGTAAGATCCTGCTTATGTGAAAGAAGCAGACCTGCAACCGCTGCAACATGCGGTGTTGCCATAGACGTACCAGTCATGTTTGTAACGTTTCCGTCAGGCATTAAACTCGGAATGTCTGTACCCGGTGCGACAAGGTCAAGACCTTTTCCATAGTTAGAGTAGTCTGAAACTAGATCAATTCTGTTTGTTCCGCCGACAGATATAACATACTTAGATGAAGCTGGATAAGAAAGCTCCTCCATGCCGTCATTTCCGCTGGCAGCTACTACTGTTACACCATGATCATATGCATACTTTAACGAACTTTCAATGACGCGGCTGTAGCTTCCTCCAAGGCTCAGGTTAATTACCTGTGCTCCCTGATCCACCGCATATCTGATGCCAAAAGCAATTCCTTCTGTGTCACCGCTTCCTGCTGAATCAAGGACTTTTAGCGGAAGGATTTTTGCATGCGCATTAATTCCTGCCATTGAATAGTCGTTGTCCGCTTTAGCGGCAATGATGCCGGATACATGCGTCCCGTGGCCGTGGTCATCCATGGCATCTGTATTTTTACCAATAAAGTTGTAGCCTTTGTCTGTCAGAACTTGACCGCTTAAGTCAGCAAGCGTATGATCAACTCCTGTGTCTGCTACGGCGATGACTGTATCTTTAAGTTCTTTGCCTTTCAGCAATTCCTGAAGCTGTTCAAACTTGATGTCTGCGCCTTCCATTCCTCCATCGCGGCCTTCATTTTTAAGTGACCACTGGTAAGGATATTGAGCGTCAGCTGTAAATGACTGATAGTGCTGAACAGGCTCTGCATATTCTACTTCAGGCAGTTTTGAAAGACTGCTCACTGCAGATTTCACACTGCTTGAAGAAGCTTTAAAGCCTCCTGTGCTGCCTTCAACTTCCATAACATACGTATCTGGAATGACGGATTTGTCTGCTTTTAAAGGTGCTGCAGACTGGATGCCGAAAGCTTTTGTTTTCGATTGAATGCTGCTGAGCTTTTTGCCTTCTTTAAGTTTAACAATGACACGGTGTTCAGCAATTCCTGCTGAAGGAACACTATAGCCGCCCTTTTGCAGAATGGATGATACCGTTTTATCTGTTAAACTGCTGATGCCGACTGCATTGCCGGTTTTCTTAATTGAATCATGAAGGAACGATGGAACTGAATCAAGTGCTGTAGAGTAGAGGCGGTTGATAGCATCCTGATCCTCTTTTGTCACTTTGTACGTGCTGCTGCTTCCTTTTTCAGCTACATCAGCAAATAAACCTTTAAGCTGAACAAGATCTTGGTAGACCTGGTCGCGGATCGTTTTGCTGAAAACCATCTTCGTGCTCAAAAATGGCGCAATTTTATAATACATAGCAGAAAGTTCCTTGCCGTTTTCCGTTTTTGCAAGCACATCTTCACGAATTGTTCTGAGGTCTTTCAAAATCGCTTTTCCGTTTTCTCTTTCCTTCGTGCTCAGCTCAGCCGGGCACTCATCAGAACTAATGTACTCTGACGGCGGAAGTGTTACCCCGTCGTAAGAAAGAGTGAAGGCCGCAGCCGGTGCTTCCGGAGCTTCTTCTCCCTCTATGTACTCTTCTTCATACGGATAATGCTCTACTTTTACATAGAAAGGGCCTGCCCATGCTACCGGGAAATCAAGCTGCACCGGTTCATTCGCATAGGAGTACCCCATGTATCTGTCAAACGCGCGGTTATCAACGGCGTTTTCAAGACTTGAATAAACAGTGATATTCATCTCAAGCTCTGATTGAAATTTCACTCTGAGATGAGTGAAATCCTTCACTTCTGATGATGACGGATCGATTGTGTACCATTTTACATTTTCTTCTGCTTCAAACAGTCCTTCAACAGGTGTTCCGGTTTTAAGAAGAGCTTCTTCTTTGGGAACATCAGCTTCAGCTGCCCCTACAGGAGCCTGGCTGAAAAACAGTGAAAAAATCATGACAAATGCCATGAAACTGCTGATGGTTCTTTTCATTTAACTACCTCCGTTACTAGATTCATTGCTAATACAAATCTATTAAATCACAGAAATTCAGAATTTGGAAAACTTTTCTACTTTTTTAAGGTAGATTTAATATTGTGAAAAGGATTGACAAAAGACCCGGATGAGATCCGGGTCTTTGCAGGATTATAGAACCATTTCCGATAGGACGTAATGATAAAGCAGATTTGCCGTGTTCTCAAGTGACTCCATATGAGTCCGTTCATAAGCATGTGATGAATCAATGCCCGGGCCAATCAATCCGTGGATGATATCATGACCAGCACGGATGGCTGCCGATGCATCTGAACTGTAGTAAGGATAAATGTCGAGCTTATAGTTTATCCCGTTGTCCTGAGCAAGCTTTGTTAAATGCTTTCGCAGTCCGTAATGATAAGGTCCGCTTCCGTCTTTGACACAAATCGAAACGGTATATTCATCGGTTGATTGCCCATCTCCCATCGCCCCCATATCAACCGCCAGATATTCAGCCGTTTCAGGCGTGATGTTCGAGTTGCCTCCATATCCGATCTCTTCATTGTTGGAAATGAGAAAATGCGTGGTAAAGGGAAGCTCGATTGCCTCTTCTTTAATTTTCTTCATAAGCTCCAGCAGAAGCGCAACACTTGCTTTATCATCTAAATGACGTGATTTTATGTAGCCGCTGTCCGTGATTTCCACACGCGGTTCAAACGAAACAAAATCTCCGGCTTCAATTCCAAGCTTTCTGACATCCTCTGCATTTTTCACCTTTTCGTCGAGGCGGATTTCCATGTTCGCCTGATTGCGCTCCGCTTTTCCTGCATCGTGATACACGTGCACGGACGTTTGATGCATGAGGATTGTTCCAGTGATTGTTTTTCCTGAAGACGTTTCTATTTTACAGTATTCGCCTTCTATGGAGTTGTAGGTAAACCCTCCAATCCGGTCGAGTGCCAGCCGTCCACTGCTTTTAATTTCTTTTACCATGGCGCCAAGTGTATCCACATGGGCGGTCAGCATCCGGTGGCGGCTCTGATCTTTGCCTGGAATTGTTGCAATCAGGCCGCCTTTTCGGTTGCGTCTTGTTTCTATGCCGCAGGAGGATAAATAGTTTTCAACAAATGTAATGACTTCATTTGTATTTCCCGATGGACTCGGTATGGAGACTAGTTCTTTTATAAGCTGCATTGTATCTTTCACGGCAGACACCTCATTTATCTTTTTTTCAAGTATAGCAGGTTCTTTTATCCTTTATATAGAAAAAACCGATATTCCGCACGGAACACCGGTTTTTCAATGCCATTTAAATGTGTGTCAGTATGAAATCATAGCGATTCCGTGCGGATTTAGCTTAATGGATAAACCATTCACTTTTTCACCTGTCAGCACACATTGTCCGCCAGCTGCTTTTTCAGGCAGACGTGCTGCTGCATCACGGTCTGTTCCATTTAGAACAAACAATATGGTTTGATCTTCGTATGTTTTTGTATACATAACAACCTCATCCTCTGCTGCCGCTTCCATAAACTGAATCCGCCCTCTGTTCCCGAATGCAGGATTCGTTTTCCGCAGCGAAATCAGCTGTGTAATAAAGCTGAGCAGATCTGTATCCTGCTCTTTTTCATCCCATACCATGCATTTTCTGCAGCCAGGGTCCATTACACCCGTCAGGCCGATTTCATCTCCGTAGTAGATGCACGGTGCCCCCGGGGAGGATAGAAGAAACGTAAAGAGCTGCTTCACTTTTGCCGTATTCTCTCCGCAGACGGTCGCGATGCGTGGCGTATCATGGCTGCCGAGGAGATTAAAGGCAACTGCTGATATTTGCTCAGGATACATAAGCAAAGCTTCGGATGTACGGTTGATGAACTCGCTTGCCGTTACTTTCCTTTCAGCAAAATATTCAATCGCAACACTTGTATAAGGATAGTTCATGACCGCATCAAACTGATCTCCCTGAAGCCACGGCATTGCGTCGTGCCAAACTTCACCAAGGATATAGACCTCTGGATCAATGGCCTTGATCTCTTTTCGGAATTCCCTCCAGAAATCATGGGACACTTCATTTGCAACATCAAGTCTCCAGCCGTCGATGCCAAATTCCTTCACCCAGTACCGTCCAACTTCAAGGAGATATTCTCTTACTTCTGGATTGCCTGTTCTCAGTTTTGGCATATTTTCAGAGAATCCGAACGTTTCATACTCCACCTTACCATCTTTTTTCAGCGGAAAGCTGTTAATGTGGAACCAGTCTTTATACTCCGAATGCTCTCCATTTACAACAACATCCTGAAAAGGCGGGAATTCATAGCCGCAGTGGTTGAAAACTGCATCAAGCATGACTTTAATTCCATTTTCATGACAGATGTCAACCAATCGCTTAAAGGTTTCCTTATCTCCGAACTGCGGATCAATCTCCATATAATCGATCGTGTCATATTTGTGATTTGAGAACGCTTTAAAGATAGGTGTAAAATAGATGCCCGTTACGCCAAGCTTAACGAGGTAATCAATGTTCTGAATGACGCCTTCAAAATCCCCGCCAAACGTGTTGTTTGCAGTCGGCTCCGTGCTTCCCCAAGGCAAAGCTCCTGCAGGATTCAGCGTTTCATCCCCATTTGCAAATCGTTCAGGAAAAATTTGATACCAGACTGTATCTTTCACCCATGAAGGAGCAGTGAAAATGTCTTCTTCATTAAGATAAGGGAAGGTAAAATATCCGCCGTTATGTTCAGGTTTCTTTTCAATAAAACCTTGCTCTGTGTAAATCAGCTTTTCTCCCCCGGCAATGATTTCAAATCCGTATTTCAGCCGTTTGTGCGGAGGCTTTAAAGCAATTGTCCAAATATCAAACAGTTCTGTCTTTCCAAGCAGCGTCATTTCAGCATGCTCTTCTGATTTCCATTTCCACACGCCGTCTTTGTCCTGGTCCCATGTAAATGGATCTCCCCATATCAGGCGCACAATTTCTGCCTCATTTTTTTTAACCTGCAAGCGGATATGCAAAGTGTCTTTATCGTAAGCATAAGCAAAATTGTTTTTTGGACGGTGATAGACTGCTTCTTTAGTTAACATTGTAGATTCCCCCTGTTTAATAACTTAAACGTTTAAGTATTGGTGAAAAAGAGCAGATTTTACTCTGCTTGAATAGACGTATATTTTTCCAAATGGAGACCGCGGTTGTCTTTCATCAGATCAGACAGAACGTTGAACGCGGCGGCTGCCTTCGTTTCTTTAAATTCGACGCAGTTCACTCCTGCCGGCAGAATGGATGGACAGCCGGATGTGCATATGACCGTGTCCTTTTCAATGTTTCTGTGCCTGCTTATTGAAGAAGCAAGAAATTCATTGAGAATGACTGCAGGTTGGTCCTTCTTTTTGTCCAAGAACGCAAGAAGATCCTTCTCACCGGAAGTGATATGAATATCATCCTTGTGAAAACCCGAATCCTTCATCATTTTTTCCGTGATTCCTGCATTGTGATAAGCCTCCATAATTAAAACAGCAGGCTCGGGCGAGTTCTTTCTAGCAGCCTGAAATGCAGCCTGATAATCAAAGATGACTTTATAAAAGAGATCATCATCAATGATGCTGTCGACTATGACCAGCGGGACCCCTGATGGAACGGTGGTTGAGATGCTGTAGAAGAAGTCCTCCTTCACATCAACAAGAATAACCCCGTCAAGTTTCCGTTCCGCAATAATTTCAAGATTCGGCTTTTCAACATCTATACTTGAAAGCAGAACATGATACCCTTGTTTAGTCAGAAGTTTTTCCAGTTCAAAGAGAAATTCTGCCTGATGGGACCGTTTCCATACCCTTTCATCAGCTCCCCTGTTCAAAAGGATGCCAACAAGACCTGTTTTTTGTTTCACGAGCGATCTCGCCGCAAGATTCGGGACATAGTTCAGTTTTTTGGCAATTTCAAGCACCCGTTCCTTCGTTTCTGACGGAATGGTCTGATTTTGCGCGCCGTTCAGTACATAACTGACCGTCGCAACCGACACACCTGCTTCTGCCGCAATATCTTTCATTGTTGCTTTTTTCATTGTTTCACCATTTTCACTTAATCGTTTAAGTTGATTATAAAGCATCATTTAGTCAATGTCCAGCTGATCTTCCTTTGACAAAAACCGGCTGGAGTACAGCCGGCTTTTGACCATCATGCCTGAAGTCTTTTTTCAGAAGCTGCCTGGAAATCCGGTTCCGCTTTAACCACATATGTATCTGCCATCATATCGTGCAGGGCTCGTTTTCTGTCCGTAAAAGCAGCCATGATGTAGCCAACATAAAAAATACTGCTTACTATGTATCCGAGGTATCTGATCCACGATTGACCCATGGAAATTTTCCCTCCGGAATCGTTAACGACTTTCAGCCCCAGCATCTTTTTTCCAAGCGTTCCCTGAAAGGAGGTTGCCGGCATCATTCCAAAGTACAGGATTGTTCCTATTAATAGTACAAGAGTTAAAAACCCTACTAATGCTGGAAGGACCCCTTCTGTTTCTCCAGATACCATTAAAAAAATGATGGGAACGAAAAAAATGACGTTCGTTATCAGCCCATCGATCGTTGCGGCGGCAAACCGAATCCAGAATCCTGCAGGTCTTTGTTCATTCATCAACATCAATCCTCTTTCACGTTTATTTTTCTTGAATCTGGAAATCTTTTACCCTTATTTCCCATTTAATAAACAGACTATTTACCTATTCATTTAGAACATAAAAAAACAGCTGCCAGAAGCAGCTGTTTCAATCATACCGTTCTTAAGATGGGCATCGTACAGCATCTGAACGAGCCGCCCGATTTTATAATTTCGGAGATGTCCACTTCGATGACATTAAATCCCTTTTCCCTCAGCCTGCTGTTTACTTCCTTGTTGACTGGAAGACTGATAACGGTTCTGTTTCCAATAGAAAGGACATTTGTTCCCATTGTAAATTGTTCAGATTCATTTATTTCAATCAGCGTGTATCTTTCCTTAAGCATGTTGAGTTCATTTTCTTCAAAAGCTGGTTTGTAAACAAGTGCCTCATTTTCAGAAAGGACATTAAACACGCAGTCGAGATGGAGATATTTTTCTTTAAAAGGCACTGGTATCACTTGAAACGCCGGCGCTTCCGCCTGGAGTTTTTCGATGGCACTCATGCACGTTCTGCCGCTTACGCCTGCGAAAATGGTTGTGCAGTCAATGATCACATCACCGCCTTCAATCCGGTGGTCATTAAGGCAAACCATTGGATAGCCCTGAACATCCAGCCATTCTCTGAGCACAGTCTCCTCACCTTTTCTAATATCCTGGCCCATTTCGGAAACAAAGACCGTCTTTCCGATCGTAAAGCCTATATCTCTTGTAAAAACCTGCTCTGGATACCGCTCATCAGGCTGAAGCTTTATCACTTCTGCTCCGTTTTCAGTTAAGGTACGTACAAATTGGCGGTGCTGCTCTGCTGCAAGCTTCTTATTGATATTTTCATTGGCATAGTGCCTTTGCGTTTCGTTAATGACTTCAGTAATGCGCATATAATGAGGTTCACAAACAAGCACCCTCTTTAAAGAATCATATTCACTGAAGCAAGCTAATGTTTCTTCCGGTTTTCTGATGGCTGTCAAATGAATTCCCCCATAAAAAGTATGCTTTTATGAGATTATTCCCTATTCCTGCAAAATATTAAACTACCTTGTTATAAAATCTTACGCCTATTTTCGCAAACTCTACTGTTAGGAATTGTCAACCAACCCAATATGTTATATAGTCTTATAGGTTAAACTAATTTTTTCCTAATGAGGAAGGTACATGAAACCAGAAAACGAAATGGAAGCTCTGAAAAAAGAAAATCAGATGTTACGGGAACTTCTTGCCGAATGGCCCGCTGCCTTTACATATGTGAATACGGAGCATGAGCTTTCAGTCAGCAAGACCAAAAAGCACAGCCCTCCCGAAATCCGGACGCTTACATATGAAGATAAGCAGGCTTACACAGAACAGCGCATCTTCTTATCTGCATCTGAAACCGGTTCTTTTTTACAGACAGAAAAATTCTTATCCGATATTTTTGACCTTGTTGCCCATCATATCGTCTTCATCGACGAATCGGGCATCATTACATTATGCAATCTTCAGGCAGCCAGAGATCATGGCGTTGACAGAGATACAATCGTAGGAAAACATTTGCGCGAGCTCGTCCAGATCCCTGATGAGCAGCTGTTGACCCTGGAAACCGCCCGAACAGGCATTGAGTTTGTTGACCGGGAAGTGCTTGATAAAAATTACGGCATCCTGAACACGCGCATTCTTAGGGACGCAGATGGATCGATCATGCGCGTCATAGGCACCTTTTACTTTTTAAATGCCATTAAAGAAGCAGAAAAGCAGGCAATCGCAGGAAGGATTGCAGCCGGCATAGCCCATGAAATCCGCAACCCCCTTACAACAGTGCGGGGATTTTTGCAGGTGCTGAAGGAATCTGCTGACCCGGATACTAAAGCGCTGTTTCAGTCTGTGCTTATTCCTGAAATCGACCGCGCCAATAAGATCATTACCGATTTTCTAAGTATCGCAAAGCCTGTGGAGATCAGGTCTGAAACCTTTAAAATAGCCGACTTTCTGGAAATTCACCTCGGAAGAATCTTGAAAAGTGAAGCTCTATTATATGGGGTTGAAGTTGAAATTGTCATTGATTCACAGGCAAGAGAAGCGGCAGTTCTCGGAAATAAAGATGAACTGCTTCAAGTTTTTCTCAACCTGTTTCAAAACTCATTTCAGGCAAAAAAGAAAGAGCCGCTCATCATACAGCTAACTGCAGCTGTGACCGGCGACCGTCTTCAGGTTGCTTTCAAGGATAACGGCAGCGGCATCATCCCTTCTGCGATCCGCCATATTTTTGATCCTTTTTTCTCTACAAAAGACAGCGGCACAGGCCTTGGACTGTCCGTTTCAAAAAAAATCATTGAGAA
Source organism: Bacillus sp. FSL H8-0547 (assembly GCA_038002745.1). NCBI lineage: Bacteria > Bacillati > Bacillota > Bacilli > Caryophanales > Bacillaceae > Bacillus > Bacillus sp. FSL H8-0547. Next base: position 375,573 of record JBBODD010000001.1, read on the forward strand.
TCACAAGGGGACAATGTCAGCAGAAAGTGATGAAAACGGAACGGTTTTCTATATGGAATTTCCTGTGGTGACGGAGTAAATACTCTTTATAACGAAACAACCGGCAGCTTGGTAACAGCTGCCGGTTGTTTATGTGCCATCAAATCAGTTTTTCCTTCTATTGATGGTTGTGAACTCTGTGATAAGTGCCATCAAATCAGAATTCCTACCGCTTGATGGTTCCGAACTCAGACATAAGTGACATCAAATCAGATTTCCTACCGCTTGATGGTTCTGAACTCCGCGATAAGGGACATCAAATCAGATTTCCGTGCGCTTGATGGTTCCTATCTCACCGATAAGGGACATCAAAACTGATTTCCCTCCGCTTGATGGTTCCGATCTCCGCGATAAGTGCCTTCAAATCAGAATTCCTACCGCTTCATGGTTCCGAACTCAGACATAAGTGACATCAAGTAAGAATTCCTACCGCTTCATGGTTCCAATCTCCGCGATAAGTTCCATCAAATCAGATTCCCAACCGCTTGATGGTTCCAATCCTCACTCTTCAGCTTTTCCCATCCAGCAGCCTCTTATAAATCAGCTTCCCTATTTCACTGATTGCTTTTCTTCCCCATTCTTTCTGTTCAAGCTGATCGATCATTACAGCAGCATACACGCATGAATCTCTGTACTTTATGATCGCGCAGTCGTGCTCAATTCCGTGAAGTTCTCCTGTTTTGTTCCCTGCGTACAGCAGTTCTTTATCCATGCTGTAAGGAAGTTTATCAGTAAACTGCTGTTTTTGCAGGATATCAAGCATCTTCTGCCTGCTGTCATCAGAGACAAAGTCACCTTCGTTAATGGCATGAAGGCATCTCACCATATCTGCCGGTGATGTGAAATTATCGATTCCTGACCCGATGGCATCAAGGTCCATCATTTTCCGATTAAGCTTCGTGTTGACAAGACCAAGCCCCTCAATGGTCTCATTGATTTTAGGCATCCCGATTTTTTCAATCACCCAATTGGTTGCGGCGTTGTCAGAAACCGTGATCATCAGCGCCAAAAGATCCTGTACAGATAAGACGGCATTCTCAGATAAAACCTGAAGGACACCCGCTCCGCCAGTTCTTTCAATATCATCCAATTTCACCTTTTCATTTAAATCCAGACTTCCCTTTTCAGCCTGCCTGAATGCTGTAAGCAGAATCGGCAGCTTGATTAAGCTTGCAGATGAGAAAACATCCCCGCTGCCGGCTTCGAGCCATTCACCGTTCCACGAGAAACATGCACCGGCCCTTCCAGGACAATTCGATAATATGTCAGCTGTATTCTTTAGAAAATCGTTCATTTTTTTGCAGCTGCAATCTGCTCTGAGCCGCGGCTGCCGACTATGCCGGCATCATATAAATGGCAGGCAACGTAGTGATTTTCTTCCACTTCCTGAAACTCCGGTTTTTTGACAGCACATGCTTCCATTGCATAGGCGCAACGTGTTCTGAAGACACATCCGCTTGGAGGATTCATTGGACTCGGCAGTTCTCCCTGAAGAATAATCCGCTCCCGCTTATCTTCAACATCAGGATCCGGAATCGGGATGGCTGTCAGGAGTGCCTGAGTGTATGGGTGAAGCGGCTTTTTATAAAGGCTGCTGCTTTCCGTAAGCTCGACCATCTGCCCAAGATACATTACGCCGATACGGTCGCTGATTTGTTTCACCATGGACAAATCATGCGCAATGAATACATAAGTCAGACCTTTTTCCTTTTGCAGGCGTTTCATCAAATTGACAACTTGGGCCTGGACGGAAACATCAAGTGCTGAAATCGGCTCGTCCGCAATAATCAGCTGGGGATCAAGGGCGAGGGCTCTCGCAATTCCGATCCGCTGTCTTTGTCCTCCGCTGAATTCGTGCGGATAGCGGTTGGCATGATCCCGGTTCAGGCCGACATCCTCGAGGAGCTGATGCACTTTTTCTGTCCGCCCTTTTTTGCTGCCGTACATCCCGTGAACTTCCATCGGTTCAGAAATAATCTCAAGAACGGTAGACCTTGGATTCAGTGAGGCATACGGATCCTGAAAAATCATTTGCATTTGGCGGTAAAAGGAAAATTTCTCTTTTCCTTTGAGCTGATGAATGTTCTTTCCGTTAAAAATCACTTCTCCATCTGTCTGATCGTAAAGTCCGAGAATGGTTCTTCCGGCTGTTGATTTGCCGCATCCTGATTCTCCTACGATCCCGAATGTTTCTCCTTTTTTCACTGAAAAGGTAATTCCGTCCACCGCTTTCAGCGATGCCCCTTTGCCAAGATGAAAATGTTTTTTCAGATTGCGCACTTCAAGCAAATTCTCCACTGTTATCCCTCCGTCTTCTGAAAGTAGCGTCTGGCTGCACATAGTTCTTTCTCGTAAATCGTTCCTGCCATTTCCAGTATTTCAATTGTTTTTCCTGTGTTAGGGGAGTGCAGAAGTTTTCCATCTCCATAATAGATCCCGACATGATGCAGGCTGCCTTTTCCTTCTTCATAGGCAAAAAACAGCAGGTCCCCGGGCTCAAGCTGATGGAGTTCAACCTTCTCTCCTGATGCTGCCTGATCATGGGCATCGCGGGGGATGATATACCCGTTTGCTTTGCACATCGTATAGCTGAAACCTGAACAGTCAAAGCCAAAACTGCTCATTCCCCCCCAGAGATATGGAAGGCCGAGAAATCGCTCGCCATCTTTTACAATGTCTGTACCGTCTCCTTTGGGGATCTCCTCAAAGGAACCGGAAATGGATACATCTTCTGCTTTTAAAAGACAGCTGCCAAGAGGCGTATTCACTCTGATCCATTCAGTGTCTTCCTTTTCAACCGGCAAAATCGTCTGAAAGCTCAGCTCGAATAAAGGGGATTTTTCTTTAGAGAACAGCATCGTCTTATTGCTTTGCACAACGGCGATTGGTCCAGTGCTCTCCTCTTTCCCTACGGCAATTTGGGCGATCGGCATCCAGCCCGGGTATCCACGGTCATCTTTTGAGGAAGCCTGGCTCGGCACGATGACGTGCGCGTAGCCATCTTCTTCTGCAAGAATCAGAACCTCTTCTCCAAAAAGGGCCTGCGTCTGAATCCGGTTTTCATCACATAGCGCAAGTCTTGTTTCATGCGTTAGCCCCTTCAGCCAGCCATCAAGATCGGCCGGATTTGATACGGCTTTTTCATCCAGTTCCCTCGGTGAGTGCTTATCCGTCCAGATAGTTGCTGCTGCAACTGTTACTCTTCCTTTTTTTACTGTCATATTGAGAGCGCCTCCCCGTCATTTATCCATACATCCGTAATGCCAAGGCCATTTCCTTTTGAAAAAGTGATATGCCTGCCGTCATATTTGATGCCGCCTTCTACGATTTCTTTAGCAAGCATCAGCGGCGCATCAAAATCAAAGCGGGTAATGTTTTTCCTTGCTGCGGCAAAATGAGCAGCAGCGGTTATGCCGACTTTCGTTTCGATCATGCTTCCGGTCATGCATTCTACCCCGCATATTTCTGCAAGCCGGCTGATCATTGACGCCTGATAGATTCCGCCTGCTTTCATAAGCTTGATGTTGATCATGTCGGCACTTCTCGTTTTCAGCACGTCAAATGCCTGTTTTGGAGTAAACACGCTTTCATCCGCCATAATCGGTGTTTCCACGGCATCTGTTACTTGCTTAAGACCTTCGATATCATGTGCCTTAACCGGCTGCTCCACAAGTTCGATATCAAGACCCAAATCCTCCATTTTCTGAATAACCTTCACAGCTTCTTTCGGCTTCCATCCCTGGTTGGCATCAAGGCGGACCTTAATATCCTGGCCGACCCTGCTGCGTATTTCCTGCACTCTTGCAATGTCGAGACTGCTGTCTCCGAGACCCACTTTAATTTTCAGGACGTTGAAGCCCTTTTGGACGTACGAAACGGCATCCTCTCCCATTTCCTTCACATCATTCACACTTACTGTAAAATCGGTTTCAAGCTCCTGCCTGTATCCGCCGAGATATTGATAAAGAGGGAGCCTGCTGTATTTTGCAAGACAGTCATAAAGAGCGATATCAACTGCTGCTTTTGCACTGGAATTCCCTGCAAGAACCGTTTGAATTCCCTGGAAAACATCTTCATAGTTTACTAGATCTTTTCCGATTAAAAATGGTTTGAGAACGTGATGGATGGCGCCTTCAATACTGCTTGTGCTGTCACCTGTGATGACATGTGTAGGGGGTGCTTCCCCCCACCCGGTTATGCCTTCTGAACAAGTCACTTTCACAAGGACGGTTTCAGCAGTGACAACCGTTCTGAGGGCCGTTTTAAAAGGTTTGATGAGAGGCACCGCGGCTTTGAATGTTTCGATTCTTTCAATTTTCATCATCATCAGACTCCCGAGATTCCGCTTTGAATGGTTAAGGTTTTCGTTTTTGTATTCATGACAGCTTTCGTTCCGAGCGGCACAGCAATATTGGGACTGCAGTGCCCGATTTTGAACCCTTTCATGGCAGGTTTGCCTGATAGACCAACATAGTGTTCCAGCACTTCGTCAAGCGGAATAGAGCGTTTTCGTTTTTGAGGAACACAATTGTGAAAGTCTGCCGCGACAATGCCTGCTGCCTCGGTCAGCTTGCCTGCTGAATAAAGCTGGTTCATCATCCGGTCAATCGCGTAAGGTTCTTCATCAATATCTTCGATTAGAAGCAGTTTTCCGGCAGTATCAATTTCAAAAGGCGTTCCAAGTGAGCTTGCAAGCAGTGAAAGATTGCCTCCCGTAAGCTCCCCGTCAGCCTCCCCTTCTGTCATGACCTCAAGAGGTGAAATGGATTCGTCATATGTGATGCTGCTGCCGTCAAACAGCTGCTGAAAATAGGATTCTGTCAGCGGCAAAACGCCTTTTTCTTCTCCAAAATCAGAACTCAGCATCGGTCCGTGGAAGGTGACAAGGCCGGTATTTTGTCTGATGGCTGTATGTAAAAATGTAATATCACTGTATCCCCAGAAAATTTTAGGATACTTCTTAATAAGGTCATAGTCTAAGAGAGATGCCATTCTCGCCGTGCCAAATCCGCCGCATGCGCAAATAATCGCTTGGATGCTTTCGTCTGCAAACATGCTGTTCACGTCTGCCGCCCTGTCTTCATCTTTTCCTGCAAGGTAGCCGTACTCGTCCTGAGCGTGCTTTCCAAACCGGTAAGACAGACCGTTTTTTTCCAGAAATGAGAGAGAGCGTTTAAGGTTTTCTTTATTCGGGGGACTTGCCGGGGAAATAATTCCGACGGTGTCTCCCTTTTTTAATGCTTGAGCTTTGATCATCGTTCATTCTCCTTTATAGACAAAAGGGGTGTTCATGTGAACACCCCTTTTGCACAGCTTACTTCTTATCTGCCCATTTCAGTTCAAGGTATCCGACAGGGTGACGGACGATGCCTGATACATCTTCATTTTGAAGGTACACTTGGTTGTAGAAATGAATTGGAATGATTGGTGCTTCATCAAACAAGATCTTTTCAGCTTTGTAAAGCATTTCAAAGCGTTTTGTTTCATCTGACTCATTTTTTGAGTCCTTAATAAGCTGATCGTACTCAGCGTTTGTCCAGCCTGTGCGGTTCATGCTGTGGCCAGTCTGGAAGTTCTCAAGGAAGTTCACAGGATCTGCATAGTCTGCCAGGAACGAACTGCGTGACAATTGGAATTTCAGTGCTTTTTGGTCTGTTGCAAATACATTTGCTTCAAGATTTGCAAGCTTCACGTCCACGCCAAGGTTCTCTTTGAACATTTGCTGCAGAGCTTCAGCAATCTTTTTGTGTGTGTCATCTGTGCTGTACGTAAGTGTTACTTCAGGAAGTGTTTCATAGCCTTCTTCCTTCATGCCTTTTTCTAAAAGGGCCTTCGCCTCAGCTGCGTCAGTTTTAACGAGATCGCCGCTGACTTCACGGAAATCTTTTCCTGAAGGATCTTTAAAGCCCGGCGATACAAAGCCGTAAGCTGCTGTTTCCTGGTTCTTCGTTACAAAATCAACGATTTGCTTTTGGTCAACAGCCATTGCGAACGCTTTGCGGATGTTGACATTCTGGAATGGTTCAAGTGTGACATTCATACGGTAGAAATAATCTCCCGCCTGCTCCTCAACATTTGCTTTTCCTTCTTCAAAAAGTGTATCCGCAAGGTCAGCAGGTACGTCAGACGAATCTAGCTCACCTGTCTGGTAAAGCTGGTATTCTGTGTTTGTATCTTCTACAATTGCCCAGTGGACGCCGTCAAGCTTCACGTTTTTTGCATCCCAGTACTGATCATTTTTCTTCATGACAAATTCTTTATCATGCTCCCACGACTCAAGCGTGAAAGGTCCGTTGCTTACAAATGAATCGGCTTCTGCAAACCACTCAGGATTTTCTGTAGCCACTTTCTCGTTGACCGGGAAAAAGGCAGGATTTGCAATAACACTAAGGAAATAAGCCTGCGGGCTGATTAATGTCACTTCAAATTTTTTCTCGTCAACTGCTTTTACTTTCACATCGTCTGCTGATCCAGTTCCGCTATTATAGGCTTCTCCGCCTTCAATGAAGTAACCGAGGAAAGCTGCCCCTGATCCAGTTTCAGGATTTAAGAGACGCTTCCAGGCAAAAACGAAATCGTTTGCTGTCAAATCGTCGCCATTTGACCATTTGGCGTCTTCGCGAATGTGGAATGTGTATGTTTTGCCATCTTCCGACACATCCCATTTCTCAGCGATTGCCGCTTCAGGCTCGTGATCTTTGCCAAGACGGGTAAGACCTTCCATAAGGTTGTTCAGCGCATTCCAGGAAACTGCATCAAATCCGATGACCGGATCAAAGGATGTTGGTTCAGCCCCGTTATTTAAATACAGAATCTTCTCTTCGTCTTTTTCTTTTTTGTCTGTCTCATTTCCTGCACTCTCATTGGCCGTACATGCTGCAAGCACAAATACAAGCATGGCCGTCAGGAACATTGCCAACCACTTTTTCATCATCTTCCCCCTCTTATTGTTTGATTTATATGTTATTTCATTGATGCTGCGGCTAAAGCCCGGCTGTCCTGCAGCCAGCAGTCTACGTGGTGCTCTTTGCTCAGGGCTGACGTATATGGATAGATCCTGTCGCAAACCTCCATCGCATGCTCGCATCTTGCGGAAAACGGGCATCCCTGCGGAGGCGAAAAGAGATCAGGAGGCGAACCCGCAATCGGGATAAGCTCTTCCCCTTCGATATCAAGTCTCGGTATCGAGCGGAGAAGTCCTTTTGTGTACGGGTGCTGCGGCTGATAGAAGATTTCTCTTCTTGAGCCTGCCTCCACCACTTTCCCTGCATACATGACCGCCACTCTGTCCGCGACTTGGGCGACAACTCCCAGGTCATGTGTGATCAGGATAATCGAGACACCTGTTTTTTTCTGAATGTCTCTGAAAAGATCAAGGATCTGGGCCTGTATGGTGACATCAAGGGCTGTTGTCGGCTCGTCTGCAATCAGTACCTCAGGTTCGCAGACAAGAGCCATCGCAATGACGATCCGCTGTCTCATCCCTCCGCTGAACTGATGAGGGTATTGCTTCATACGGCTTTCAGGACTTGGTATGCCGACGAGGTTCATCATCTCAAGCGCTTTTTTCTTTGCTTCGCTCTTTGACATGCTCTCATGCTGCATGATGCCTTCCATAATTTGATCGCCGATTGTCAGGGTAGGATTCAGTGCTGTCATCGGATCCTGAAAAATCATCGAGATATCAGCGCCCCTTATTTTCCGGAGGTCTTTTTCCTTCAGCTTTGTCAGATCCTTCCCCTTAAAGAGAATAGAACCTGAGTCAATGCTGCCTGGCGGTTCGGGAATCAGACGCATAATGCTTTGGGATGTAACGCTTTTTCCGCAGCCTGATTCTCCGACGATGGCAAGAGTCTCTCCTTTGCGGAGGTCAAATGTTACTCCGCGGACAGCTTTTACAGTGCCTCCATACGTCTGAAACGAAACATGGAGATCATTTACTTCAAGTACTTTCGTCATGCTGCTACCTCCTTAGCTTTGGATCAAGCGCATCCTGCAGTCCGTCTCCAAGCACGTTAAACGCAAACATCGTCAGGGAGATGCACAGGGCAGGAAAAAAGAGGCGCCACCAATGTCCAGTTAGAATTGTCGAGAGGGCATCACTTGCCATAACGCCCCAGCTCGCAAACGGAGCCTGAATACCGAGACCGAGAAAGCTTAGAAATGCTTCTGCGAAAATGGCAGACGGGACAGTAAGCGTGATTTGCACGATGATTGGACCCATCGTATTCGGAAGCAGGTTTTTCCTGATGATTCTGCTTGTTTTCGTGCCGAATGATTTTGAAGCATGCACAAATTCATAGTTTTTGATCTGCAGGACCTGTCCACGCACGATTCGTGCCATGCCGATCCATCCGGTCACTGTTAGTGCAACAATGATGGTGAAAAGACCGGGTCCCATCACAACCATCAAAAGAATGACGACAAGAAGGTACGGAAGCCCGTATAAAACTTCGACCACGCGCATCATATAATGATCTGTCTTTCCGCCTTTGTAGCCGGCAATCCCGCCGTACAGAACTCCGATTGCAAAATCAATCAGAGCAGCAATGGCCGCTACAAACAGGGAGATTCTTGCCCCGTACCACGTTCTTGTAAACACATCGCGGCCAAGCTCGTCTGTACCGAACCAGTATTTCGCAGACGGCGGCAGGTTTTGATCTGTCAGCACCTGGGTTCTGACGGAGTGAGGTGAAATCAATGGGCCGAAAATGGCCATTAACGTTATAAAAATCAAAAAGATGAGGCCTGTCATAGCCAGTTTATTTTTCCGGAGCCTTCTCCAGGCATCGTGCCAGTAGGAGAGACTAGGTCTTACAACCGCTTCTGCTGCTTTGCTGTCTTTGCCTTTAGGGGCAAACCATGCATCAGGAATATCCCGGGACAGGTGCGGATCTTGCTGTTTGTTCAGTTCCATTATCGTCCCCCCCGTTTTGCCACTTGAATTCTCGGATCAAGAATTCCGTACGCTATGTCTACTAAAAACAGCATCACGATTAAGATGGTGCTGTAAAAGACTGTCGTTCCCATAATGACGGGATAGTCTCTCGTGCCGATGCTTTCAATGAAATATTTTCCCATACCCGGTATTGCAAAGATTTTTTCGATGACGAATGTTCCTGTCAAAATACTTGCTGCGAGCGTTCCAAGGACAGTCACAACCGGCAAAAGAGCATTTCTCAAGGCATGCTTGAAAACGATTTTGACTGGAGAAAGTCCTTTGGCCCGCGCTGTTCTTATGTAGTCCTGAGTAAGCACTTCAAGCATGCTTGAGCGCGTCAGACGGGCAATAATCGCCATTGGCCCAGTTGCAAGCGCAAGGGTCGGCAAAATCATATGCAGCGGGCTTGACCACGTAGCAGCAGGTAGGATGTTCCAGTTAACCGCAAAGTTTTGAATAAGCAGTGTGGCCATAATGAAGTTTGGAACAGAAATTCCAAGCACCGCTATGGTCATGGCAAGATAATCAATAAATCCGTTATGCCGCAATGCAGCAATCACGCCAAGAGCAATTCCTGAAAAAACGGCAACTGTCAAGGTGACAATTCCAAGCTCAAACGACACCGGAAATCCTCGGCCGAGAAGCTCGTTAACCGTCTGTGACGACTTTTTGATTGAAGGGCCAAAATCAAATGTGACAAGCGACTTCATGTACATCGCATATTGAACCGGCAGCGGCTCATCCAGGTGATAAAAAGCTTCAAGATTACGCTGGACAGCTTCGCTCGTGCCTCTCTCTTCGTTAAAAGGAGAACCCGGGATTGTATGCATCAGAACAAATGTAAGAGTAATAATCAGCCAGATTGTCAAAACCATAGAAATCAGGCGTTTTACAAAGTATGTATTCATGCTATCCCACTTCCTAACAGAATGTCGTTCTCATAGCCAGTTCCGTCATCACAAGCATTGCGCGGTAGGCTTCCAGGATGTCCCTGGCCTGGAACGTGACAATCGTGGTGTTTTCTTTATGCTCTGTTCCCGGCATGAGCGCTGCCCATTCAGCCTGTCCATAATTGGCAAATTCAATGGCCATGAGGGGACGGTCTGGAGGAGTGAGCGGTTTTACATGTTCTCTATTCTTAATGGCAAGTGCCGTCTTCTCTTTTAACAGCTCCTGTGCTCTTTGAGGAGTAAGTGATTTAACAACTGATCGTGAAATCGTCTCCTTTACAATTGCGGTTGTGACGTTCGGAATAAGAGCCTCCGCTTCCATAGCTGCCTGGTCATCTCCTGCAACCATGATGACCGGAACTCCGTGATAGCCTGCAACATAGGCGTTAAATCCCAGTTCACCGACGGCCACATCATTGATCCAGATTTCTCTCACACCGAAAATCATCGTATGGGACATAACCCCTTTTTTTGAAGCACGTGCATGATAACCCGTGAAAACAGCTCCCCTGAAACTGCCGTCGAGCCCCTGAACCATACTGTACGGCTTTACATCACCCGTGATCAGCTGTGTATCGGGGTGCAGGTCTTCAATCAGGAGGTTGTTCATTTTCGAATGGCTGTCATTGACCACGACTTCATTTGCCCCCGATTCAAAAGCCGCTTCTATTACCGCATTCGCTTCCCCTGTCATGATTTTTCGGCCTCTTTCATAATTGAGCTTAGATGAATTCACATGTGTCTCATCAGCGAGTCCAGTGATTCCTTCCATGTCAACTGAGACATATACCTTCACCTGTATTCCTCCTGTTTTTATTTCTAATTTTCTTAAAATTATAAATTATAAATCATTACTTTACAATAACATTTACATAAACATGCAGAATAACGAATGAAATTCCTTCTTCTCCCATGATTCATAAGACCTAATATATTCCATATCCCCTGAAAGCAAACGTGCATACCATCCTATCTCGCTTGCCTTTTGATAGAGTAAAAGAATGAGTTTATGCGCTGTTTCAAAAAACAATAATGTTCAAAAAAAGAGAAAGAATCCTTGATAACAAAGGAACTCTTTCTCTTTCCCGCAGAAGGAATATCCATTTTAAAGATGACTGTTTTCCTTTTTCCCATCCGCATACTTTGGATTGTCAGTCTATTGTTTCGGCAGCCGAAAAACAGTCATTTAGACTCCCTGTCTTTTTTCATGTGCATAAATTTCGTCTGCCTAATCATTTTCCCCTTCTCTTATCAGCTTGAACGTTCCGGAGCCTTTTGCAAGCAGCTTCCCCTCTGAATCTCTTATTTCACCTTCCATAAAAGCCGTCTTATATCCCAGCTGAAGAATCTTTCCTTCCGCATAGATTTCTCCTTCCGTGCTCGGTGCAAGGTACTGGATGCTGGAATTCATGGTTGCACACCTTGTTTTCGACACAGACCTGAGGAGCATGCCCTGTACATAGTCAAGCATGGTGGCATGTACGCCTCCGTGCAGTGTGCCGTTTGCATTCAGGACATACTCTTTCATCTCAAGCTTGATTTTCACTTCATTTTCCTCAAAGTGCACGATGTCGATTCCCATGTGCTGAAAAAAAGGACTTTCCTCAAAGCTCCGCCTTATTTCTTTCACGTCCATTGCCGTTGCCATAAAACGTCCCCCCCTTCTACATTGACGTAAACTGCGGCTTCCGTTTTTCTAAAAAAGCTGCCGTTCCTTCATTTTTATCCTCTGTGGAAAACAGAACGGCCTGGGCGAGCTTCTCAATCAGGAGACCCGTTCTCTGATCAGCGTCAAAGCCCGCATGCACGGCAAGTTTGGCAAGCTTCACAGCAAGCGGCCCTTTCGATAGAATCTCCTTTGCCGCTTCTTCTGTTTGCGCCTGCAGCTGTCCGTTTCCTGCAACCTCAGACACTAAGCCTATGCGATAGGCTTCAGTTGCATCAATGATCTTCCCTCTCAGAATCATGTTCATCGCTGGGCCTTTTCCTATCAGTCTTGCAAGCCGCTGGGTTCCTCCCGCACTTGGGATAATGGACAGATTCAGTTCCGGCAGGCCGAACTTCGCATGTTCAGAAGCAATGCGGATGTCACAGGCCATAGCAAGCTCGCAGCCTCCTCCTAATGCAAACCCATTGACCATGGCAATCGTCGGCTTTTCATATGACTCTATGTAGTCGTATACCTGCTGCATGCCTCCAGGATTAAAGACATCCAGGGCAGTCCGCGTTTTCAGCTGGCCAATATCAGCTCCTGCAGCAAATGATTTTTCGCCGCTTCCTGTAAAGATGACGCAGCCTGTTTCATCGTCTTTTGCCAGTTCCTGAAGAGCTTCGGTCATTTCATCAAGCGTTTCTTTGTTTAATGCATTCCTGCGCTCAGGACGGTTAATAATCAAATAGGCAAGGTTCCCCGATTTTTTAACTTCAATATTTGCAAAAGCATTCATCGTTTCAGCCCCTTTTTTTCAGTAATTTAAAATCTCCGTGGCCAATTGCTGCCAATGTCTGATCTGATCTGTATACCCAGCCTTCTGCAGACGACATCCCGTCCCTGGAGCAAATAACCTTAGCTGTACAGGTAAAAAAAGGAGAAGGTGACGGGTCTAGAATCAATGTACTCAAAACGATTGTTGCAGTCGGAGCTGCTCCTGCCTGTGATGCTGCCGTCCCCATGGCAATATCAAGCAGTGTGTAAAACACACCGGTCCCAACCGTTTCATCATCAAGCAAATGCTCCCTGCTCGTTTCAACTGAAACAACAACAGCATCCCCTTGATCCTCTTCTCTTTTCATCGATAGATGGCTGAAAAACGAGGAATGCACCATGTCCGGAGCTTTCATTTATACGAGCTCCAGCATCAGTGCCATACCCTGTCCGCCGCCGATGCAGAGAGTTGAAATGCCGGTCTTTTTGCCGGACCGCTTCATTTCATGCAGCAGAGAGACCGTTATTCTTGCACCTGTAGCCCCAAGCGGATGTCCGAGTGCAATCGCTCCGCCGTTTACGTTTACTTTCGAAGAATCGAGTCCAAGTTCTCTTATGACGGCCAGAGCCTGGGAAGCAAAGGCTTCGTTCACTTCGAATAAATCGATGTCTTCTATGGATTTTCCCGTTCTCTCGAGCAGTTTTCTTACGGCCGGAACGGGTCCGATCCCCATAATTTCCGGGGAAACGCCAGCTGCTGCCCAATCCGTGATTCTTGCCATCGCCGTAATACCAAGCTCTTTTGCTTTACTCTCTTTCATCAGAACAACGGCTGCAGCCCCGTCATTTCTTCCGCACGCATTTCCTGCTGTCACAGTTCCTGATTTGCGGAAAGCGGGCTTTAGCTGTGACAGTTTTTCATAGGTTGATTCCGGACGGGGGTGCTCATCTGTATTGAATAAAACCGAGCCTTTTTTATTCGGCACTTCAACAGGTACGATTTCCTCTTCAAAAACCTTTTGATTAACGGCTTCCGCTGTTCTCCGCTGGCTTTCAATTGCGAAAGCATCCTGATCTTCCCTTGAAACGCCATACTTTTCTGCTACATTTTCAGCTGTTATTCCCATTCCGAGGTGCTCACCGTATATTTCTCTAGGCTGCTGCCCATTCTCTTTGTTTGAATCTACAAGAACAGCAGTATCTCCTCCAAAGCGTGATCCTCTCAAATAAATGGGAGCCTGGCTCATGTTTTCGGTACCGCCGGCAACGACAACTTCGGCCTGCCCTGACATGATCTGCTGGACTCCTGATGCGATGGCCTGCATGCCGGATGCACAGAGGCGGTTGATGGAAAAGGCGGGTGAAGATTCAGGAATTCCCGCACGGAGCGCTGCCACCCTGGCAACATTTGATGCCATAGTCGTTTGTCTCACTTCTCCTAAAATGACTTCATCAACCTGTTCCGGCGTTATACCCGCGCGGACAATCGATTCCTGAATGACCCTGGTCGCGAGCACGCTTGCCTCTACGTCCTTCAAAGTCCCTCCATACCGTCCAATCGCTGTCCGGACAGCACTTGCAATAATAATCGGATCCATACCCCTCACCCTTTCAATTGTTACTGATACTGCTTTTTCAGCTGGCCTGCAATGATGTTCTTCTGGATCTCGGACGTGCCTTCATAAATCCTTGTGATTCTTGCATCACGGAAAAAACGTTCAATCGGATAATCCGCAATGTATCCGATTCCGCCGTGCACCTGAACCGCCTTGTCAGCAATTCTGTTGTACACCTCTGATCCAAACAGCTTCAGCATGGCTGCTTCTTTAATGACCTTCATGCCTTCATCAACCATCCAGGCGACCCTGTAAGTAAAAGAACGCAAAGCTTCAATTTCCATGGCCATCTCCGCAATCATGTGAGAAACGGCCTGATGCTCAAAGATCGGGACATCAAATTGCACCCTGTCCTTTGCATAAAGCATGGAAAGGTCGAGCAATTTTTGACATGAACCAAGGTTTCTCGCAGCAAGGCCCGCTCTTCCATTGGCAAGAATTTTCAGGGCATTCACATACCCCTGTCCTTCCTCGCCCAGCACATTTTCAGCAGGAACCTCACAATCCTCCATGATGATTTCAGCCGAATGTGACCCGCGAAGACCCATTTTCTTTTCAACAGCCCCTACTTGAAAGCCGGGGAAATCTTTTTCCACAATAAAGGAGGTGATTCCCTTCGGCCCTTTTGCAGGATCCGTAACAGCCATTACAGTGAAAACACCAGCTTCCGTGGCATTTGTAATGTAATGCTTCGTCCCGTTCAGGATGTATTTATCGCCTCTTTTTACAGCTGTTGTTTTCAGGTTTGTCGCATTGGATCCGGCGCTCGGCTCGGTCAGTGCAAACGCCCCGATCTGCTCTCCGGCTGCCATTTTGGGGAGATATCTTTGTTTTTGCTCTTCATTTCCCATCTCCACAATTCCAACGGTGCCGATTCCTGTATGAGCGCCAATCAGAGTGGTGTAACCGTTATGTGTAGCGCCGATCTCTTCGTACAGGGCACACTTTCCAACCATACCAATGCCGAGGCCGCCGTATTCTTCCGGAATACTTAATCCAAATAAGCCGAGTTCTTTTGACATGGCAATGATCCGTTCAGGGATCGCATTTGATTCTTCAATTTCCATCGCAGCAGCTTCAACCTCTGTTTGAACAAAGTCCCGGACACCCCGCTTTAACAGCTGAATATCCTCATCCAATTGAAAATTCATATGCATGGCCTCCTAGCTGTAAGTATAAAAACCGCGGCCGCTTTTCTTTCCAAGCCAGCCGGCCTTCACGTATTTCACAAGAATCGGGCAGGGGCGGAATTTTTCACCGAGTGTTTGATGCAAATATTCCATGTTGCGAAGCCTTGTATCAAGTCCTACCAGATCCGCTAATTCGAGAGGGCCCATAGGGTGATTTAATCCAAGCTTCATTGCTTTATCGATGTCTTCAGCAGATCCGACACCCTCCATAAGCATGGTCATTGCCTCATTGCCGATCAGGCAGTTCATCCTGCTGACCGCAAAACCCGGATATTCATTAATTCTCACGCATTCTTTTCCAAGTTTTTCGCCAAAATGAAAGCAGCTTTCAACCGTTTCATCAGATGTTTCAAGTCCGCATATGACTTCAATCAGCTTCATCTTAGGGACAGGGTTGAAAAAGTGCAGGGCAATGCACTGCTTCGGTCTGCCTGTCTGCGCGGCAATTTCAGTCGGGCTCATGGTTGATGTATTCGTCGCAAGAATGGCTGAAGGCTTTGCATACCGGTCAAGCTCTTTAAACACACTGATTTTAAGATCCATTAATTCAAGAACGGCTTCTATAATTAAGTCTGCGTCCTCTGCGGCTGATTTCATGTCAGTTGTAAATGCAAGGTTTGCTTTCTCTATGCTTAAACCGGCTTTTTCAGCTTGTCTGCTGATATAAAATCGCGCCATTTCCAAAGATTGTTCTGAAATGTCCTGAACGGTCACTTCATAGCCTGCAGCAGCACACGCATAGGCAATTCCGCGCCCCATCGTTCCTGCACCGATCACACTGATTTTTTTCACACTATCCCTCCACAGGGGCCTTTTCGTACGTATAGAAGCCTTTTCCGGTCTTCCGGCCGAGTTCTCCGTTCTGCACTTTTTCACGGACTATTTTTGCTGGCATGTCCCGTTCATCCCCGCTCTCTTCATAGCGCTGCATGCGGACAAAGTAATTGACGTCAATACCTGTCAGGTCCATCAGGGCAAAAGGACCGATCGGATGGTTCAAAGCTTTCGTGCACACAAGATCAATTTCTTCGTGAGAGGCATAGCCGTTCTCAAGCAGAAAGACAGCTTCATCCATGAGCTTGCCTAATATGCGGTTGGCTATAAAACCAGAAATCTCTTTTTTTAATAAAACAGGAGTCTTTTTAATGGTTTTAACAAATTCCATCGCCGTATTTGCTGTTTCTTCTGATGTATGCGGCCCTTTTACCACTTCTACAAGCTCCATGACGAGGGCGGGGTTAAAGAAGTGAATGTTGCAGACTTTTTCAGGGCGGTTTGTTGCATCAGCTAGTTTCGAGCTTACGATTGTCGAGCTGTTTGTAGCCAAAATGGCATGCGGCTGCGTGAGGTCATCCAGCTGCCTGAACAGTTCTCTTTTCACATCCAGCTTTTCAACAATTGCCTCAATGACAAGGTCGGCATCCCTAACATCTGCCAAGCTTGAGGTAAATAAAATTCTGCTGAATGCAGCATCCGTTTCTTCGGCTGTATATCTCCCCTTTTTCACCCGCTTATCCATCTGCTGCTGAAGAAAATCCTTTGCTTTTGCCAGACTCTCCTCACTCACATCCTGAAGCGTTACAGGATAGCCGGAAAGCGCACACACCATAGCAATCTGCGATCCCATTGTTCCTGAACCAATCACAGCAATCTCATGAACCTTCATTTTCATTCTCCCCTCTTTCGCTTTCTTCTTTAATCAGCAGCCGCTTCAGAAGTTTTCCCACTGTGTTTCTCGGGAGGCTCTCCCTGACTTCAAACTGCTTCGGCACTTTATAAGGTGTCAGCTTTGTATAGCAGTATCCTTTTAATTCCTCTGCATCTACTATTCTTCCGTCTTTAGGAACAACGTAAGCTTTGACTCTCTCTCCGTGCTCTTCATCCGGCAAACCCACTACAGCAGCTTCTTTTACATCCGGATGCTCATAAAGGACACCTTCAACCTCCTGTGGATAAATATTAAATCCGCCAAGAATGATCATTTCCTTTTTCCGGCCGACGATGTAAAAATAGCCTTCTTCATCCATCGTCGCGAGGTCTCCCGTGTACAGCCAGCCGTTTTGGAGGGCTGCATGTGTTTCGCTTTCATTTTTCCAGTAGCCCTTCATAATCTGGGGCCCCTTGATCAGCAGCTCCCCTACGCTTTTTGGACCAAGCTCCCTGTTGTCTTCATCTACAATCATGCAGTCTGTCAGGGGAACAGGAATGCCGATGCTGCCGATTTTCCTCTTTCCAAAAGGCGGATTGCGGTGGGTGGAAGGTGAAGCTTCGGAAAGACCGAATCCTTCTCCGATTCTTGTGCCTGTCAGCTTTTCAAAGCGCTGAATGATTTCAACGGGAAGCGGAGCGGATCCTGATGAGCACAGCTTTAGGCAATGGAGCTTAGCTTCCTCAATTTTAGGATGATTGACAAAGGCAATGTACATCTTTGGAACACCCGGAAAGAAAGTCGGTCTGTGTTCCTTGATTTTTTCAAGAACATCATCAATCTCAAACTTTCTGAAAAGCAGAAGCCTTCCGCCTATGAAAATGCCGAGATTCATCCCGCTTGTCATCGCGTAAACGTGGTAGAGAGGCGTTGCAATGAGTACGGTTTCCTCTCCTTGAATCATGGAGTCGCCATACATCAGATAGCTTTGATAGACATTTGCGGTCAGGTTGTAGTGAGTAAGCATGGCACCTTTCATTTTCCCGGTTGTCCCGCCTGTGTACTGAATGACCGCCACATCTTCCGCTGCATCAATTCCTTCCGGCTGATGGAGAGGCTTCCCGGATTCAATCAGCTGATCAAGATCGTAAAATGAATCATCCTGCTGCTCCAGCTGAGAACCAAATGTATAGGTGAATGTGAAGATATCACTGATTTTCCTGATGGTTTCTCTTCCGGCTGCATCAGCTACAATAGATGTTACTTCTGCATCCATCACAATCTGGATCAGTTCTCGTGCCGTATACATCGGATTAATTTGAACCACAACAAGACCGAGTGCATGTGCAGCATAGTACGAAACAACATAATCAGGGTGATTGGCAAGCATGAGGCCAATACGGTTCCCTTTTGCGAGTCCCAGTTCCTTCCAGGATCCTGCCAGCCTGTCAACCCTGTCCTTAAGCTCCAAATAAGACATCTCTTCCCCTTCAAACAAAATGGCCGTCTGATTTCCGTATCTCTCTGCTGTATTCTGCAGCAGCATGTAGAGAGATTCCTCAGGCAGATGGACATCCCTGTGCTGATAAAAAGAGTTCCAGGGCCGTTCTTTTTCTTTTTTCAAATTGCATCCCTCCTACTTGCCAATTGCGGCCTGCTGATCGGGCGCAAGATCGATTTTCTGCTGCGGTCTGACAAATGCAGTAAATAAGACTCCGAACAAAACGATCAGGCCGGCCATAAATAAGATGGACCAGTCGAACCCCGCTGAACTGTTTTCTCCGCCGGCAGCAACGATATACCCTGTAATAAGCGGACCTACAATTCCGGCAAGATTCCCTGAAGACGTCAGAATACTCGTCATAAGATTTCCTCTGTCAGGCAGCAGCTGAATCATAATCGTCGGTCCTATCGTCAGAATGCCATATGTAAGACCTTTCGCAAGGCACATAGCGATGATGACCCAGACTGCGTTTGTGATAAGAGCAGTAGAAGCAAGAAGCACGGCCCCGATAATCATGGCGTAACCGACAACGTATACGCGCGAGGTCTTCCAGTCTTTGTTTTTCTTAAACATTCTGTCTGATAAAACAGATACTCCGATATAAACGCCAACTGAAACGAGACCGATTCCTGATACGGCGTAACCCATTTCCATGCTGCTCATATTGACAACCTTCACAAGGTAAACAGGCAGCCAGACGGCAAACCAGACGACAAGAAGATAGGTTGAAAAATAAGCAAGAGTCGTAAAAAGAGCGGAAGGCTTTGACAGCATCAGCATAAAGGCTTTCAAATCAAGCTTTTCAAGTTTCTTCACTTTCGGCTTTTCGTTTTCTTCAAGCTCATCTGCACGAGGAACATCTCTGGTAAACTGAATCGCCACAAACCAGACAATGCTTGCCAGACCAAGGACGGCAAACGCAACCCTCCAGCCGAACATGTGAATCAGTGCGACTAAAATCGGAGCGGCGACCATTGCTCCAAGAGTTGCTCCTGATACGACTACGGAATTCGCCAGGCCGCGAAGCTTCGGCGGAAACCACGTATTGGCGTGATTATAGGCAATCGGACTGAACGGACCTTCAAACGCTCCGAGCAAAAACCTGTAAAGCAAAAGCAGCGGAAGACCGGCAATGGCCAGCACTCCAATCTGCAGCACAGCCCATGTAAGCATCAGGAAACCAAGCACTTTCTTTGCTCCGACCCTGTCTGCCCAGGCAGCCCCGAAAATACCCGTCACCGGATACAGCCAGTAATAGCTGCTTCCCACAAGACCCCAGTCGGCATAGGAAAGGTTAAATTCCTTCATGATCGGCACAGCCGCAAGTCCAGTGATGGATTTATCAGCAAAGTTAATGAACATTCCGAAAAACAGCAGTACAAGCACAGTCCAGCGCATGTTGATTCCCCCCAGTCGCCTAATTTTCTTCAAGCACGCGTCTTGCAATGATCAGACGCTGAATTTCGTTCGTTCCTTCATAAATCTTTGTAATTCGCGCATCACGGTAAAAGCGCTCAACCGGATAGTCGGAAACATAGCCCATGCCGCCATGGATCTGTACCGCTTTATCCGCAACACGGTTAAAAACGTCTGATGCAAAAAGCTTAGCCATCGATGCTTCTTTGATTACTTTTTTCCCTTCATCAATCATCGCTGCAGCCATGTACGTCAAAGTCCGTGCCGCCTCTGTTTCTGTTGCCATATCTGCAAGCATCCACTGAATCGCCTGATTGTCGGCAATCGGTTTTCCGAATTGAACCCTTTCTTTCGCGTACGATGCTGAAAGCGCTATCAGTTTGTCGCATGACCCGACGGCCCTTGCTGCAAGCCCAACCCTTCCCTCACTCAGAATTTTCAGTGCCGACATGTATCCCATCCCGACTTCGCCGATTACATTCTCCTCAGGAACAATACAGTCTTCAAAAATCAGCTGCGCAGTATGAGACCCGCGAAGGCCCATTTTTTTATCTTTTTTTCCAAGAGAAAAACCCGGGAAATCCTTTTCGATTAAAAACGCGGTGATGCCGCCTTTAGCTCCCTTTTCCTTGTCTGTCAGAGCAAAAACCGTGAACACATCCGCAACAGGTGCATTCGTAATAAAATGCTTTGTTCCGTTCAGGACCCACTGATTGCCTCTTTTTTCTGCACGAGTTGAAAGATTTGTCGCATCAGACCCTGCACCCGGCTCAGATAAAGCAAACGCAGCAATCTTTTTCCCCGCTGCCATTTCCGGCAAATATTTTTGTTTTAAGTGTTCTGATGCGAGCTTCACCAGTCCTGTGCTTCCAATTCCTGTGTGAGCACTGATCAGACTCACAAACCCGTTGTGGGTATGGCCAAGCTGTTCAAGCACGACCGCCTTTCCGACCGCATTCAGTCCAATGCCGCCGTACTCTTCAGGAATGCTGATCCCAAACAGTCCCAGATCCTTCGCCTGCTCCACAAGATGATCCGGAATTCTGTCCTCATCCTCAATCTGCTGAGCGTAAGGTTCGACCTCCTGATCAACAAAACTCCTAACCATTTTCCTCATTTGTTCAATTTCCGGTGTAACGGTTGCCTGCATCCTTAAATCCCCCTTTTGTGTTGTTGCTTATATTGATGCAAGAAGTGTGCCAAGATGAAAAACGGGGATTCTTTTGGGTATTGAAAAAGAGGTGATTCATTTTTGAATTGAATTTGTCGAGAATACGGGGTATTTGCGATTCAATTTTGAATCAGATGATTCAGTAATGAATGATAGAGGGGACTGTTTGAGGGTACTATGCCAAACCTTCGGGAGCATCAAGGGCTGATTGGTGCTAGCTTGGGGTAATCATGAATTAGCTTCACAAACTCAATGCGGATCCCCGCCGAAAGTGTTCTAAACATGAGTTAGCTGCACAAACTCAGTGCGGGGCCAGCCCGAAAGTGTTCTATAAATGATTTAGCAACACAAACTCAGTGCGGGGCTCCGCCGAAAGTGTTCTAAGCATGAGTTAGCTGCACAAATTCAGTGCGATGGCCCGCCGAAAGTGTTCTAAACATGAGTTAGCTGCACAAACTCAGTGCGGGGCTCCGCCGAAAGTGTTCTATAAATGATTTAGCAACACAAACTCAGTGCGATACCCCGCCGAAAGTGTTCTAAACATGAGTTAGCTGCACAAACTCAGTGCGGGGCTCCGCCGAAAGTGTTCTATAAATGATTTAGCAACACAAACTCAGTGCGATACCCCGCCGAAAGTGTTCTAAACATGAGTTAGCTGCACAAACTCAGTGCGGGGCTCCGCCGAAAGTGTTCTATAAATGATTTAGCAACACAAACTTAGTGCGATGCTCCCCCAAAAGTGCTCTAAGCATGAGTTAGCTGCACAAACTCAGTGCGATGCCAGCCCAAATGTGTTCTATAAATGATTTAGCAACACAAACTCAGTGCGATGCTCCGCCGAAAGTGTTCTAAAAAGATTTAGCAACACAAACTCAGTAAGGGGCTCGCCCGAGGATGTTCATGACCAACAAGTACGGACTCCTGCTGGCTTGGGGGTTCTTTTCCGGTCGATCAGGACCATCAAACACAGGCAGAACCAGATTTGATGTCACTATTCCAAATCTATAAACCATCAACAGCCCTCACTAAAAATGCCCCCAACTATAGGTTGGGGGCATCATTTTATATTAGATACAAACCGGTCTATTGCAGTTCAACCTTTATCGGCTCCATTTTTTCAGAAGACCTGTTCATGCTAAGTACACCAAATGGCACAAACAATGTTAAATCACTCAGATCGGATTCAGAAGGGATTGCATAAACCGACTGAAAGCGGAGTTCCTTCTGATCAGCAGCTATGCTTATTTTGCCCTTTATAAGGGTCTCTGTGTTAATAGAAACTTCTTCTGCAAAGTTCTGAAATACGTCCTTTTTGAACTCCTCACCAAAATCATTTGAAAGCTGATAATCAACAATGAGCTGATCTCCATCTCTTTTCACCTGTTCCACATGCAGCTGATAGCCAAATCGGCTGCTCTCAACGACAAGCGAAGGTGAAAGTTTAGCCATTGCCGGAGGCTCATCCCGGTCTATTAAAGGAAGAAGGCTTAATACATCTGCATTTTTCAAAAGATCATCCGTGTATAACACGCGCCAGTCTGTAACTGTCATTCCATCTTTTTTTTCTGAACGAATCACCTCGCTGCTGACTGGAAGCTGTTCCTTGCCCCCAGCATCCTTTATCTTAAAAGAAAGGTTATCAGATTCGTTTGAAAGAACCGTTTTGTATTCAATCACGGTTGTCGCTTTCCCTTTTGCGACAGTTTGAATAGTCACCGATTCGCTTCCCGATCTCGACACTTTATTTACGCCAAGTACCTCAGGTTCAATCCGCTTTAAAGGTACATCAAATCGCCAGTCTCCTTTTTCGCCGGCAATGGAAGTGAATCTCACCGGAAGAGTAAAATCTGAGGGAAGCTTCTTTTCATCCAAATAATACTCAGCCGTTCCAATGTATCCATCTTCTGTTTCAACCAGGGAATGACTGCCCGCCAACTGACTGGACTCTTTGCCGTCAAATAAAGACAGACTGTAGTCGGAAGCGGGATCATTCGGGCCTTCTTTCCATTTCTCCGGCAGATTTTCCCCTTCGGCTTTAAACGTGATTCCGACAACATTTCCTTCATAATAAGCACTTGTCAGCGTCACACTTATTCCTCCGCTTTCAGCCTTTTCGTTCAGTTCATTCACGAGTCCTGCTGAAGCAAGTTCTTTTCCTATGGTAAAGGAGGAAAACGGCTCATAAAGTGACCCAATGAGAGGAACACTCGCGAGCACCCCATTAACTGGCGCAAAGAAAAACCCTGTTCCAAGAATGATGGCAGCTGCAGATCCTGACAAAACACCGGCAGAAGCGAACATTTTCTTCTTTTTTTGTTTTTTACCTTCAAGTATTCCGCGGGACACGGCTGCCATCATGTCGTCTTCCGGTACGGCAATTTGATCAATCTGACTGTCAAACCAGCTTTTGTTCATGGTCTTTTCCTCCTTCAAGGGCTGCTTTCAGCTCAGCTTTAGCTCTGCGCAAATAGGTTTTCACTGTATTTTCGGGTTTTTCCATCATGCCTGAAATCGTCCGGATTGGTAAATCGTGATAATAAAACAAAATAATAACCGTCTGGTAGTTCTCACTAAGTCCTCCTATCGCATGGACAAGATCAAGGTCATTCTCCTTTTGCACAAAAGAAACGTTCTCAAGAAACGCACTATCCATGGCCACAGTTTTCTTCTTTTTTCTCAGCAGCTCAAAGGCTGTCCTGATTAAAATTTTCATCAGCCACGTACGGAAATATTCAGGCTGTTTTAACGTTCCAATTGATACAAACGCCTTGCAGACCGTCTCCTGAAGAACATCCAGTGCGTCTTCTTTGTTTCTCACATATATAAAAGCAGTTTTATAAAGCTTGGCACTCTCGAGTTTAATCAGCTGTTCAAAGGCTTTTTCATTGCCGTTAATCGCTTTTTTTACTGTATGTATGTCCACTTCTTCCTCTCCTTTCAAAAGTTAGAGGCGTTTGATCAAAAAAAAGTTTCATATTTCAAAAAAATTGAGGGGAATGTCCATGCAATTATCCTGTTATGCACATAGTCTGTTTTAGTTCGAAAATTCAAGGAGGTTTTTGATGGGAAAAGCATATTTCAATGGGAAATGTCCATCGTGCGGGTATGAAGAGTGCAAGTGTAAAGAAGAGAGAAAGTGCGGCAAATGCGGCAAAGAGAAATGCAAATGCAAAAAAGAAAAGTGTGATGAATGCGGTCATAGAAAGTGTGAATGCAAAAAGAAATGTCCTGATTGCGGTAAATCAAAGTGCAAATGTGAAATCACATTTAAGCCCAAAATTAATGTTAATGTGAACGTGCCGCAATGTCCTTGTCCGCCTTGTCCTCCAGGGCCGACGGGACCTCAGGGGCCAACTGGACCTTCCGGGGCTACTGGTGCTACCGGCGCCACTGGTGCCACTGGTGCCACTGGTGCCACTGGTGCCACTGGACCTCAGGGACCAACCGGACCAGCAGCTCAGGGATGCTGTCCGTGCAATAACCTTTTAGATAATCCAGGTTTTGACGAACCGGGGGTAACAGGTGATCCTGTGCCCGGATGGAACCAGTCAGTAGCAGGCGTTGCTGAAGTGGGATTCCCTAATGCACACAGTGGACGATTTTTACCGGACGGCACCCTAAGCATTCAGTCTGTCCGAATACTCCCTACACGATTTGTTACACAGACTGTAATGGTGGATGAAGGCTGCTGCTATACTTTGTCATTTGCTGCCAATGTAAGAGATAACGGGAGGCTCGTGGCATCGGTATCGTTTCCTGAACTGGAACAGGATTGTCCCCCGGAACCATCTACGCTTGGTCCAAACGGGATACCGCACATCGTGCCTGTTGACAACCAGCCGCAGTCATTATTCCAGCACTACACGCTTGTCGTGTGTATACCAGAAGATGTGACAATGGCATGCATCTCATTTCAGAACATATCTACCAGCGGTGGCGTAGGAGCTGCTTCTTATGTCGACAACGTAGTATTCCAGCCAACCGGCGGTCCGTGTACAGACTGCTCGCAAAATTTCTAAACATGAAAGAAAGATGGTCCAGCTCAGCTGGACCATCTTTTTAATAATAAGGTGAGATCATTAAATACACAACTACACCTGTAAAGCTTACATAAAGCCAGATCGGCATGCTCCAGCGGACAATTTTGCGGTGCTTGTCAAGCTGGCCTGTCCAACCCCAAACGAGTGAGAAAAGCGCAAGCGGCACGATGATGGCTGCAAGGAAACTGTGTGTAATCAGGATAAAGAAATAAACGCTGCGGATGATTCCTTCTCCGCCGAACCGCGTTGTTTCAACTGAAAGGTAATGATAGGTCAAATACGACACGCAGAAAAGCAGGGTTGTCGTAAAGGCCGCCAGAATGAAGCCTTTGTGGAGCTTGACGTTTTTCTTAATAATCGATACGAGCGCAATAACTAAAAAGACAAATGTAAAACTGTTCAGTACGGCATTGATGCGCGGGAAAATATGAATATCGAATGTAACCTCGCCGCCGTATCCGATCGGCAAAAAGAATAAACCGAGGATAACCGCATTGACGACAAGGGAAAGGGTTACGATAATCGCCGTGTAATTCTTGCCTGAGCGATGTGTCTGTTCCATAAAATTCTCTCCTTGTGTTTCAATATGCTTTATTGTACCACGGAGAGAGCGCAGAATATTCGACAATTGTATGAAGGATGTGCTGCTGATGGGCCGTTCCGCAGGCAAATTAGTGGACAGGCTGCCTGACTGCAAGTCCGTACTTTTTCAGTTTCCTGACAATCGTAGGCTGGCTGCTGTCCAGAGCTTCTGCAATTTCATACGTTGTCCTGTATTTTTGAACAGCAAGAGTCAGGATTTTTTCTTCCGCAAGTTCGGCTGCTTCTTTTAATGTGACAATTTCAGAAAGCTTGATCGGCCCTTCCTCTCTGTACTCATTCGGCAGATTCTTATGAGTCAGCACATCCTCTTCACTGATCAGCACAAGCCTCTCCACTAAATTGGCGAGCTCGCGGACATTGCCGGGCCAGCTGTACGTGTAAAAGAAATCTTTCAGCGCTGCTTCCATCCGTTTGCTCTTGCCGTACTTCAAATTGGCTTTTTCCAAAAAGAAAGAAACGATCGGCAGTATGTCGTTTTTCCGGTTCCGGAGAGGAGGAATGAAAATTGGAACAACATTGAGACGGTAAAACAAATCTTCGCGGAACTCTCCGTTATGAACCATTTCTTTTAAGTCCTTATTTGTCGCAGCAAGAATCCGGACATCCGCTTTTTTAGAAACCGTTGCACCGACCCGCTGAATTTCTTTCTCCTGAATGACCCGAAGCAGCTTGACCTGCAGATTCAGCGGAAGCTCACCCACCTCATCCAGAAAAAGGACGCCTCCATCTGCAAGCTCAAACATCCCGGGCTTTCCATGTTTATTAGCGCCTGTAAAGGCTCCGCCTTCATAGCCAAACAGTTCAGACTCCAGAAGATCCGGGGGGATTGCTCCGCAGTTCACTTTAATAAACCGTCCTTTATCTGACCGCCCGCTCCTGTTGTAAATATAGCGGGCAAGCACATCTTTCCCGACACCTGTCTCTCCCAAAATGAGAACGGTCGCTTCCACGTTGACAATTCTGTCAGCCGTTTCATAAATGGCGGCAAGCTCTTCGCTCTCGATAATGACGTCACTGCTGCTGTTTTTTCTTTTCAGCCGTTCAATTTCTTTTTTATAGCTGTCATTGAGTTTTGTCGCTTTTCTGAGAGCGTTCTGCAAATCGTTGAGTTCGGACAGGTCTCTGATATTCGTGACGATGCTCTCAATTTCACCATTGTCATTAAAGACAGGGTTTCCTGTCAGCAGTGTTTCCTTTCCTGTCCGGTTGAGCTGCACAACTGACACGCTTCTTCGTTTTTCCATCACTTTATGGGTCACCGAATTTTCTAGGATTCCGCGCTCAATAAGAGCGTTTACATTTTTCCCCGCGTAATATTCCTTTGGTATGCCTGTAATCCGCTCAATAGCCCGGTTCGTTCTGAGCGTGACCCCATCTTTATCTGTTATATAAATGCCGTCATAGGAATTATCAATAATCGCATCCAGTTCACGGTTTATCCGTTGTGATTCCTTCAGTTCATCGATCAATGATACAAGCTCAGTCGAAATCGTGCCGATATACAGGCAGTCCGCTGAATCCTGTATGGACGTTTTGATAAAAATACAGCTGGTATTCCCGCACGCAGCGTGAATCAGCTTCCCGCCGCCCAGCTTTTCCCACACATCAAACACTTGATTAATATGACGGCTCTTAGTTTCCATGCCGCCACTCAGCTTCTTTAAAGAGGCATTGGCCTGTACAATCACTTGCTCTTCTGTAGTCATCATGCACGGAAAAGGGATATTCATCAGGGTCTCTGCTTTCATGTCCTCACCGTTCGATCTTCAGCTGCTGATACTGAAAATGCAGATCTGACAGCGCAGCGGTGATGGCATGGATGGCTTTTCCGCAATAATGTTCCCTGACATGCTCAGTGACTTCGTCCACCCCGTTCTGAAGGCTGTAGCCCCGGAGAAGGCGACCGACAAAATCCCTTCCGTGCTCCGTTGCAAGCGTGCAGGAAGCTTCCAGTATCACCGCGTATCTTTTATCAATTTCAACCGTGATCGTCAGCATATCGTATACGTTCTTCGCCGCCATTCCTGCCGGCAGGCGCGCATGTCCCGCAATAAACATCGTCTGTGAGTGCATGGTGAGGTCCCTCTCTTTCAATAAATGAATTCGTTTCTTAAACCTTACTTCTTTACAATTTGCGAATATCCTTCCTTTTGAATCAAAAACGTACAGTCGTTTACTTATGAAAATACAGCTCATAAAAAATGCCCCTCAGCATAAGCATAAGGGGCTGCAGTTTACTTCTGTTTGTTCATTACACTGTTTTTAGCGAGCTCAAAAACGTCCCTGACATCTGAATAAGGTTCCTCCCCTCCATCAAATGTGCGGTACCAGAACACTCCCAATGGAGAAGTCCCCGTGTTGTTCATCATCGCAAGAGAGATTTTGCTTTCTCTGTCTACAACAATATACTGTCCCCCTGAACCAACCGCCCATTGCAGCGTTTGATCCTTTTGCTTTTCCAGCCACCATAAATAGCCGTACCCCGTAAATCTGTCTACATCGGTTATTTCAGAGTACGCTTCAAAACTGGCATCAATCCAATTTTTCGGAATGATTTGCTTATCTTTCCATTTCCCGTCATTGGCATAAAGCGAGCCGAATCTTGCCAGGTCTTCTGCACACATATAGAATCTGTACATTGGCATGGAAGTCTCTTCCGACTCTTGATAAACCACATTTGAGGGCTGAAACTTTTTCATCTTTGTCGGTTTGGCAATCCATTCATAGAAAGCTTCCCCTAGGGATTTACCTGTCTCCTTTTCAAAAATGACGCCGAGCGTATTAAAATCCCAGTTGTTATAGTAGTAGTGCTCGTTATGGCTGTGGCTGCCTCTCTCAGGTCTTTTTTCTTTCATGGCTTTTGATTCGCCCAAGGAAGTAATGTAAATGCCGGAACGGGCTTTCAGCAGATCTTCTACGGTCGCCTGTTTCTCCTTTTCAGAAAGCGGATTTTTCGTGTCATCTATCCCCAGGTCCCCCAGTGTTCGATCCAAATTGATTACTCCTTTTGACTCGGCAATTCCAAAAAGAGCACTGATAAGACTTTTTCTGACAGAAGCCACATTTGAAATTTGATCACTTTCTCCGGATTCCGCAAGCACGTTCTGGCCTTCCATTATAAACAACGAGTCCGCCTCATTCTTGTCCATGATTTCTGTTATTCTGTTCATTGTTTTCTGACTGTCATGCTCAGACTGATTTAGCTGTTTATGAAACTCATTGTTTTCTGAACTTGTAAATGGAATGGATAAATAACCCGTAGCTCCTGCTCCGATAAATAGAAGGACTGCTGTGAGTAATACCGCTTTTTTCTTCACGTCAAAATCTTCTCCTTATTGATTGATAACCATGATTATCAGCCTTAAAGCAGCTTTAAGGTCAACCTCTTTTTTTAAAAAAGCATTATTTGTTATACTTTTCTCAGCGCAGGAGAAGACAAGAGGTGTCAATATGGAGGAAAAAAACTACTACACAATCGGCGAGGCTGCAAAGCTATGCGGCACAGCTGCTTCAACATTACGCTATTACGACCAAATCAGCTTGCTGAAACCAGCAGGGCTGAACAAGATCACAAACTACCGCTACTATACCTTTAAGGATATTGCCAAAATCAGAATCATCCAAAATTTGCGAGAGCTGCATTTTTCCATTGGGGATATAAGCAAGATACTTGAGGAAGACAGCCTTTCAAATCAGCTGTCTGTCATGAAAAAAAAGCGTGATGAAATCGTGGATGAAATAAACGAGCTAAAGAAAACAGCAGAATCCATTAATCAACGAATTAAAAATATGGAAAAGGAATTGAAAATGTCCTATTCTCATTCTCCCTCTGAACCCGTCATTACCGCTGCCTGGCAGCCTGCAAGGAAAATCCTTTCTTTAAGAAAGCAAACTGAACGTGCTAATTTAGATGTGTACGTCCATTATTTTAATGAACTGATTGAACTTGCAAAAAAAGAAAAAATCATTCCATCAGGAAACCTTGTGTTAATTCATCATCATATAAATGTGAATCACGCATTCAATGAGAGGGAATTTCAAAGCATGATGAAAGATCTTGAGGTCGGCTTGCCGGCAGGACAGCTCCAGGATTCTCCCTTTTTAAGTGAAATACCTGAAGGATTGTACTTATCGATGATTAGAAAAGGCATGGCAGGCAAAGATACGTTCATTGACATTTATTCAAGAATCCAGAAATGGCTTATAGAAAACAACTACAGAGCTGCCGGTCCGCTGATTGATTTACTGCACACCGATTTGACGAGCCTGCAGCCCGATCAAATTGTGGAGAACATTTTAACAGAGATTCAAATTCATATAGAAAAATTAGATTAATTCTAGAAAAAGAAGCAGACTGAGAGATTCAGCCTGCTTCTTTTTGCTTAAATTATATTCTTCAGTTCTTAACCTTCTCCCTCTCCTCCTCAAACGGCCAGCTCGGCAGCATATGGCTCAGCGTTTTATCTTCTCTGTAACCTAACACATACTCCGCCTGCATCACGGTATGAATTTCTCTTGTTCCCTCGTAAATAACAGGTGCTTTAGAGTTTCTAAGGAATCGTTCAACCGGATATTCATTGGAGTAACCGTACGCACCGTGGATCTGTACTGCATCGTTCGCCGCTTCGTTTGCGAAATCACAGGATTGCCACTTGGCGAGGGACGTTTCCCTTGTGTTTCGTTTTCCTTCGTTTTTAAGACACCCTGCTCTGAAGACAAGCAGGCGGGACATGTGATAGCCTGCTTCCATTTTGGCGATCATCTGCTGAACAAGCTGGTGTTTGCCAATCTCTTTTCCAAATGTTTTCCGCTCATGGCAGTAGTTGACGCTCTGTTCAATACATGCCTGAATGAGTCCGCAGGCACCGGCCGCAACGGTAAACCGTCCATTATCAAGAGCGGACATGGCAATTTTAAAGCCGTCCCCTTCCTGTCCAAGAAGGTTTTCTTTCGGCACCCGGATGTTGTCAAAGAAGATTTCACCTGTGTTCCCTGCGCGAATGCCAAGCTTCCCTTTAATAGCTTTGGAGGAAAAGCCAGGCATCGTGCGCTCTACAATAAACGCCGAAATGCCGTGGTGCTTTTTGCTTTTATCCGTGTAAGCGAATACAAGAAAGTGGTCAGCATAGTCGCAAAGAGAAATCCATGTCTTCTGACCATTCAGTATGTAATGATCGCCTTCCAAAACGGCTGAAGTCTGCAAAGCCGCAACGTCCGATCCTGCATTCGGTTCTGTTAAGCCGAACGCTCCAACTTTCTCCCCTTTAGCCTGCGGAGTAAGATATTTCTGCTTCTGCTCCTTATTTCCCCACTGCATCAGCGTCAGGCTGTTTAAGCCGGTGTGGACGGAAACGGCTGTACGGTAGGCTGTATCCCCGCGTTCAAGCTCCTCACACACAATCGCGAGAGTGTTATAATCCATGGCACTGCCGCCGTATTGTTCCGGCACGCAGATTCCCATCAGGCCGAGATCTGCAAGTTTTTTCAAAATGGACGGTTCGAAATGACCTTCTGCATCCCACTCGGCAATGTACGGGTTAATCTCTTTATCAACGAAATCGCGGACCATTTTTCTTACAGCGTTCTGTTCTTCAGACAAGTTAAAATTCATCATTGCTTCATCCCCTTTTAGTAGATATAAAAAAGCCGGCTGCGCAAAAAGGCAGCCGGCTTTTGTCAACGTTAAGAAATCTCTTCCATAGACAAAACAGCAATCAGGTTTAAACATATGTTCACTGGTGCTAACCGTCATCACGGATCACAGGAAGGCTAATTCCATAGGCGTGAAATGCGATTAGTTACTAGAAGTATATCCAGTAATCCGAAAACAGGCAACCTTTTTTTGAAAATTCTATATATTTATAGTCTATCAGACTGCCGCTCCTCCATTCGGATTGACTCCCCAAGGCCAATCTTTTACACTTGAAGAACTGAAAAAGAAGCAGGTGAATCCAGTGGAATTTAAGATTAACTATCTCTCTTTCTATTTGATCCAGGTGGACGGAAAAGACGAGAATGCCAATAAGCAGTACAAACACTTTCAAACATTAACGGCGGAGGAGTACGAGCAGAACGCGCTGAAGGATTTTCTGGACGGCGAGCTGAAAAAAATTGTGAAACGGAAAGTGGAGAAGCATCCTAAGAGCGAGCAGGTTCCCACAAAACTTGGCCACTTTGTTGTGGAACCGGGATATGAACTGGATTCTAATCCAAATTACAACCTCTTTCACAGAGCACTTACAGCAGAAACAAAGGAAGCTTTTAAAGAAGCAGGCGAACGGTTCGTCTCTGCCTATCTCGATGCAAGTGCCGTCCGGGGCGGTGCATTCCTTGTTTTGTCGGCAACTCCTGAGAAGTATTTCGAGGATACATTTGTATTTATTTTAAAATGTGATTTTGAACCTAAAGTGGCTTCCATTTCAGATGAATCAACCCTGATCCGCAATGTGCAGATGGCGATCACGACGAAAAATATGAAATCCATCCAATACCCCCACATGCCTGAAGAAGGCATGACAGAGCCCGGTGAGCTTAAAATTCATCAGGCGTCACATGCCCGCTACTTTGAAGACTTTCTGAAGTTTGTCGAATACGGCGAATCCATGCCTGAGATCATGAAAACTCAAGTCATGAGCATGGTCCAGGAGCATGTCCTTGAGACGTATGAAGAGAACAGCCAGGAACGCCAGCAGTTCGAACAGGACATGGAAATCTGGGAAGCAAGCGAGAAGCGGGAAATCCAGGAGCGTCTGGATACCCATCAGGTCATTGAAGCGGCTGCCCAAATTGTGGAGCATACACCCGAAGCCGAGCTGAAGATGAAGCTCGGGGAAACTTCTGTAAAAGGACTCCTTGCAGACTACGGGGAAAACATTCATTTAGGAAAGATCAACGGAAGATATGTTCTTCTCGTAGAAGCGGACAGCATCCAATTTGAAAAAGGGGTATCTCCGATTGAATTTCACCGTCCTGACGAGCTGGGAGCGATAATTGAAAGGATATCAAAGAAAGGGGAGTCATAACTCCCATTAGATCGCACGATTAAATTTTCTCTCCCCTCATCTGTCTATTTCCCTTTCAATCCTATATACTTAACCTATTCAATCGGTTAAAAGGGGAACTTTCATGAAAGATGAGCTGCATTATATAGGCAATAAGATTCAGGAAAACGCACGTGAAATTACTTTGAATATCCCGAGCGCCCAAGATGCCAAGCATACTCAGCAGCTGGAGCATTCGGGATTCCCATTAGAAGAGCGAATTGCCTACCGGGAAGAACTGGTCGGTTATTTGGGACAGGCTCTGTGTGATGTGAAGGTTGAGGAAAAAGTAGACCAGTGGAGCATAAAAATAGCAAAAAGAGCCATCCATTTTGACGTCCCGCTGGCCCAGTGTCTCCGTGCGATCGGGGCATACAGGACGGCTCTGTGGGACACTCTGACCGAAGAGCTTCACAAAAACAACTTCTACGCCGTTACGATGCTGGATGTTTCCAAAATGATTGATCCGCTGATTGACAGAGCCTGCAGTGTGACAGGCAGCGTCTATGAAAACCACAGCAATGAATTAATGGAAGTGGCTTATTCAGCATTGGAAGAGCTTTCTGTTCCGGTTGTGCCGGTGGCAGAAGGAATTGCCGTTATTCCTCTTGTTGGAGCGGTTGACACAAGAAGGGCCGCACTGATCATGGAAGTTTCCCTTAGAGAGGGCGCCCGCCTGAATCTCGAAGAAGTCATCCTGGATGTATCCGGAGTTCCCATTATTGATACTATGGTGGCAGACCAGATTTTCAAAATCGTCAGCGCACTCAAGATCAGCGGCATCCACACCGTTCTCACCGGCCTCCGTCCTGAAATCGCCCAGACCATCATGAGTCTCGGCCTTGATTTTAATCATATCGAAACCAAATTCAACATGAGAAAAGCTTTGTATGACCTTGGATTCAGACGACAATAAATGAAGCTGATATGTATCGTAAAATCCGAACTATGAATCAATTAGTTCGGATTTTTTCTGTTTCTACCTGTGGAGTATTAGCCGGAGTGCTGCCACTTTTCCAGGTCATGATTCCTCACTTGTGGCGCCACTCACCGGAATGCTGCCACTTTTACAAGTCATGATTCCTCACTTGTGGCGCCATTCAGCAGAGTGCTGCCACTTTTTCAGGTCACGAATCCTCTTTTGTGGCGCCACTCACCAGAGTGCTGCCACTTTTTCCGATCACGAATCCTCTTTTGTGGTGCCACTCACCGGAGTGCTGCCACTTTTTCAGGTCACGAATCCTCTTTTGTGGCGCCACTCACCAGAGTGCTCCCACTTTTTCAGGTCATGATTCCTCACTTGTGGCGTCATTCACCAGAGTACTCCCACTTTTTCAGGTCACGAATCCTCTTTTGTGGCGCCACTCATCGGAGAGCTGCCACTTTTTCCGATCACGAATCCTCTTTTGTGGTGCCACTCACCGGAGTGCTGCCACTTTTTCAGGTCACGAATCCTCTTTTGTGGCGCCACTCACCAGAGTGCTGCCACTTTTTCAGGTCATGATTCCTCACTTGTGGCGTCATTCACCAGAGTGCTGCCACTTTTTCCGGTCAAGAATCCTCTTTTGTGGCGCCACTCACCGGAGAGCTGCCGCTTTCCCAATTTTTAATTGAACACCGGCTTTCCTGTTAATAACATACTGTGCCGTATCCTTAGTCAATAAAAGCGGAATGAAAAACAACTCCCCCATAACCCAAATACTCTATTACTGGAGCGGTTCTTTTCAGGATAGATTCAAAATCAAAAAGCATAAATTGCCTCCCTTCATTATTGAGTTTGACCGAACGGCCGGCTGCGTGCATCCGGTTTAAAGCAGATTAGAGAGTGTACCATGCGTTTTATGAATCTCTGATTTTATAAACTAGCTAATCGAACTCAGATTTGAATAGAATATTCGTCTGAATGCATGTCACGAAAGAAGTCTATTCCCCATTATGCGATTTCCTGTTCTTAAAAGTGCAAGTATTGTTCTCCTTTTTTAAACTAGAGCGGTTATGCCGCCATCCACAACAAAAACCTGGCCGACAATATAATCCGATGCTTTCCCGGAGAGCAGCAGAATAACACCGTCTAGGTCGCCTTCTGTACCGAAACGGCCGGCAGGCACCCCTTTTAAAATCCCAGCATTATCTTTTTCTAGAATCATTTTTGTCAATTTCGTCGGGAAATATCCCGGTGCGATTGCATTAACCTGAATATTGTCCGGGGCAAGTTTTACTGCAAGATCCTTCGTGAAACTGATGACAGCGCCTTTGCTTGTGCTGTAGGCAATCGTATCCATAAGCTCTGCCGGAGTTCCTCCCATTCCCGTAACTGAGGCGATATTGATGATCTTGCCCGAGCCCTGGCTTTTCATTACTTTTGCAGCAGCCTGGCTGAAAAGGAAGACTCCCCTGACATTGACATTCATGACTTTGTCCCATTTATCGGCAGGCAGTTCAAGCGCAGGCGCCATCCATGAGGTACCGCTGTTGTTGATTAAAATATCAATTGTTCCAAAGTGAGCCAACGTCTGGTCGATGACATTCTGGATATCCTTCTGGCTCGTTACATCACAGGCAATCGCAAGGGACTTAACACCGAGAGCAACAAGTTCTCCCCTGACCTTCTCGCATGCTTCAAGATCCCTTGAACACACGACAACATTAGCGCCTGCAAGTGCAAGCACTCTTGCCATTTGTGCGCCAAGCCCCTTTCCTCCGCCGGTAACAATAGCCGTTTTATTTTTCAAGCTGAATAGATTCAAATTCCTTGCTCCTTTCTAAAATCAGTGTGATCCTTTAATATCTTAGTAAGAGTTTGTCTAAGAGGTTACACTATTTGATGCGTTAGCCCCCGCCCTTTTCGACAAAAATAGACGTTTTCGGTAGACAAGGATATGGGTATACGGATAATAACTTGATTTGGCGGGATTTATGCTAAAATAAGGTCATACCAATTAGAGGAGGATAAAAGATGAAATACAGCGGGTATATCGGTACATATACAAAGGGAGACAGCAAAGGCATTTACTCCTTTACACTTGATACAGATGCAAAAAAACTGAGTGAACCAAGCGTTGCTGCTGAAATCGGCAGTCCTACATACTTGAATTTAAGCAAAGATAACCGTTTCGTATATGCGATTGGAAAAGACGGGGACGCAGGAGGGTTGGTTGCCTACTCAAGAAATGCGAATACAGGGGAATTGACGGAGCTTAACAGACAGCTTCGCGAAGGAGCATCACCCTGCCACGTAAGTGTTGATTCAACCAACCGGTTTGTTGTATCTGCAAATTACCATAACGGGACAATTGAATCCCATGAGATGGATGTGATCAGCGGAACTCTCTCATCCGCCCTTTCCATCCGCAAGCATGAAGGTTCAGGGCCTAATGAAGAAAGACAGGACGCTCCGCACGCCCACTATGCAGGCTTCACGCCTGAGGAAAAGTATGTCGCTGCTATTGATCTTGGCACTGACAAACTGTACACATATGAGCTCAATGACGGTGAACTTTATGAAGTTCACAGCCTTCACCTGAAGAGAGGAAGCGGACCAAGACATCTGACGTTCCACCCGAACGGGAAGATTGCATATCTGCTCACAGAGCTCAGCAACGAAGTAGTTGTTCTTGATTATAAGGAAGACGGCAGCTTCACAGAGCTTCAGTATATCTCCACTCTTCCGGAGGATTTTACAGAAAACAGCCAGGGTTCTGCGATTCACATCTCATCTGATGGACAATTCGTGTATGCCGGCAACCGCGGGCACGACAGCATCGCCGTTTTCAAAACTGACAGCGACACAGGTAAACTGACATTCGTAGAACGCACGTCCACTGAAGGAAACTGGCCGCGTGACTTTGCACTCGATCCAACTGAAAACTTCCTGATTGCATCCAACCAGGAAAGCAGTAGCCTGATCCTGTTTGAAAGAAACCGCGAAACAGGAAAACTGTCTCTTCTGCAGTCAGATGTTCATGTGCCTTATCCGGTTTGCGTAAAATTCTTAAATCAATAAAAAGATCTCAGAGCCTGAGCGGCTCTGAGATCTTTTTATATTCTTCCCTCGTAATTCCAAACAGGAGCAGGTCATGATAGCTGCCTTGCGTATAAATCATGTTCCGCATTCTGCCTTCTTCTTGAAAGCCCAGATTTCTGTGCAGGCTGATCGAAGCCTCATTAAAACTGTACACATGAGCATTTGCTTTTTGATAGCGCAGTTCTTCAAATAAATAGCGAAGCACAATTCTGATGGCATCTCCTGCATATCCCTTTCACCAGTGCTCTCTGAATATACTGATGCCATAGCTGAATGTGCCGTTTCGGGTATCACACTTATCCGTGCTGATGCTGCCAGCAAATTCCCCCGCTGCATTCTCTATAGAAAGTCTGACAGCATCCTCGTTCCAGCCTTTTTCCGCCTCGGCCTCAGTCCATCTTCTTGTGCCCTCTTCAGATCTTGGACCATAAATGGCATCCTTTGAGTCTAGCTATCTCTGAATCCATGCCGTCTTTGTGAAACATCACGGCTGAACAGGCCTGAGTCTGACAAGCTCCCCCTTCCAGATGCTGTTGCTTTCAGCCATTTAGAGCCTCTCCTTTTCATTCC
Source organism: Bacillus sp. FSL H8-0547 (assembly GCA_038002745.1). Taxonomy (NCBI): domain Bacteria; kingdom Bacillati; phylum Bacillota; class Bacilli; order Caryophanales; family Bacillaceae; genus Bacillus; species Bacillus sp. FSL H8-0547. The sequence continues at coordinate 412,750 of JBBODD010000001.1, forward strand.
ACTTCCTTCAGCATTTTTTCAATTGAAGTCAGTCTTTGATTTAATTCTTCGTTTACTTTTACTTGTTTCTGCTGAAAAGCCGCGTGATCTCTCTCCAGTTTCAGTCTCTCTTCGGCTCTCGCTTCCATCCGTTTAAAATAGCGGATGATAAAGATTAAGGGAAGAATGATGAGGATGATCCAAAATAATAATGGCCCTAGCGTAGTAATAATATCCCCCATAAAAATCTCCTTTTCGTTCTGCACATTTATTCTTTCTTTTTTTCAGATATGCTTTCTGATGCTTCCGCAATGATTCCGGCATCGAGCGGAACACTGAATGGAACAAGCTCAAAATATTTCATTGCTTTCCCATCGTCTGAAATTTCATGCTCCCCCTTTATGAGTCCGGCTTCTTCAAGCTTTTTCAGATGCAAATACACAAGCGGACGGCTGATGCCAAGCTCCCTTGCAAGCTGGCTGACATACTGACGCTCCCTGTGCAGAATAGCAATAATCTTCATCCGATACGGATTGGAGAGCGCATCAAGAAGCTTAATCAAATCGTCACCATTCATTTGTTTTTTCATATGTAATAATTATATTACAGGTGTAAGTAACAAGCAAGAAAATATTGGAATATATGCTTAATAATTGAAGTTCGTTATCTATCATGCAGGATTCTCATACATTAAAAAAGAACTATAAACCTATAATGACCAGGAGGTGCTGTGCTTGGAAACTGTTTATCTGATTTGCGTCGTTGCTGCCGTCGGGTTTTTCATTTTCAATCTGCTTAGACAAAACCGCAGGCTGCCTAACAATGAGTACACACCCATGAATGATATTGACAACGGCCTCGTCCGAAACTATCAGAATGAAATTCCCCTAAGTGAAAGCAAACATGAAGCAAGATATGAAGAATACGAGGAGAGAAAATAAGGAATGCCTAAAACTATGAAAAGGAGCAATCGTGATTTGAACCGAAATGTACTGCTTGCAATCCCTTCTTATTCACCCGATGATTCAGGCTTTCAGTCTCCCATTGGAGAAACCTATGACTATTGGGAGAAAATCATTTCTTATTTCCTGACTAAGGCAGATACGGTTGAGATTCATTGCTGGAAAGATGAGAAAGCATCAATGAATGAACTCAGTCATTTTGAAGAGAAAGCTGCTGCTGATGACGGGGATCTCATTATATTTACCGTAAAGAAAACACCCGCTCTGTCTGAGTTCCTGGTTAAGAGCCATTTAAAAAACGGCCGGATGAAATGGTTTACGGTGAACTTGATCCTCAGGGGTGAGACTGTTCTTCATTCCGGACACTGGGGCACTGAACTTGCCGTTTACGGTCTTTCAGAAGAAGACCTTTCATTTATCACGAACACAGTTCCATCTGAAACTGATTTCACCTGGTGGTAAAATCAGTTTTTTTATGCATTTTTATCCTGTCCTACAAGCTCCAAAAGCCTCAATTAAATGTTTTTCACTTTAAAGAAACAGGGCGTGTGAATAGGATTCATTAAAATCCGGGCATAATGTCGCATATTTAAGCTGAATTTAAGGTTTCATTCAGCATGGTTTAATGACCATGAAATAAAATTTTCAGTGGAGCCGTACACGCAGAAAGAAAGCGCTTTAAAACTGTACAAATACATAACTAGGATGGAAAACAATGAGAACACAGACCGTGCTAAGAAAAATGGATTCAGAAGGCAGAGTCACATTGCCTCAAAAATGGAGAAAGTACTTAGGCATTAAACGCTATGATCATGTTGAAATATTCGCAGACCATCATTCCATCACGATCAGAAAATTTGAGCCCCAGAAAAAATGCTTCATTACAGGAAAAATTGATCCGGACAATTTTGTTTGCTGCGATGGAAAAGTTGTCCTCAGTCCTGAGGGAGTTGACATCTTAAAAAACAGACTGGCAGGCAGCACGAGCTTTATGATCCGGCCATAAAACCCCCTGCCGCCATGGCAGGGGGTAAGCTTTTTATTCTGCTTTTTCCGGCTCGCTGTATTCCTCGCCAAATGTTTCAACAGTAACAGATTTCATTTTCTGGTCTTCCAGCGGCTTATCGTTCTCCGTTTGGACAGAAACGATTTCATCGACCACTTCCATACCCTCCGTTACTTTTCCAAAGGATGCGTACTCGCCGTCAAGGCTTGGATAGTCAGCAACCATAATAAAAAACTGCGAACCTCCGCTGTCAGGCTCCTGTGAGCGGGCCATTGAGATCACGCCGCGTTCGTGTTTCAGGCTGTTTTCAAAACCATTTGAACTGAACTCTCCTTTAACCGAATAGCCTGGACCGCCTGTTCCATTTCCGTCAGGGTCTCCCCCCTGAATCATAAACTCAGGAATCACACGGTGAAAAATCAGTCCGTCATAAAACTTATCGTTAATCAGCGAAATAAAGTTAGCAACCGTATTTGGCGCGACTTCAGGATACAGCTCTACTTTGATTTGCTTGTCATTTTCCATTGTAATGGTGACAATTGGATTTTTATCTACTTTTTTTACAGGCTCCTCAGCGCTTTGCTCCTGATCTTTGTTTCCGCATGCTGTCAGGATGAGCAAAAGCATGGCCATGATCAGTACTGCCGTCTTTTTCATGTCATCATCTCTCCCATTTCATTTGCAATCAGTTCATACGACCTCAGCCTGTCCTCATAGCTGTGTGTAATTGTAACAATCATGATTTCGTTCACGCCGTATTTTCCCGCTATGCCGATCAGTTTCCTTTTTACTTCTGCGGGATTGCCTGCGATTAATTTGCCTTCTGAGCTCTGCAGCATCTCACGTTCTTCCCGGCTGTATGTATAGGATTTTGCTTCTTCAACCGACGGAATGCCTCCGGTGATCCCCTTTAGCTGCTGAATTCGCCAAAGTCTGAGACTTCCGGCTAACTCTTTTGCTTTTTCAGTGGAATCGGCGCAAATAGCACTCACGGTAAGAAGGGATTTCGGCTGTTTCAGCTCATATTTAGGCTGAAAGCGGGTTTTGTATTCTTTTAGCATGTCCACCCCGTCTTTGTCGCTCATAAACTCTCCAAAGGCATAGGCCGTTCCCGTCTGCGCAGCAAGCCTTCCGCTCTTTATGCTCGTCCCAAGAAGCCACACTTCAGGCGGGATTCCAGGCACCGGCGCTGCTTTCAGAGTGGAATAGAAATTTTCTGCAGGAAAATCACCATGAATAAAATGAAGCAGCTCTTTAAATTTGTGCGGCATTGTACGGACATTTTCCAGGAAATTGTCTGATAATGCCATTGTTGCTTCTGCCGATCCCCCTGGTGCCCTGCCGATGCCAAGATCTATCCTTCCCGGAAAAAGCACAGAGAGCATATGAAAGGTTTCTGCGATTTTATAGGGCTTATAATGCGGGAGCAAAACAGCACCGGCACCGATGCGGATTTTTTCGGTGTCTGCCCCGATATAACTCAGCATAATTTCAGGCGCAGGACAGGCAAGACCGGGCATGTCATGATGCTCCGCTATCCAGTAGCGGTGATACCCCATTTTTTCAGCCGCCCTGGCAAGACGTGCTGATTCCCTCAGAGCTGTTCCCGCTGAGGATCCGGATGAAATCGGGGACTGATCGAGTATACTGAGTTTCAATCCTTCCACTTCTTTCTAATGTGAGATGGGTTCATTATACTGGCTGACAGACTGAATGATGAACTGCATGATCTTCATTATTTTACCACGAATAACAGCGGAATACAGGGCACATCCTGTTAAAAGGAGGTGACAGGTTTGACACAGATTACCCTTATCTTTCTGATTTTAATATGGATGCCGCTATTTATTGTCCTGTTCTGTTTTCATATGAACCCGGATCCTCATTTAAACAAAGAGGCGATCTCCTTTGAAAACAGGGTGCAGCAGCGCCTCTACACAACTCTCCGGAACAATGGCTATTATGTCAGGGTCAAAGAAAAGTGCGGACCTTACACGCTTGATTTGGTCCTTCCCTATTACAGAGTTGCACTCCGCTGTATGATGGATGCAGAAAAAATAGAAGACCTCGGCAAAAGGAAATATATCCGGAAACAGGGCTGGAAAGTAGTCGGTGTAACGAAAAAGGATATAGACGGGAAAATGACGACGGTTTTGCATAAAATTGAAGCTGCAGTTCTTGAGAAAATAAAATGAGAGCGGACGACATGTCCGCTCTCATTTTATTTATTTTCTTCTTCAAGCGCTTTTGACAAGGTTGATTTAATCGAAACATTTTCAAACGTCAGCCCAAGCTGCATGGACGTAAGCGCGATTTCAGGGCGGATACCTGAGAGAGTCGATTTAATGCCGATTAAATTCAGAGCATCAATCAGCTGGAAGATCTGATGTGCAACCATTGTATCGATCATCACTACGCCTGAGAGATCAATAAACAAATGAGCAACACCTTTTTCCGTGCACTGCTTCAGTGTATTTTCGAGTATCATTTTTGCACGTGCTGTATCTATATCTCCTACTAGAGGAAGCAGGGCCGATTCACCTTTCAATTTAATCACGGGTGAACTCAGTTCATAAATCATTTCCTGCTGGGCTTTCAGCTGCAGCTCTGACGTTCTTTGCGTTTCAACGACAAAATGATAGATCACTCTGTCATGAGCTCGTACAATCAGATCTTTTATTGCCTCTATTTTCTCGCTTGTGTACTCATTCGGATGCATTTGAATAAATGCTTCGACCTCTTTTAAATACTGGCTTCGTGTACGCATAAACTCTTTTATCACAAATTGAATCGGTGTGCTTAAATGCTCGCCGTCCTTTGCAATGCGTACAATCCACTCCTCGAACAATTCCATAAAGTCTACATCTTCTTCAGAGAAGACTTGAATAAACCGCTGGTGAAATTCCTGATTTTGCGCTTTAAGAGCTTTTATGACCCCCGGATCATTTGATACGTAAACGCCTCCAGTATCTGACCGGTCAATTGATTCGTACCATTCCTCTGTTAACTGCGGAGCACGCTGCTGCAAATAGGTGTAGAATTTCTGGTTTCTGTGCACGATGTTTCTCCTCCTGCTTCTAGCTCATTTCCTTCTCTTATTTTACTTCAATCTTTAAAAAAGCGCCAAATGAATGATTTTGTAAGGCATGCCAAAGAACCCCCAAAAATTGGGTAGTTGTTTAATTTCCCTGTTTTATATCAACTTAAACCTAATAAATGAATTTTTTATAGAAAAAATGACCAATAAAGGCGTTTTCCTCTGCTATAATGACAGATGTTTGATAAATTTCTTACATTCTTTACATATTACCGAAACAATTTGAAATGAAATACGTCAAGTCAGTAAGGCAAAAGGGTGGGAAGAAGAACGTGAATGTTGAAAAACTGATTGAAACGCACCGGCCCAGAATGGAGAGAACAATCAGAAAAATCATAAAAAATCCCTCTCTGGCCGATGATATTTTCCAGGATGCTTCCATCAAGATATTCCGGTATTTCTCGGATTCAACAAAAGCACTACCTGAAAACATGGAAGCATGGATCACCATCCTCTCGAAAAATACAGCCTACGATCACTTGCGGAAACTTAAACGCACCCAGGATGCTGTTTCGCACGCAAGCGAAGAATTGAAACGCCATGGCTCCATGGACAGCGAAACTCCTGAACGTGCTTTTCTCTCAAAAGAAATGATGCTAGAAGTAAAAGAAGTTTTTCAATCACTTGATCAAGAAACGAAAAACATTCTGATTCTGCGAAACCAGGGCCATTCGTATGATGAAATCGCCTCTGTGCTCAATATTACCCTTGCAAAGGTCAAAACTAGAGTATTCAGGGGACGCAAGAAACTATTGGAAGCACTTAAAAGTAAGGGGGTGCTCTAAATGAACTGCGAAACGTGCCGGGACCGGATTCTCATTTTTGACCAGCTTTCTGAAGCAGAACAGGATACCTTGCTTGAACATATTGGGGAGTGTGACGGATGCTCTCAGACTTTTGAGGAATATTTGCAGCTTGAAGAAGCGCTAGACCTCATTTTGGAAGAGGAAGCTGTCTTGATTCCTGCCAGAAAGAAACAGCATCCATATAAATATCTCAAACGTGCAGCTCTCATATGCGCATCCCTTTTCATCCTTTGCCTTGCAGCCTGGAATACCCCTCCGGTAAAAGCAGCCATCGAAAAAGCGCTGAACGAGCTGATTGGGGACAAATTCCTTGAGATGGACAAACCTCTTGAGCATAAAGAGGATGATAAAGAAAAAGAAAAAGAAACTGTGCCTGTCATCTATACAGTCAAAGTATCACCCCAAGGAAAAAAGACAATTTCCTATATGTCAGGCCGAAAAAACAGGCAGGAGTATGAAAACGGGAATTACGAAGTCTCAGATGGAACCACACGCCTTACTTATTATAAAGATGACCATGTCTACACATCTGAAAAACTTGATAACACCATCTCCCAGATGACACAGGATATTTTTAATGGACTCGATTCCGACCAAATAAAAAAACTGGGAGAAACCACGTATGTCGGAAGAAAGGCAGACATGTACGAAATTACGTTTGATGACGGGTCGAAGGTTGAATACTGGTTTGACCAGGAAACGAATTGGGTGATCAATGAGTTCAGTTTTGAAGACGGAGTGAAGATATCGAACGACGACCTGCCACAGCTTGTTGAATTCAAAGTGATTGAAGCAGAGAAAAACCATTCGCTTTTCGATGCCGGTCCACCTGAAGGAGCAAAGGAAATTGAGTTTGATCCGATGAGGATTTTGGAGCTGGAAGATTAAAAAACAGGGTGCCCGGGCACCCTGTTTTCCCTTTATTTCTGCTCTAATTTTGCTTCACTGCTCATTTTCAGAGAAATTTCAAGGAATTGTCCCAATTGAACTTCAATTTTAGATTGCACTTCTTCATCTTTAACAGGACTGTTTAAATCCGCTTTATCAACAAATTTATCAAGTACATAAACGCCTTTAAGAATCGTCTGTGCACTTAGAGCAGCCAAAAGAGGCTTTAGAGAATAATCAATCGCAAGCAGGTGAGCAAAGCTTCCACCTACCATTAACGGAAAGACAGGTTTATCTTTAAAGGCATCCTGAGGAAGAAGATCGAGCAGCGCCTTCAGAGCACCTGTGTAGGCTGCCTTGTAGACAGGAGACACAATAATAACCCCGCTCGCCCCGCGCAATACTTCTCCAATATTCACGATAGATGGATCATCATATTTTCCGTGAATTAATACGGCAGGATCAAAATCAAGAACAGAGAACTCTCTTACCTCTGTTCCTTTTTGTTCAGCTTCCCTCCGAAGGAAACTTGATAATACGGCAGATCTTGATTCTGCTGAAGGACTTCCTGATATTGACACAATATATCCCAACTTTTCTCATCCCTTCCCAGTAAAAGAAAAGCCTCAATACAGCATGACAATGCAGTAAGTGAGGCCTTTATTTTACAAATTAGCATAAATTTTCAATTGTCTGTATTTTACACGAATGAAACGGATGCGGTCAAACTTAATACCTTGCAGTTGAAAGACAGTAATACGTATCTTTCCCGACAATGCCGTCAGAAGACAAGCCTTTATCAGCTTGAAATGCCTTTACGGCACGTTCCGTCATACTTCCGAAAATCCCGTCAGCAGAACCCGGCGAATAGCCGAGGCAGGAGAGTGTCCGCTGAATGGCGGCGACATAGGCGGACTTGTTTCCCGAATAACCATCCTTAGCAAGATACGCATGGCTGAAATCAATCACGATATTGCTGAGGACAACTCCGCATATGATTCCGCCGGACCGGACAAAGCCTTTATCCGACTTGCTGATAATCCACTGATAACCTTCATTTTCTGTACGGGCATTTTCTTCCCATGCACTTCTCCCGTTGCACGAATACGCTTTTGCATCTAATGACATATGTACTTCCCCCTAAAAAAATCATTCCGTTCATGTACTCTGACTGCCGTTCCATTCTTTATGTATTCCCAGAAAGTACTTGAACCTCCATATAGGTACGAATGATGGGGCTGATTGGTTTCAAATTTCCATATGAGTTAATTCTCAGATGCCCGCTGTGTAAACAAACTCGCAAGGACATAAGCACAGAGTGAAATCAGAATAGGGAGAACGACTGTGTGCATGCCGAGCGCATTTGGATAAAGCCTGTCAAACAAAATGTAGGATCCCATTCCGAAAATCATTGATGCAAGCGCTCCGTATTTGTTTCCAAGGGTCCAGTACAAACCAAAAATAACAGGCCAGATAAAAACAGACTGCAGGCCTCCGAATGAAAAAAGATTCAGCCAGATCAACAAATCCGGCGGACTCAGGGCAAACAGCACAACAGACACTCCTATAATACTTGTCACCCAGAAACTTGCTGTTTTCACTTGTTTTTCACTCGCATCAGGCTTGATATAATTCAGGTAAATATCTTTTACAACAGCCGAGCTGACAAGAATCAGCAGAGAGTCAACCGTTGACATGATTGCTGCCATCGGTGCTGCCAGGACAAGTCCTGCAAGCAGCGGCGGAAGCACTTCAAGCGTCAGCGTCGGCATCACCTGATCTCCGACTTCGATTCCCGGAAGAACAGAACGTGCAAAAACACCAATAAGATGCATGCCGAGCATAATAAAGCCGATGACGCCCGTCCCAATAATGATGGCCTTGTGCATCGACCTTGAATCCTTGTAAGACATCGCACGGACAGTAATTTGCGGAAGGCCCACTACTCCAACCCCGACAAGAATCCAGAAGGAGGAAACATAAAGCGGCGTCAAGTCCCGCTCAGCACCAAACGGAGACACAAAATCAGGATTTTCAGCTGCGAGATCTGCCATAATCGCAGGTATACCTCCACCGGCTATGATTACGGCAACCAAAAGCACAAGCGTTCCAATAAACATGATGACACCCTGGACAGCATCTGTGAGCGCAACTGCCCTGAAACCGCCGATAATGACGTAAACAAGGACAGATACTGCGAAAATAAACAATGCGGTTGTATATGACACTCCGGTGAGAGACTCAATTAACCTTGCCCCTCCAACCCATTGTGCCGCCATGGCTGAAAATAAAAAGACAATGATGCTTACCGCAGAAAGAATAACAACGGCATGACTCTGATACCGTTCTTTCAGAAAGTCTATAAGCGTGATCGCTTTATACTGCCTTGCCATAATGGCAAATTTTTTGCCGAGCACCATCAGGACAAAATACCCTGTCGCAAGCTGGGCCATTGACAAAAGCACCCATCCAAGGCCTTTAGTGTAAGCAACACCCGGACCGCCAATGAAGGAGCTTGCACTTCCGTATGTAGCAATCATTGTCATCGCAAGAACAAAGCCCCCCAGCTGTCTTCCTCCCAGAAAATACTCCTGCAGGAACGAATCAGCGGACTTCACGTGACGGTTTGCCAAGAATCCAACTAAAAAAATCAGAACTAAAAACAGCAAAAGAGGAAAAATAACTTGCCAGTTCAATTTGAATCCCCCTCTTCTGCATCATCAAAGGGCACTTCTTTAAAAAAGAATCCAACAATCAGCGCAACAAGGACAAGCATCACAATAAACCCGAGCACGCAGCTGTAGAAAAACCATTCCGGCAAACCGAGCACGTATTTGTAGGATTCAGGATCGCCCGAACCGAGGCCGTACGCGAAGCCAAACCACCAGATAAAATTAAAAATAACAAGAACAAGTCCGATTTTCGCTTCCCTGTGGGCAATCTTAAATCGCCAGTCACTGCTTTTTTTCATACCCGCTCTCCTTTCAAAAGAAATTCTAGTATTCATTATAGCTATCTTCACTGGAAGAATCATCAGGGTTTTTCGAGCGTTCTTTCGAAAAAAACAGGTTTAGAGCCCTCCGGCATAGGGAATTGTACTCAGAGGTCTGCTTCAAAAACACAAAAACATGCAAAATCTTTTTCTCACTTTCTATCACGATTCAAGTCACGATGAGACAAGTCCGGAAAGATGCGTTATACTGTTCAAGTGCCTTTTTTGCCCCTTCCTGCAGCGGACATCATGTTTACTGGCGCGCACGGCGCAATCATCCATCCGGTATTTTTGCCTGCGAGAGCAGGCAGCTTAGTGTTCATGAGCAAATAATAGCTAAGTGAGAATGATTTGGTTAATGCATTTTTTTAACGCAATCTTTAAGGGTTAGTTACTATTGCTTCATAGAAATGAAAAAAGAGATTTGTTGGTTTTGCATGTTTTTGTGTTTTCCAATTGAAGTAAACCCTCTGCGAATCTATCAAAGATGGGAGTTTTTAATTGAATATGAAAAAAGTTTCAGCAGTATTTTACGTATCGGCTGCCATTCTCTCTCTTCTTGTGCTTGCGGGTGTCGCTGCACCTAAAACACTTGAGAGTGTGACTGGAAGTCTGCAAGGAATGATTACAGATAAATTTGGATGGTATTATTTGATTGTCGTGACCGCGTTTGTGTTTGTTTGTTTATATTTACTCGTAAGTCCGATTGGCCGGATTAAACTTGGGAAACAGGAGGATAAGCCTGAGTTTTCACGTCCAACCTGGCTTGCCATGCTGTTCAGTGCAGGAATGGGAATAGGCCTTGTCTTCTGGGGAGCAGCTGAGCCAATCAGCCATTATGCAATCAGCTCGCCTACCGGAGAGACAGGCACAGATCAGGCAATCCGAAACTCTATGCGTTTTACGTTTTTTCACTGGGGAATTCATGCATGGGCTATTTACGGGATTGTTGCACTCGTTCTCGCATATTTCACCTTCCGTAAAGGTGAGCGGGCACTCATAAGCGCTACATTGAGACCTCTAATAGGCCGCCATGCAGATGGGCCTGTCGGCAAGGCGATTGATGTCATCGCTGTTATCGCTACTGTTATTGGAGTAGCAACTACTCTTGGCTTTGGAGCTGTTCAAATTAATGGGGGTCTGACGTTCCTGTACGGGATTCCTTCAAATCTTTGGGTACAGTTTGTCATTGTGGCTGTGTTTACCATCCTTTTTATAGCCTCTGCGCTCAGCGGACTTGGAAAAGGAATCAAAATCCTGAGCAATGCGAACATGATTTTGGCATTCGCCCTGTTCATGCTGATGTTTATCTTTGGTCCAACACTCTTTACGCTTAATTTATTTACAGATACAATCGGAACTTACCTTCAGAACCTGCTGAATATGAGCTTCCGCATTTCGCCTCTTGACGAAGAAAACCGGAGCTGGATCAACGGCTGGACCATCTTCTACTGGGCCTGGTGGATCGCATGGTCACCTTTTGTCGGCATCTTTATTGCCCGTGTATCAAAAGGAAGAACCATTCGTGAATTTATTGTATTCGTCCTGCTAATCCCGTCACTTATTGGATTCATTTGGTTTTCGACGTTCGGGGGATCGGCTGTTTTACTCGAGCATGAAGGAATTGCAAAAATTTCAGCACTTGCCACAGAAGAATCACTGTTCGGTGTGTTTGAAAACTATCCGATGGGAACCGTTCTTTCCATCATTGCCATGCTGCTTGTAGGAACATTCTTCATCACATCTGCGGACTCCGGAACATTCGTACTCGGTATGATGACAACCAACGGCTCACAGAACCCGAGCAACAGCGTCAAAGTGATCTGGGGCATTTTCCTTGCTGCCATCGCACTTGTCCTCCTAAACTCGGGCGGACTGCAGGCCCTGCAGAACACGATGATTATTGCTGCTCTGCCGTTCTCAGTCATTATGGCGCTAATGACCATAAGCTTAATGAAGTCGTTATCAAAAGAAGCAAAAGAACTCGGAATGACACAAGTTCCTGTGAAAAAGCAGAAGAAGAAAGTAGAGACTCCTGCATAACATTAAACTAACAAAAGGCTCAGAGCATTCGCTCTGAGCCTTTTGTCTTTATGAGTTTCTTTTTAATTATTACCTATTTGATTAACCGAAACAGTTCCGCTGACTTCATTCCCAATTAGGACCAGCGGTTTGCCGGTTGGGCTGATCTTTGCCGGAATGAACTCAAGTCCTTCTGGAGAAACATCCCCTGCGATGGCTGCTGAAAAATCCCGTGTGTTAAAGTAATTGGCAAACTCCGGAGAGGCGGGATTTGACACGTTATATGTCATAACGCCACCGATGCGCTCAAGACCGATAAACGCATAGACGTCTCTGCCGATTTTTCCGATTTTTACATCCTCAGGTTCAGGCCCTTTTTTCGCACTGCGCTTTTCAAAAGCTGTATCGTCATTTGACCAGTTGAAGACGTCCGGAAAGCGCTTTGAGGTCACGTTCTCAAAGTCGCTGCCGCTGTCATAGACAAGCTCCATCGTATTTGCATTCCAGATGGAAAAAGATCTTCCACCAAGAGTATACACGGCATCCGTACCGCGGTCTGTCAAAACCTCAAGCTTATCAAATTTGCCTGATTGCTTCATCTGAGCGAGCGCTTCCTTGGATTCTGCTTCTGACATCCCTTTAAAAAGCGATGAGTCGAGTGAAATGCTGTTTTTCACATCCTTGAAATCAGCAATGTTTTCAAATTCTTCCCATTCGGTAGCATCTCCTTCGTTTGCCGTAACAAGATACTCCTTACCCTTAATCTTAATATAAGCGACGCTGTCAGGCATGTATGCTCCAAGAACCGGAAGCCGTTCAAGCTCAATTTGGTCATTCCGCGCTGCATCAAGCTCGTTACCAGGCAGGGAATGGTCTTTATAGCCAAGTGATTTAACAGATTTGACCTTCCCCGTCTTTAGATCGACTGCGGCAATGGCGTTGTTTTCCTGAAGAGTCACATAAGCAGTGCTTCCACCTTTATCTAGGGCGATGTATTCAGGTTCAAAATCCCTTGCTGCATCTGCTTTTGTTCCGTTGTTGCGGATATGAACATCGCTGTTAATAACTTCAGAATCATTAAACCCTGCACGCTTTACGCTTCCGGTCCTCAGATCTGCAATCGTAACAGAACCCTCAGGATCAATGCCCTTTTCAAGTCCTTCGCGCGGTTCGCCTTCATCAGCCGATACGATATATCGCCCGTTTTCAGAGATTTTGACCATATCAGGCTGAACGCCGGCATCAAAGGTTTTAAGCAGGTTGCCTTCATAATCCATAACTGCAATTTTTCCGGATTTTGCATAGTCTGCTTCCTGAATGGCAACGGCAATGATGTTCTTTTTCGTGTGAATGTCAATGCTTGTTACATCTCCATACTGAAAGGAAGCTGAGTTTACAGCATCCGCGATATTTAAAGATTTCTCTTTTTTAAGCTCCTGCTTTTTCCCCGAAGCGAGTTTTGAAAGACTGACGATATCAATCGTCTGCTGCTTACCGTTGATGACATAAAATTTCTTGTTGTCTGAGTTGTATTTGACAATCTCAGCGACTCCGCCATCTTCATCTGTCATTCCAGTGCTGAAGTTTCCGATCTTCTCAAGCTGAAGGCTGTCCGTAAAACGCGGATCAGCTGAAGAATCTCCTTTTAATTTGGCTTCTGCAGGATAATTCCCCAAAAAACCCGATGACAGCATCACACCTGCTAAAGAAAAGGCACCTAATTTACTGTACAGACTTGAACGTTTCAACTTCATTCCTCCTGTCCTTTTAAAAAACTACCTTAAGAGTATCGGAAAAAACGGGTCGATTACGGTTAAGTTTCTGTAAAGAAATATTGAGGCTTTGTAAAAGTAAATAAGAGCATACAAAAAAAGGCTTTTCCGATAGGAAGCCTTGTTTGTCATGACGCAAGAGCAGCCTTCATCTGCTTTCTCGCTCTATGTATTTTCGTTTTAACAGTCGGAAGCTTTAAGGAAAGCTGTTCGGCTATTTCCTGATCCTTCATGCCAAGAAACAGCTTCATCATCATAATCTCGCGTTCTTCCGCTTTCAGCTCATTCAGCACTCCTTTTGCTTTTTCTTTCAAAAACGCATAATCAGCGGTTTCCTCCACGCACTCTCTTCCATCCGCAAGTACAAGGTCTTCGAGGGACGTCTCATTTCTCTTTTTCCTGATAAACAGATCAATCGCCGTTCTTCTTGCAATCGAGGAAAGCCAGTTTTTCAGTTTGTCTTTTTCAAAAATGGTATCAAGCTTCAAGAATGCCTTAATAAAGGTTTCCTGGACAATATCCTCCGCCATGTGGGGATCTCTTGTCATTCTCAAAGCAATTCGATAAATAACGGTATAGTAAGTTTGATAGATTTCATTAAATGACGGCTTTTCATACGCCAGTGCTGCTGGGGGCATCTGACACTCACCCATCCTTCTCATATTCTGTTTTCTCTCTTCCTGTATGATTATAAGCCAGCAGCACGTGGCGTTAAAGGAAACTTTTTCTTAAGATTTTTTAAAGAAGATTTAAGAAATTATAGATTGAACGTATGTTTAATTCGGAGAGCTGTTTCCTCGGCCGGGAGATTCGTATTATTAATCCTTGTATAATTTGTTCTTTTTATTTCTCCCTCGTCCGAGTTCAGTCTGTAGATCTCCATGCTAGACAGCAAATCATTTTCAGACCAATCAAGATTGCGCTTAGTTGGTTTATGTGCAAGGCGGTGTTCACTCTTGTTGCGGAGGAGTCTTACATCTGTATCCGCTTCGAGCTCTGCAAAGTATACGTCCGCTCCTTTTGACTCAAAAACAGCGCAGATCTCTTCTACATAGTCCCAATCCGTCTGTTGATCAAACGCCCATACATATGTAAAAATCAAACCGGGCAAATCACTCCCCGCCACTTCCTCGAAGATTCTCTTCCTGAACTCACCAACCAGCTTTTTCCCTTGCACAGTCCCATAATTGAAAAAAGGAGCTACAAGGTCAATGGTCATGTGATTATGAAAAAGCTTCAAATCCGTCATTTTTTCAAGCTGCTGTCCAACCGTCATTTTCCCGACAGCCTGTGGGCCGAAAATCAATACAAATTTCATCTTAACTCTCCTTATTTATCAGGGACTTTTTCATGCACAGACTGGCGGATTTGCCGATATAGGGACCATAGTTTGGAATGGAGCTGTATCCGACCCTTTTATATAGATTAATAGCTTCGTGTTGCTTTGTACCTGTTTCCAGAACCGCATCAGTATACCCTTTTTCTGCTCCCGTCTGTTCGAGCTGACGCACAATCTCCTTTGACAGCCCCTGTCCGCGGAACGTTTTTTCAACGAAAATCCGTTTCAATTCAATCGTGCTGCTGTCGAATTCTTTGAAGGCTCCGCAGGCTGCTGCCACGCCATCTTTATAAATCAAAACCACATCGTGAATATCATCCAGCTGATTATGGGGAGTGTATTCTTTTTGCAGATCCCCGTACCGTTCATGCAGATCCTGATCAAGCAGCTTAACGAGGCTCAGAAAATCATCATTGCGGCCATTTGTTTTAACTAGTTTCATTGTCATGTTCCACCCCGGAAATTAGAATACTTTCTATTTTCAGGCAACAGAAGGACAATTACAAGAAAAAAAAACATGTCAGCCTAAAAGCTGACATGTCTTAGATCTACTTCTCTCCAATAATCTCATCAATAATGCCGTATTCCTTTGCTTCCGCTGCACTCAAATAGTAATCACGGTCAGAATCTCGGGCGACTTTTTCGATTGGCTGTCCTGTCCGTTCAGCAATGATTTTATTGATGTGCTCGCGGAGCTTTAGAATGCGGCGCGCTGAAATTTCAATCTCTGCAGCCTGGCCTCTTGCCCCGCCGAGCGGCTGGTGGATCATGACTTCACTGTTTGGAAGTGCAAAACGTTTTCCTTTTGTTCCGGCCAAAAGCAGCAAGGCCCCGAAAGATGCGGCCATACCTGTACAGATCGTTCTGACGTCAGGTTTGATATATTGCATCGTATCAAAAATGGAGAAGCCTGCAGTGATTGAGCCGCCTGGACTGTTAATGTAAATAGATATATCCTTATCAGGATCTTCTGCAGCCAGGAATAACAGCTGAGCCACTGTCACGTTTGCCGTGTGATCATTAATTTCATCGCCAATCATAATAATCCTGTCTTTCAGCAGGCGGGAATAAATATCATAGGAACGCTCACCGCGGCCTGAACTTTCAATGACGTAAGGGATCGTACTCATCCTTTTTCCTCCTTCATAAGGCTATGCAGCCATTTTCAGAGAAGCAGACGAAGACCGTCTGAACGGAATGTACACAAGTGCAGGGCTGTCAGTGTTTTTAAATGTGAGGATATCAGGCAATGCCTTCAGCAGCGGCGCAGGATCCTGAAACTGCAGTGACGTATACATCAAATCCGACAGCCATTCCCTCTCCACCTCATCCCAATACGAATCTGCTTCGCCCTTTTCTTTGGATAACCGCTTTTTCGCTCTGAATACAGCTGATTTGACGGACGTTTCTGATGTTCCAAGGATCTCCGCCAGTTCATTCGCCTGATAGTGAAAGACTTCCTTCAGCAAAAAGAGAACCGCCTGCTTTGGCGTGCATTTTGAGAGAAGATGCTCAAGCAAGCTCCGCCGTTCAATCATCTGATTCGCATGATCCGCACCGCTCATTTCAGGAAGCTCGCACGGAGTCTCTTTCTTGCGCTTTCTGACCACATCTATCCAGTGATGATAAGCCATTTTGTTTAACAATGCAGAGCTCAAGGCACTCTGATCATAGGTCAAGTACGCCTTCAGCATCACTTCCTGGGCTGCATCCTCACCGTCATATTTATCCTGGGTCAAGAACCGGCAGTATTGCTGCAGCTTCCTGTACAGCTCTTTCATATTGGGATGTTCCTGCTTCTTTTCCTGATTAGTTGACAGCCTGTTGCCTTGCATGCTCTCACTCCTTTTTGCCTCTCTGCTTTATAAACGGATGAAAACGGATAAAAAGATACGGGGTATGATACTTTTTATTTTATACAATTGCGCCTGGATATGACCAGAGACAGAAAAATTGGTAATTTCAAGAATGTATGATATGGCATGAAATAGGCAGTGAATTATGGTAAGCTTGCCGTATCTTTTAGGAGAGGGAGTTTTTGCATGCTGCTGCAGGCGCTGTTAATCTTTATTCTGCAACTGATTTTCGTACCGGTTTTGACGATGCGGACCATCCTTTTGGTGAAAAATCAAACAAAATCAGCCGCTGGTGTAGGATTGCTTGAAGCAATCATTTACATCATCAGTTTAGGAATTGTTTTTCAGGATCTATCAAACTTCTATAACATCAGTGCCTATGTACTCGGGTTCAGCATTGGGCTGCTGCTCGGCGGCATGCTTGAGAAGAAGCTTGCGATCGGCTACATCACGTACCAAGTAAACATACCGGAAAAAAACACTGAGCTAGTTACTGACTTAAGAAATGCCGGTTTTGGCGTGACGGTTTTCGAAGGACAGGGAATGAATTCTGTCCGCTACCGTCTTGACATTGTATCCAAGAGATCACGTGAAGAAGAGCTTCAGGAAATCATCCACTTGAGGGAGCCTTCAGCCTTTATGATGTCTTATGAAATCCGTTCATTTAAGGGCGGTTACTTAACAAAGTCGATGAAAAAAAGACAGAATATGAAAAAAAATAAACAGGTAAAACAGGAAGGCCACTCTATATAAGGAGCGGCCTTTTTTCTATTCATGCATATTTAACGGAACATGCAATAGCTTGTAATAAGGACATCAAACAGGAGGGATCTTTCATGTGGGTGATCACCCTTTTTCTGAAAGAATCGGTCAAAATGTATGAATTCAGTACAGAAGAAGAAGCGAGGGATGCATTTAAGCGTTTGAAAGGGTGCAAGTTTTTATCCGAGATTGTTTATTTTAATGATCCTTGCTTCTTATAGAAAAAGGAAGATCTCAGGGGGGCCGCTTGCGGCCTTTTTTCGTTGTCCTAAAAATATGTCGTACAGGCCCTTTTTCAGGAATAGGATGACATATAGAGAGTGTATAGGAGGCTGTTAAATGACCGTTTTTCTGACGTACATCCTTCTTGGAATTTCGCTAGCGGCACCTGTTGGCCCTGTGAATGCTGCTCAGCTGAACCGTGGAATTAAAAAAGGATTTTTTCATGCGTGGGTGTTTGGAATAGGAGCTTTGTCAGCTGATATTTTGTACATGCTCCTTGTTTTTTTAGGTGTGTCTCAGCTGATTGAAAATTCTTTCGTGCAGGTGTTTCTTTGGTTATTTGGTTTTTTTGTCCTTATGTATACAGGGGTGGAGGGTTTAAAAGGTGCCGGGGAATTACATATTGATAACCGGAAAGATGCAGGAGACTCCCTTTTCAGCTCTTTTTCTTCCGGTTTTATCATGTCCATTTCAAATCCGCTTACGGTGATGTTCTGGCTGGGCATTTTCGGGTCTGTTCTTGCGAAAACGGCTTCGGCATCGAGCGTGCAGGATTTAATCGGCTATAGTGCGGCCATCATCCTCGGCATTTTGCTTTGGGATTTTGCCATGGCCCTTGCTTCAAGCTTTGCGAGGCGCTTTCTGCATTCTAAGCTGCTTATTCTGATTTCCATCCTGTCTTCTGTGTCAATGATCGGCTTTGGCATCTATTTTGGCTGGCATGCGATGATTGTGCTGTTTTTCTGAGTTTTTGTATGAGGCATCTTTTGCCTGTACAGACTAGAAAGAGCAAATCAGCAGGAGGAATGGTAATGGAACAATCTGAAATGAATCAGATGCAGGAATTGGTCAAGCAGGCGCGTGAAGCAGTTATTGGGGCACAAATGAATTTTAATCCGGAAGAATATCAAAAAGCCTTTAAAGCACTGACTCTGGCAAAAGAGCATGTGAACGCCGCCAGGGCACACGAGGAAGACTCACCGGACATTCTGCATGCAAGTGAGCATTTGATGCATTTAAACGAAACGCTGACTGCCCTTCAAAGCACGAATTCTTTCTAAGGAGCGCTGAACTATGAATCCGTCTAAAATAAGCTGCCATACTGAATACGATGTAATGGAAAGTGTCGTGTTGTGCAAACCTGAATTTATGAGAATCCATCATGTCATCAATGAAACACAGCGGCGCTACCATAAGGAAAATATTAATGTAGAAACGGCGATTGCCCAGCATACGGCGTTTATGAATGTACTGAAGGAAAATGGCATTGAAGTGCACCATCTGCCCCCAAAAAAAGAATTTCCGGAACAGGTTTTCACAAGAGACATTGGTTTTACAATCGGGGATACCATTTTCATCTCAGCCATGAGCATGCCGGTCAGGCAGGGAGAAGAACAGATTTTAAAGGACTGGCTGAAAAATCATGATCTTCCCTTCATTGATCTTACAGAAGACCAGACTGAAGGCGGAGATGTCATCATCCATCAAAAGACCGTTTACATAGGCATCAGCGAACGGACAACTGAGCATGCGATTGAACATATTCAGGCCGGGATTCCTGATTATACGATCATCCCAATCCCAATTAAGCAGGAAATTCTGCATTTGGACTGTATTTTCAATATCCTGTCCCCTACTGAAGCCCTTATCCACAAAGAAGGAATGGAAGAAGCTGAATACGAGCTGCTCAAATCACATTTTGACCTGATTGAAGTATCAGAGGAAGAACAATTTGCCATGGGCGCAAATGTTCTATCGATCGGCCATAAAAAAGTCATCAGTCTTCCTCAGAATAAAGGCGTCAATGGCGAACTGAAAAAACGGGGATATGACGTGATTGAAGTTGATTTCAGTGAGATTATTAAATCAGGCGGGTCGTTCAGGTGCTGCACCATGCCTTTAAGCCGGAGAACTGAAGCATGAGGAAAAGCCAGGGAATATCCCTGGCTTTTTCATGTGAAAATGCTGATGATTGCAAGCATCATCCCAAGTCCGCCTATAAACGCATAGGTCGAATACCGTTCATTTCCGTCCCCGTGGCTTTCAGGAATCAGTTCTTTATAGACAATAAAGAGCATGGCACCTGCCGCAAACGATAAACCGTAGGGAATCAAATCATCAATATAGTTCGTCAGTGAGTAGCCAAGGAGAGCTGCTGCAATTTCGATGCTGCCTGTTAAAGCAGCAAATAAAAAGGCTTTTAGTTTAGACATGTTCTGGTTCACAAGATAAAGAGCAACAAGCAGACCTTCCGGGGCATTCTGCAGGCCAATCGCAAGGGCAATGATTCCTCCAAGCCCTCCGGAATCACCGGCATAGCTGACTCCAACAGAAAGTCCTTCAGGAATATTGTGAAGCGTAAGGGCGGAAACAATTAAAAACGTCTTTTTGTCAAGGTTGGGCATATAACTGAGATTTTCACGTTCGGGATGGCTGTGCGGGATGTATTTTTCCATGCGGTCAAGCACAAATGTACCAATTAAAAGGCCTGTTAAGACAACCCATACATTTGATTTGACAAGCGCTTCCGGTATTAGACTGAAGCTGCACGCGGTCACCATAATGCCTGCTGTAAAGGCAAGCAGCATATCCCTGAACTTATGCGACAGACGGTTAAAAAGCAATATGGGCAGAGCACCGAGAGCAGTGGCAAACGCAGAGATGGAACTGCCGATTATCATATCCAGCAAGAGATCACCTTCCTGCTTAAATGTATTCACGACACTATGGTATGTATGATTGTTTAAAATTGCCCCCTTCTGTTTTTTCACCTCATACATAATTGCCCCCCCATATTCGAACAATACCACTGTATAGGAGGGATTGTATGAGCAGCTGTACACCAGCAGGCAAAAACAAAAGCCCGGCTAAAGGTGATCTTGCATGGTGGCAATTATCCCTTATCGGCATCGGCTGCACGATCGGCACAGGGTATTTCCTTGGATCCGGCATCGGAGTTAAAATCACCGGGCCATCGATTGTCCTTTCGTTTCTTTTGGCAGCACTCGGTACATATATCGTCTTTAACGTACTGGCAAAAATGACAGCAGCCGATCCACAGACAGGCAGTTTCTGCTACTATGCAGGAAAAGCGTTCGGCAAGTGGGCGGCCTTCAGCTGCGGCTGGAATTACTGGGCTTCAAACATTCTGATTATGGGCAGTCAGCTCACGGCCCTCTCGATTCTTTCGCAGTTCTGGTTTCCGCATGTCCCGCTGTGGCTCTTTGCCACCGGTTATGCCATATTGTCCATCCTTGTCGTGCTGACCGGAACAAAAGGGTTTGATAAGACGGAAAATCTGTTTGCCGTGATTAAATTTGCGGCCATCCTCATGTTCATTGTGCTTGCCGTTGCGGCGCTCGCTGGAATGCTGTCAAGTTCAAAGGAACCAGTGGTCCGAAGTGGACTTCCCTCGCTTTTCACTGGAGGACTTTCAGGTTTTTGGGCCTCCCTCACCTACGCATTTTATGCATATGGAGGAATTGAAGTCATTGGACTTATGGCCATGCAGCTGAAAAAGAAAGAAGATGCACCTAAATCCGGAACAGTGATGCTGATTTGTCTTGCGGCTGTTTATGTTGCATCTCTTGCGCTTGCCGTTCTCATCGTTTCTGCAGATGTGTTTCACGAAAATGAAAGTCCTTTTGTCACTGCCCTTTCAGCTTACAATCTGCCCTTTTTCCCTCATGTTTTTAACGGGGCCATTATTATTGCAGGCTTTTCTGCGATGACGGCATCTTTGTTCGGCGTAACCAACCTTCTTGTCATTTTGGCAGACGATGGCGACGCACCGGCCTTTTTTTCCAAAAAGAGCAGGAAATTAAAAGACCTGCCGCTGCCTTCTCTTGGACTTGCCGTCATCGGTCTGATTGCTTCTATTATTACAGCACTGCTATTGCCCGGGAAAATTTATGAGTATATTACAACGGCAGCTGGCATTCTGCTTTTATACAACTGGTTCTTCATTGTGATCTCGTCGCTTAAGCTGCTGAAGCAATCCGTTCTCATGAAGATTGCCTCCTGGACCGGCCTTGTGCTGATTGTGTTTGCTGTCAGCGGAACCCTGCTTGATCATGAAGTAAGACCGGGATTTTATGTAAGCCTGCTTTTTGTGATGATCATAGCAATTGTCTGTCTGTTTATGAAGAAAAAATGGAAAGTGAAAAAGACAACGCCTAAATATTTTTAAGGAAGGTGCGAAACATGGCAAATGCCAAAAAAGAGCAGGCAACAACCGAGGATGCAGTCCTGCTGATGTTCCTCTCGCTTGCAGAGAATGACGGGATTGAAATGAATGTCACACTGAATGTACAGGGCACACTGGTTTCGGGGGTATTAATCGGTTCCAGGGCTTATTACGACGGAATTACAGAATCCGCTCATCATCTCCGCGATGACACAATGTCACGCATTATCGGAAAGCGGTTTGAAGATTTAAAAGACGAATATGTGAAACAAAAACAAGAGCAGGGTGATAAAAAAGCAGACGAACAAGAACCTCCTGCTTATATCCACCTGAGAAATGCAAAATATCAGCATACGCAGCCGGCCAATCCGGCATGGTGGCGGGGGAAAGTTTCATCAGTTGATGCTTTTTCTTTTGATTCGTTAATATGAGGCTGGGACATCACTGTTTTAGCCATAAAAAACCGGACTAGGGTATAGCAGCTAGTTCGGTTTTGTTATGTTAAAGGACTAAAATAGATTCCCATTTGCAGGTATCAATCGCCTTAGTGGCACCACTTTTTTCAGAAATGGATGCTCGTCGTGGCGGTATTCGATGTAGTGGCGCCATATCTGAACCCGTTATAATATGTTTTGGCCTGCCTTTTTTTTCACGAAAAAAAAGCATCCTTTTCAGAATGCTTTTTAGAAAAATTTCGGTTTCAGCGGTTTGGGTTTTGCTTTAAAGTTTTTAAAAACAAAGATCAAAAGCAGAATGCCTGCACAGCCTGCTGCGATAAAGGAAATCGTTAAGTAATTTTTCATAACAGCCGTCATGATCGGCGGGCCGGCTGCTACTCCTATAAACCTTGCTGAGCTGTAAAAAGAAGAAATCGTTCCTCTCTCTTCTTTTTCGATGTTTTCTGTAACCATCGCATCCAGGGTTGGCAGCATGGCGCCAATCGCGAGGCCGGCGATGCTGGTCACGAGAAACAGCAAAAACCATTCATCCTTCACAAAGCCAACAAATGCCGTACTAATCGATAAAATGACGAGGCAGAGCATCGTGATCGTTCTCATCACTTTCACATTTCCTTTAATCGTTTTCCCTGTAACATACGCTGAGATGCAAAGGACAAGCAGCGGGATAGCCAGCATAAATCCTTTTTTAATGCCAGTCACACCGTACTCCTTTTCCAGATAATCGGACAAAAAGTACAAGATGGAAAACAGAATAAGCATGATAAAAGCACCGAGCATAAAAACCAGATACAGCCATTTCCCTTCTTTTTTAAACGTTTTTCTCGTTTTTGACAGGAACTCGCTGAAAGCAGGCGGTGTTTCTGTCTTTTTCGGCACCTTCACGAAAAAAAAGACCAAAACAATAGAAATCAGGCTGAAAAAAGAGATTGAAAAGAATGGAACAAACCACAGAATTGATGCAAAAAATGAACCGATGATTGGACTCAGCACTTTGCCGAATGTATTTGATGTTTCAATAATTCCAAGACATGAGCTTGTCTTTTCGTCATCATTTTTATACAAGTCACCGACAAGCGGCAAGATGATTGGCGACGCACCCGCTGCCCCTATGCCTTGCAGAACCCTGCCGACAATGATCAGCAGATAGGGATCCGGCAGTTTCCAGGAGGCAAACCCGGCAATAAGCCCTCCAATCATGGCAATGATCAAGCTTGGTATGATTACTGCTTTTCTTCCTGCCCGGTCTGAAAGATACCCTGCAATCGGAATGAGGATGATGGAAGCGATGGAATAGCTTGTGATAACCATACTGGACTGAAAAGAGGTAATGCCCACCTCTTTTTCAAAAACCGGCAAAACGGGGATCAGCATGGAATTTCCAAGGGTCATGACCAAAGGGATGGAAGCCATGCTGATTAAGCACCAAATACTTACCTTCTTACATTGTTCAGCCATAGCCGCACCTCATATCAGAATATACGCTGCAAAATGCTTTTTAAAATGACTGTATTAGTGTTTCCTTTTGATGATGAATTATGTGCTGTGAATGGTTTGCCCCATCCTGGAGCAATCTAATATCGAACGAACGATGCGGAGGTGTCAAATATGAAAAAGCAGCCATCAGAAGAGCTTGCAGGAAGACAGTTTGAGGTTTCTGACTATGAAGGAAAATCCCAGCTTGAAAAAGGCCTTGCAGAGACGCACGAACAGGTCAGTGATGATTACTACGAAGGTACAATTGATCAGGAAAACAGCAAAAAATAAAACCAGACGGAACTTCCGTCTGGTCTTTTATCACGCTATGGTTGCTTTTCTGCGAATAAGGAAATAGGATCCTGCTCCCGCAGCAACCGCTGCAGCTCCGATCAGTATCAGCAGATAATGATTGGTCGCAGTCGCCGGCAGTGAGCTTCCGCCTGATTGATTATCTGACTTGGCTGGAACTGCTGCTTCCTGCTCATCTTCCGATTTCTCTGAAGCGGAAGGCTTTTTTTGTTCGTTCTTTTTTGGTTCAGCCGGTTTCACTTCAGGCTTTTCCGGCTTGTTTGGCTTTGGAGCAGGCGGTGCCGGATCTTTAGGGCCATTTGTCTTTTCATCGCTTACTTTAATAACAACCGCAGTCAGAGGTTTGATTGTGATTGAATCTTTTTTCAGCTTAAAGCCTGATTCTTTCTTAACCTTTTCTGCTCCTGCCTCGTCGTTATCCGCGACAACGGTTCCTTTCCGAAGATCTTCAGAAAGCGTCAGGGTTCTTTCTTTTGAGTCTGCATTGACAAACACAGAGTACTCTTCTTTTTTGTCCGAAGAGACAGCTTTGTATCCGATCATCAAATCAGATGCCTGTATCTCGGGAGCTTCAATCATCGTTACGTTAGAATCAACGAGGTCTTTGCTGCCGAGTCTGAAGGCGTCAGTTGATTTTCTAAGTTCAATAAGACCTGCTGTGTATTCGCGAGTTGTACTGTTAATCGGATACGCACCCGCATCTGTTGCTTTAGTCCAGTCAAATTTGTTAATGGCATCAGACGAGTCATAGGAATCATGAATGAAGTAGCCGAAAGATTTTCCTGTCTCATCCTTGAGTTCATGGAACTTCTGTTCAGGCATTCCCTCGCCAAGCCACTGTTTTGTCCGTCCATATTCCTGTCCTGCATGAAGGAAGGCTGTTCCCTGTGAAGTGAGGATCATCGCGTTTCCAAGACGGATTCTGTCATGGATTTCCTGGTTGTTCTCAGGAACCGCAGGATCTTTTTTGATGGATTGAGCGATAACATCATACAATGGAAGATTGTCATGCGCTTCAATATATTGCACCATGTCGCCGGGATCGTCAGCCGGTGTATTCGTTGGCTGGCCTTTGATGTTTTTCAATATAAGGTCAATGCTTCTCGCGCCGCCTGTAAGGAATCGCGGTTCACCTTCAGAACCGAATCCGGACTTCAGCTCGTTTCGGATCTCATCAGAGAAAACGCCGACATCATTCGTTTTGTTCATCCAGTCCTGATCGGCACCTTTACCGGCAAGCGCAGGATCTGAAAGCTGTCCTCCGAATGTTCTCCAGCCTTCTCCGATGAAAAGGGCATCCTTATTGATATCGGCAGCTGCATTGTACGCATTTTGGATGGAATCATAAGTGGCATCTCCCATCATGTCAAAACGCATGCCGTCAATCTTATACTCTTCAAACCAGTATTTAACCGAATCAATCATCAATTTTTCAGCCATGTAATGGTTTGTCGCAAGGTTATTGCCAAACCCGCCGATGAAATTGCCGTTTGCATCCTGAAACGCGTAGTAATTCGGAACAATGTCATTCAGCATGCTTGCCTTGGCCATGTGCGTGTAAACAACATCGAGGACAACACCCATGCCTGCATCATGAACAGCATCAATTAAGCCTTTCAGCTCTTTAATTCTAAGCTCCGGATCTGCCGCATTTTTTGAATAAGCTCCGTCCGGTGAAAAATAGCTGTGAGGGTCATAGCCCCAGTTGTACTCGTTATTTGCTGCAGAATATTCCATTTCTCTCTGTCTCATGTTCGTTTCATCGCCGTAGTACCAGGCCATCACAGGGAGAAGCTGAACGTGCGTTACACCAAGTGATTTAATGTACTCAAGCTTGTCTTTAAACGCATCGTACGTTCCCCACTCTGACGTCAAATCGCCTTCAATGGAAGGATCAGATGTGAAATCTCTGACGTGAATCTCCCATATGACAGCATCTTCTTTCTTTTCATAGCCGTCAATTTTTGCAAAATCAAGTCCCGCAGGATCTGTGCCTGCAAGGTCTACGATGGCCGCTTTACCAACAAGATCCCCGTCAGGTCCTGCTTCACCTTTCGTGTTGACCGTAAAAGGCGCCATTGATTTTGCATACGGATCAAGAACTTTCTTTGTTTCCCCTCCGTTAGTCACCTCGTACTGATAGTAATATCCTTTTAGGTCACTGATTCCAAGTTCGCCCGGTTTAGCTTCAACAGACCAGACTCCTTTGTCCCCCATCGTTAAATCAAGTTTGCCGATTTCTTTAGATGCATCGTTTTTATCGTAAAATACAGCTGTCACTTTGCTTGCTTTAGGAGCCCAGAGCTTCAAAACAGCATTCCCGCCGCTGTAAGCTGCTCCAAGGTCATCGCCTTCATAGGAATAAAGCTCATCAATCATTCTCCAGCCTCTTGTGGCCGTCACAGTCTTTGTTCCGTATGCAACCGTATAGGCATCGCCGCTCAGCTCACTGCCAACGGTTACTTCAACCGTTGAAGGAGACGTGATTTTAGCGCTTTGAACCGTCACTTCAGCCCCGGTTTCATCTTTTACTTTTATAGAAGAGAGCAGCTCTTCCTCCGTTAATCCTTCCGTTCTTGTTAAACCAAGAAGCAGTTTTTGGCTTGACGTGATTTCAGCGCTTATAATCGCCACTGGATTTTCCCACTGGGAGGATGTGTACACTGTATCATCTGCATTTTTAATCCAAAGATGATTATACTCTTCAAGCATCGTAAACACTTTATCGCCGCCGGTTTTCTCGCCCGTGATCCGGTTTACAACAAGAAATCCTAATTTTTTGGCGCCTTCTTTGACTTTTACATCAATATAGCGGCCGTGTTCATCTGTTTGCTCATCTGTAAACGGGACAGCATCCTTCGGCCATTCCTTCGGTGCTTCCGCAACGTCTTCCCATAACCATAATCCCAGATCCTTGTAGTTCTTATCATCCTTTACATAATGAATTCTCACGGTGTTCTCAGGAACATCCGGATCTTTTTCAGCAGCTTTTGCAGCCGGCAGCTGCAATGAAGGGAATATCATTCCAAGCAATAAAACAAAAACCAATGCACTTTTTACCCATTTCGGCATGTCTCAACCCCCATTATGAATAGCTTGACCTCTATAAAACGATGAATCTGCGCAGGTGCGCAAACGTTTCCATAAAGCGTTTACATATTTAATTAAAAGGAAATTGTCATCTTGTGTCAATGTTTTTTTGAATTTTCAAGTTATTTTGCCGCTCTTTTATTTTCAGTTAAACTGCTCCTTTTCCTCCGTTGTCCATTCTCCTCATCTTAAGCAAACAGCCTGTCACCCTTGTTCTAATAAGCGAATAGAATAAATCGTTATCATTTTTCGGAAGGAATCAGGGTATAGACATTTTGTCTGCCCGATAAGGTAGTATAGGTGATTACATTTTTGAGGGGAGCAATGGAATGGCATTTCCATCGAATACACAGTTTCAGCCGATCATTCTTGACGGGCAGCCGATTTTCGACGTGGTGGGAGATGAGTCGCCTGTATCAACTGATATAGTAGGCAACACGACTTTTCCAGCCGCGTATGTTGCATATGACGGTACGGCAATTTATTTCAGGATTCGTGTCAACGGGGATCCGAGAAATTCTCAAAATACGGGATTTGCAAACTTCGGGTGGGGGATTTTGATTAATACATCGGGCACTCCCGGGGTTTATAATTGGCTGTCAAACGTAAACGGCCTCGATAATTCCATTAACCTGGTCCAAAACACACAGCAGGTTTTTAACTCATGGAACGATCCGGCGGAAGGAACGAATGGCCGCGGTGCGCCCAACGTCAGAATTCCGATTGTAAACTTCGATGTGGCGAGAGTCACGCTTACAAATGACGGATCTAATTTTGGCGGTAATCCTGATTACTTTATTGATTTTCAGTTTTCTGCCGCACAATTTTTTCAGACGCTTGGCATTACGGCGAATTCGCCGCTGCAGTTCATTATTTTCTCTTCAGCTAATGCAAATAATTATAATAAAGACTCCTTAAGAACGTCAGAAGGATTTCAGTTTATTGATGCTTTGACAGATCCTGTTACTCCAAATGATGTAGACATTCGTGCAAAGCTTGCTGCATCTAAAATCATTACATTTGGTCCTGCGTCTGTTGTAACAGGAAGCATCG
This sequence comes from Bacillus sp. FSL H8-0547, assembly GCA_038002745.1. Classification (NCBI taxonomy): domain Bacteria; kingdom Bacillati; phylum Bacillota; class Bacilli; order Caryophanales; family Bacillaceae; genus Bacillus; species Bacillus sp. FSL H8-0547. The sequence continues at coordinate 441,028 of JBBODD010000001.1, forward strand.
CCACTTGGAATCAGACGGTAACTGTTACGAACACAGGCCGCTCTCTTGCAAGGTCTGTTACAGCGGCGGATGTTTTTGGGATTGATCAGCTTGCGTCTGTCACAAACATTGCGGCTTCAGCAGGTACAGCCGTTTTTAATGCTTCCACGCGGACCTTGTCCTGGAATATTGGAAATTTAGCTGCAGGGCAATCCGTTACATTGACTTATACCGTTACAGGTACGTTTACTTCAGCTGGCACTAGAAGGCTTAATACCGTAACAGCCTCGGGAATTGATGATCTAACCGGTGCCCAGCTTGCCAATGCGGTTGCTTTTAACGATATCACGGTGACAGCTGCAGCCTCATTTACAGGCCAGGTGACTTCAGGGCAGACAGGTCTGCCTCTCTCAAACGTGACCGTTCAGCTGCGCAATTCAAACAATGTGCTTGTCGGAACAGCAGCAACTAATGCACAGGGAAATTACAGCTTCACCCAGCTTTCTCCGGGCACTTATACACTAACCTTTATACAAGCCGGTTTTACGACACTGACGCAATCTGCGGCAGTTGCCGCCGGACAGACACAGGTAGTCAATGTCATTCTCCAGCCGGTCCCGGGAACTCTTACAGGAACGGTTTCGGCTCAGGGAGGGACACCAATTGCGGGTTCAGTGCTGAGATTGACTGACCAGTTTAACACCGTGATTGCGACCGTCACGACAAATGCAAGCGGTCAGTATACCATTACAGGCATACCGCCCGGTCAATATACACTCTCAGCCAGCGCTTCAAATTTCCAGTCACAAACGCGCGGAACGACCATTGTTTCCGGACAGACAACGACAGAAAACTTTACGCTTGCCCCATCACCGGGTACCGTCACTGGGACTGTAACGGCAAATGGCGGCACGCCTGTTCAAGGTGCGCTCGTGGAAATACTCGATGGAGCAAACAATATCATCGCTCAGACCGTGACAAATGCAAGCGGACAGTACACAGTCAGCCAGCTTTCGCCTGGCACTTACCAGTTGCGCGTTACAGCTGCGAATTTCCAGACCAGCCTTCTTGGTTTTACAGTTGCAGCCGGCCAGATAACTACTCAGAATGTGGTGCTTCAGCCCTCACCAGGAACGCTGAGCGGCACGGTCACAGATGCAGCCACTGGAGCCGTTCTCTCCGGAACATCTGTAGCAGTTGTGAATCAAAGCGGAGCAACGGTCGCTTCTGTCCAGACAAATGCACAGGGTCAGTTTACCATTTCAAATTTGGCTCCTGGAACGTACTCGGTCACGTTCGGCCATGCGGGCTACGCAAGTCTTACCACCGGTGCTGTTGTTCAGCCGAATGCCACGGTCACTTTGAATGTATCTTTAGACCGGATTGTCGGAGTCATCAGCGGAACCGTGACAGACAGCCAGGGCGGAGCGATTGCCAATGCGACCGTTAATGTCTTTTTAAATAATAGTTTGGTTGCATCTGTTAATACAAACCAAAATGGAACCTATACCATCCCTAACCTCGCACCTGGAAATTACACGGTTTCCGCTACAGCTCAAAATTTCCAAACACAGGTGCAGGGAGTGCAAGTTGTTGGTTTCCAGACATCCACTGCCAACTTTTCACTTTCTCCTGATCCCGGATCTCTAACTGGCACTGTTACCGCAAATGGCGGGACTCCTGTTCCGGGAAGTGTCATCAATGTGCGTACAGCAGCCGGCGGAGCTGTCATTGCTACTGTTATTACTGATCAGAATGGAACGTATCTTGTTTCAAATCTTGCGCCCGGGACTTACTTTGTCTCTGCTTCTGCACAGGATTTCCAAACTCAGACTCAAGGTGTTTCTATCCAGCCGAATCAGACGGCTGCCGTCAGTTTCACTCTTGTACCTAATCCGGTCTCTATAACCGGTACAGTTATCAGTCAGCAGACGGGGCAGCCGATTGCCGGTGCTCAAATAGAAGTGAGAATTCTCGATGCCAATGGTGCGGTCGTGACCACTCTGTTCACTGATCTGCAAGGCACGTTCCAGGCACAGCAGCTTGCACCCGGGACCTACACAGTCGCAGCAGGAGCTTCAGGGTTTCAGACAAACATTGCGTCTGTGACCATTCCTCCGGGCGGTCAGGCAAATTTGACCATCACTCTTGCGCCTAACCCCGGTTTTATCACAGGGACGGTTTCAAGCGGCGGTAATCCTGTTTCCGGAGCTTCTGTCAGTGTGGTCGATCAAAACAACGTTCAAATTCAGTCCGTCCTTACAGACAGTCAGGGAACTTATACAGCCTCCGGTCTGCCTCCCGGAAACTACAATGTTGTCGTCAATGCTCAGGATTTTCAGTCTGCTATTGCAGGAGCAATCGTTGCAGCAGATGCAACAACAGTGGTTAATGTAAGTCTGACGCCAAATCCCGGATCTATTACCGGAACAATCTCTCCTGTCCTGCAAAACACGATTGTCCAGTTGTATACAGGTCAAGGTGTTTTTATTCAAAGCACCCTTGCCGATAGCAGCGGAAACTATCAGTTTTTAAATCTTGCGCCTGGCAACTACATTGTGACGGCATCCGCTCCGGATTATACGACAGAATCAGCAGGCGCTGTGGTGGTTTCAAACGCAGCTTCAACTGTCAATCTCACAATAAATCCAAATCCTGCATCAATCAGCGGGACCGTGCTTGACCCAAATGGCGCACCCGTTCCGAATGCAATTGTGCGTGTAGTGGACGCAAATGAGACCCTTCTCGGCCTGGCGGGAACTGATGCAGACGGTGCCTATGCAATCGGAAACCTTCCCCCAGGTTCGTTCACGGTAATTGCTTCTGCGTCTTCTTTCGGATCCGACCTGACCGGTGTAACGCTTCAGCCGGGAGGAAATGTTCAGAATGTCAATTTCACTTTAACACCAGACCCCGGTACCTTGAGCGGCCTTGTATTCAACCAGTCAAATGGCGCTCCGCTTCCGGGAGCAACGGTTGTAGTCCGTCAGGCTACAGGTTCTGGAATTATTGCTGCCACAGTCACATCAGGTCCTGACGGAAACTTCCTTGTACAGGGACTCTCACCAGGAAGCTATACAGTCACTGCCTCTCTTTCAGACTTTGGAACGGGAACGACTGGTGCTACTGTAGTAAGCGACACGGTGACTACGGCAAATATCTCTCTTGTTCAGTTAACAGGCACAATCAGCGGGCAGCTTAGGGATCCTGACGGAAACCCGGTTACAGGAGAAAATCTTCAGGTCAGGCTTATTGACCTAAATGGCGTGCTCATTCAAACGCTTGTGGCACAGCCGGATGGAACATTTGTCTTTCTTGATATCCTGCCTGGCAGCTATATTCTGAATGCTTCTGCCGCTGGATTTCAGGCAGCTTCAATCGGTGTTCAAGTGGAAGCAAATCAAGTTACACAAGCCATTGTCACCCTGCTTCCGTCTCCAGCTGTTTTAACAGGTCAGGTCCTTAACCAGCAGACTGCAACAGGGATTGCAGGAGCCCTAGTTACAGTTACAAATCCGAATACGGGTATTCTTATTGGCAGCGGGACTTCCAATCAAGACGGCACGTTTACAATCAGTAACCTTCCTGCCGGGTCGTTTCTTGCAAGTGCAGATGCGCAAAATTTTGGCACTGCATCTGTCGCCGTTATCTTAACAGCGGGGCAGACTGCAAATACGCTCCTTTCCCTCACGCCGAATCCGGGCAGTGCGGCAGGATTTGTTGTTAACAGAGAAAATGGGAATACGCTCCCTGGAGCAAGTATTCAGATTTTTGACCAGACGGGGGCATCCGTTGTTTCAGTCGTCAGCAATGCTCAGGGGCAATTTACAGCGGCAAGCCTTGCACCTGGAAATTATACGGCGATTGCTTCTGTCCAGGGTTTTACAAGCCAGACCATCAGCTTTATCGTTTTTTCAGATACGCAGTCAACTGCAAGCTTTGCGCTGGATCCTAATCCTTCCCAAATCCGTGGAACAGTGACGAATGCCGGAACCGGAGATCCTGTCGCGGGAGCAAGTATCATTGTCCGACAGTTTACTTCAACCGGCCCGATTATCACGACAACGGCAACGGATTCATTTGGTTTTTATTCAGCAGCCAATTTGCCTCAGGGAACGTTTACCGTCATTGTTCTGGACCCATTGTTCAGTTCCCAGGCTTCAACAGTTGCACTTGAGCCAGGGGAAATTGAAGATGTCAATTTTGCCCTGGAACAGCTTCCTTCAGCTGTCCAAGGTACCATCACAGACGCAGATACAGGCCAGCCGTTAATAAATACGCTAGTGAGCTTGTTTGATGATACCGGCATTTTAGTTACTCAAACGCAGACGGATATTAATGGCTTCTACCAAATCAACGGATTTTCCGCCGGAAATTATACAAATACGTTTACAAACCCTAATTTCCAGTCCCAGTCGTTCAGTTTCACAGCCGAGCCGAATCAGACGTCTGTTATTAACGCTGCACTGCTTGCAGACCCGGGAGGCATTACTGGGCAAGTATTTGACGGACAGACGTTTACTCCGCTTGCCGGTGCTTCTGTTCTCGTTTATCCTGCACTTGGAATCAATCCGATTGCATCCCTTGTAACAGATGGAACAGGCCGTTATACACTTGACAGCCTTCCGCCGGGATCTTATCTTCTTGTTGGCTCATACACGAACTATGCAACATCTTCCACAGGGATTACAGTCCAGTCAAATGCTGTTTCCAGCTCGGATATTGTTTTAACACCAGATCCATCTTCCCTGTCAGGTACGGTCACATCCGAGTTCGGCCAGCCGATTTTTAACGCAACTGTCCGGATCCTTGACCAAAATGAAACGGTTCTTGGAACAGCCGTAACAAACGAATTTGGTCAGTACGCCATTACCAATTTACCTGAAGGCAACCAGCAGATCATTGTTTCCGCACCAGGCTTTGCCACGCAGCTCGGAGGGGTCATTCTTTCTCCCGGTCAACTGACGGAGAATGTTAACTTTGTATTAACTGCGAATGCAGGAAGCATTGCCGGTCTCATTACGGCTTCTGATACCGGCCAGCCAATAACAGGAGCCATAGCCGTTGTAAGGACGATTGCAGGCGTACCTGTTGTGGTTGCATCTACTTCCACCGATGAAACTGGAAACTACTTTATTCCGGATCTTCAGCCGGGTTCCTATACGGTTACAGGATCTGCATCAGGTTTTGGCATTTCTGTAGTCGGAGCCATTGTCGTCAGTGATCAGACAACTCAGGCGGATATCAGTCTGCCCCGTCTTGTCGGTTCGATTTCAGGAACGGTTACAGATATTCAGGGAAATGCCCTGCTAAACATTCCTATTCAAATTAGGGTCTTTGATCAAAGCGGTATTCTTTTGCAGACACTTGCTGCCCAATCAGACGGAACATTTCTCATCACAAACTTGCCGCCTGGTTCCTATCAGCTGACAATTCTGGCAGAGAACTATGCTGCGATGATGGTTGGAGCATCTGTTACAGCCAATGAAACGACAACTCTTTCCGTTTCCCTTTCGCCAAATCCGGGGACAGCCGCAGGCCAGGTTCTGAGCGCTCAAACTGGTGATCCGATACCAGGAGCCATCGTGACGGTTACAGACACCAATGGTTTGCCGATCGGCAGCACCGTTACAGACAGCGGCGGAAATTTTATTATTCCTAATTTGCCGACTGGAACACTTGTGATTTCAGCTGTTGCACCTGATTTCGGGTCTGACTCTCGTTCCGTCATCTTAACGCCGGGAGGCACGGCTGCAACCATATTGAGCTTAACGCCGAACCCGGGAATCATCAGCGGTTTTGTAACAAACGGCCAATCGGGAGATCCCCTCCAAGGTGCTGTTCTTCAGGTGTTTGACAGCACACGGGCGCTCGTTGGAACGCTGACGACTGATGCTGCCGGCTTCTATCAATTTGCTAACCTTTCACCTGGCCAGTACAGAATTATTGCGACAGCTGCGAATTTCGGCTCAGATGTTCAGGATGTAACGGTTTTGTCAAACCAGACGACAAGCGCAAATTTTGCATTGGCACCGAATCCGGGATCCATCTTTGGAACGGTCGTCAATCAGCAAACCGGGGAATTTATAACAGGGGCAGCAATTGTCATCCGTCAATTTTCACCAACAGGACCTATTATCCAGTCAACGGCAACAGACAGCAGCGGACAATTCACCGTGCTGAATCTTCAGCCGGGGACGTATGCCATCACAGCATCAAACGTAAACTTCGGCACTCAGACAGCAACGGTACTGGTTCAATCAAACGCTGTTACAACTGCAGCGCTTGCCCTTCCTCCAAATCCCGGCGCAGTTACCGGTACGGTAACATCTGCTCAGACAGGGGATCCCCTGGTCAATACGCAAGTTCGCGTTTTGAATGACAACGGCATTTTAGCTGCAGTCGTACAGACGGATATAAATGGTGTATACCTGGTGCAGGGATTGACGCCGGGCACCTACACCATCGTCCTGATTAATGAAGATTTCCAAAGCAGAACGATAGGTGCAATTATCGGTGCAGGAGAGACTGTTACCGTAAATGCTGCTCTCGCTCCGAATCCGGGAAGTATTACAGGAGTGATTTCAGATGCTGTATCCGGTACACCGCTGCAAGGTGCCATTGTTCAGCTATTCCCTGCTCAAAGCCTGATACCGATTGCAAATGCAGCTTCTGACCAAAACGGGCAATATACATTTTCCGGTATTGAACCTGGTGAGTATATAGCAGCTGCAAGTGCAGAAAATTACGCCCGCGGAACGGCTGGGGCAACTGTGTTTCCGAATGCTCAGGCAGTCTTGAACATTGGGCTCACTCCGAATCCGGCAGCCGTTGCCGGAACCATCACCCAAAACGGCGGCACTCCTGTTGGCGGTGCAACAGTCCGTATTCTGGATCAGAATGAAACCGTTCTTGGAACAGGTATAACAGATCAAAACGGAAACTATACGATTGGAAATCTGCCTCAGGGCAATCTAGCGGCCGTCATTTCCGCTTCAGGATTCGGCACTTTGCTGACCGGTGTTACCTTAAGTCCTGGTCAGACGACGACTTTGAACGCACAGCTTGTGCCAAATGCAGGATCCATCAGCGGAACCGTTACCGATCAGCTGACAGGACTGCCAATTGCCGGTGCTGATATCGTTGTCAGAAGATCAGGAGCTGCATCGATCATTGTTGCTAATGTAACAACAGATACAAACGGAACGTATTTCGTCTCAGATCTCGCACCCGGAACGTATACAATCACAGCCGTACGAAACGGATATGGTGCAGCTGCGACAGGTGCAACAGTCGTAAGCGACGTGAACACGTCCGCTCCAGTCAGCTTGACGCCGCTGTCCGGGAGCATTGCCGGCACAATTACAGACCCTCAGGGCAATCCGATTACTGGAAACAACCTTCAAGTTCAACTGTTTAATCAGAATGGCCAGCTCGTTAAAACGGTTCTCGCAGGTTCTGACGGTTCTTTCGCCGTTAATGGCCTTGCGCCTGGGACGTATCAGGTTGTTGTGACTGCACCAAACTATGCGACAGGAACATTCAGCAGCACCGTTATTTCAGAACAGACTACCGCTTTAAACCCTGTTCTGCAGCCAAATCCCGCAGCTGTGAATGTTACGGTTACAAGCGCTGATACCGGCACGCCGATATCAGGAGCCATCATATCAATTTCTCTTCCAAGCGGGACAGTTGTCGGCATTGGGGTCACGGATGCTAACGGGTTTGCTGCAATTGGGAACTTGCCTCCGCAGTCTCTTAACTTGTCCATAACAGCCGAGAATTTCTCAAGCTTCTCGCAGGCTGTTAATCTGTCACCAGGCCAGACTTTGAATACTGCCGTTTCTTTGGCAGCCCAGATCGGAACGCTGTCAGGAAGCGTGTTTAATGCCGGCACATCTTCACCTATTACCGGTGCAACGATTGAAGTTTTTGATTTTACTAGAGGATTAATCGCAACTGTCGCCACAGATGCGTTCGGAAACTACCTGGTTCAAAATCTCTCTGCAGGTGTCAACCGTGTCATTGCTTCAGCAGAAAATTTTGGCTCAACCGTTCAGGAAGCAACTGTTTTTGCCAATCAGCAAACCGTTCTCAATTTTTCGCTGCCGCCAAACCCTGGAACAATTCAAGGCACCGTTGTCAATCAGCAGACAGGCGATCCGATTTCAGGCGCTGCTGTTGTCATCAGACAGTTTTCACCTACAGGGCCTGCTGTAGATTCTGTCTTTACTAACCAAAACGGCGAGTTTACAGTTAATAATTTGGCTCCTGGAGCTTACACGGTCATTTCTTCTGCTGAAAACTTCGGCACACAGGCAGGTTCCGTATTCGTCTCGTCAAATGCTGTGTCAGCTATTAATCTTGCACTCATTCCAAACCCAGGGTCCGTTCAGGGAACACTGACAGATTCACAGACGGGTACGGCGATTGCAGGGGCACTGGTCAGAATTCAAAACAGCAATGGCGCCATTGTCCAGGAGGTTCAGACAGACAGTGAAGGAGTCTACACAATTGACGGGCTTGCACCGGGAAACTACTCGCTCATCGGTATTGCCCAGACATTCCAGCGCGCATCAGTTGGTTTCAATGTTGCTTCAAATGCAACAACGATAGTCAATTTAGCACTCGATCCTAATCCCGGTTCTATTACCGGAAGAGTGACAGATCAGCAGACAGGGAGAGCACTTGAGGGAGCCTCGGTTCAGATCTTCCCGGTTCAAGGTCTCTTTCCGGTTGCGAATGCTCTTACTGACCAAAATGGAAACTACTCGGTCATCGGTCTTGCTCCTGGAGAGTATATTTCCGCTGCGGATACTTCCAATTATGCACGCGGAGCTATCGGTGCCATTGTAACCGCAGATCAAACAACAATAGCCAACCTTGCTCTCATGCCAAATCCTGCCGCAATCAGCGGCACTGTCACTAGTACAGGAGGGCAGCCCGTTCAAAATGCAAGCGTCAGAGTTCTTGATCAAAATGAGACAGTGCTTGGAAGCGCACTGACCGACCAGAACGGAAGCTATGTGATCAGCGGCCTCCCGCCAGGTTCTCAAACCGTGATTGTGACGTCAGAGACGTTCGCAGGGCAAATCAGCGGAGTGACACTTGCACCGGGAGATTTCCTCCAGAATATCAACTTTATCCTGACTCCGAACCCTGGAGCCATTGAAGGAACTATAAGCAATGCCCAGACAGGTGATCCGATTGCAGGCGCCATTTCCATTGTCCGCCTGACAGGAGGAACGGGTGTAATTGTGGCAAATGACGTAACGGATTCAGACGGGTTCTATTCCGTGACCGGCCTTGCTCCAGGTACGTATACGGTAACAGCCTCAAAGACAGGTTTTGGAACAGCTTCTGTAGGTGCGGTTGTGTTCAGCAATACGACGACATCAGCAAACCTGCAGCTGAGCCCGAACACAGGAGCCATTTCCGGGATCATCGCTGATCTTCAGGGAAGTCCGATTCTTGGAATGGGCGTACAAATTCAAGTTTATGACCAAAGCGGGTCACTTGTTAAAACACTACTGGCGCAGACAGACGGTTCCTATACTGTTCTTGATTTACTGCCGGGCAGCTACACCCTTGTCATCACTGCACCGGACTTTGCTGCTGCAACAATCGGAGCCATCGTTGTTTCTGATCAGACTACACAGGCAAATGTCGCCCTGACGCCAAATCCCGCGTCAATTACAGGGCAAGTATTGAATGCAGGCACAGGGGATGCCATTAATGGAGCGCTGGTCACTGTAACAGACTTAAACGGCCTTGTACTGGCATCGGCAACGAGCGGAATAGATGGAAGCTTTACGATTCAGAACCTTCCGCCTGCCACTTTACTTGTGTCAGCCGTTTTCCAGGGCTTTGGCGGTGACTCTAAAGCCGTCCTGCTTTCACCTGGTCAAATTGGAACAACCACTCTGTCTCTCACGCCAAATCCCGGTACTTTGACAGGTTCTGTCGTAAATGTCCTGAATAACCAGCCAATTCCAGGTGCAGTCCTGCAAGTGTTCGATTCTACAGGTGCTCTCGCTGCTACAGTACTGTCAAATGATAACGGTTTTTACCAGGTTCAGAATTTGGCTCCGGGAACGTACCGGGTAATAGCCTCAGCAGCAAATTTCGGCTCTGCTGCCCAGGATGCAGCAATTGCATCAAACGCTGTGACGACACTGTTGTTCCAGCTTCAGCCAAATCCCGGAACGATTACGGGAACGGTTTATAACGAGCAGACCGGTGCGCCCATCCAGAATGCAAGTGTGGTCATCAGGCAATTTTCCGCCGCCGGGCCTGCAGTAGCAACAACAGCAACGAACGCCCAAGGAGAATTTGCCGTATTTAACCTGGTGCCTGGAACCTATACCATTATCGCTTCTCAGCAGAGTTTCGGCACTCAGGCAGCTTCAGCGTCTGTCGCATCTAACGAGACCACTGAAGTGCAGCTGAATCTTCCGCCAAATCCTGGTTCCGTTCAGGGTACGATTATCAATGCGCAGACAGGAACACCACTGCCGGATACACTCATTAGAATCATCGATTCAGGAGGCGTGCTGGTCGCCGTTTCTCAGACAGATGTAAACGGGGTTTACCGGGTTGACGGCCTCGCACCCGGCAGCTATACACTCGTTGCTGTAAATGCCGAGTTCCAGAACCAGACGCTTGGGTTTACGGCCATATCTGACCAGACAGTCACGTTAAATTCGGCATTAAATCCAAATCCGGGAAGCATTACCGGAACGGTTTTAAACGCTCAAACTTCAGCGCCAATTGCAGGAGCATCCATTCTGATTTTCCCGTCAGGAAGCTTTATTCCTGTCTTTGAGACAGCTGCTGATCAAAATGGCAGCTTTACAGCCGGCAGCCTTCAGCCTGGTGCATACAGCGTCACGGCAGCCGCATCCAATTTCGGAACCATATCTGTCGGTGCCCTGGTTTCTTCAGGAGCCGCAACCGCTGTCGAGATTTCTCTTTCTCCTCTTCCGGCAGCGATATCTGGTCAAATCACAGATCAATCCGGGAATCCTTTGCCGGATGCAGTCATTAGAATTCTTGACCAAAATCAAAACGTTGTCGGTTCCGGCGCAGCTGACCTGAACGGCAATTATTCCATTGGAAATCTTGCACCGGGAACGTATACGGTCAGTGCTTCTGCCCCTAACTACGGAACGGGCCTTCAGGGCGTTTCCGTCTTAGCAGACCAGACGCTGACAGGTGTGAACCTTGCGCTCACGGCAAATCCCGGATCCATTTCAGGAACGGTGACAAACATTGCCACAGCTGAACCATTGGCTGGAGCAATTGTGACAATTCGAACGCTTCAAGGTGACAGCAATGCAGTTGTGCAAACGGTCAATACAGATGAATCCGGAAATTATCTTGCTCAAGGTCTTGCACCAGGTTCTTATTCGGTCACGGCAGCCGTCTTCGGTTTTGCCTCACAGACGCAAACAGTGACTGTATCAAGCAATCAAACGGCGACGGCAAATTTTGCCCTTGCTGCAGAAACCGGAACGATTTCAGGTACAATCCGAGACGGAAATGGAGATCCGATTACAGGCGGCAATATTTTTGTCAGAGTCTTTGATGGAAATGGGCTTCTCATCAAATCCATTACTGCAGAACCAGACGGGTCTTACACCGTTATTGATCTTGCGCCCGGGACTTATACGGTTGTTGCACAAGCGCCTGGCTTTGCGGCATCAGCTGCCGCTGCAGCAGTAGTTGCCAATCAGACAACAGCCCTTGATCTTCAGCTGGCGCCGCTGCCTGCATCAATCACCGGGCAGGTTTTAAGCCAAGGCACAAATACGCCGCTCCAAGGGGCTGCTGTCACAGCCAGTGTTGCCGGTCAGGTGCTGGCTTCCGCTTTTACGGATGATTCAGGAAACTTCCAGCTCACTAATCTTCCTGCCGGCACAATTACGCTTACAGTTTCTCAGACAGGATTTGCTGACAACGTTCAAGCAGTCATACTTGATCCGGGTGAAACGGAGCAAGTAACCGTATCTTTAAGTCCGCTGCTCGGGTCCATTTCAGGGACGGTTATCAATCAGTTGACATCTGATCCGATTGCCGGTGCTATCATTACCATCCGTCAATTTTCACCGGCTGGACCTGTCATTGCGACTGCTGTTACAGATGCTCAAGGAACATTTCTTACAGCGAATCTTGAACCAGGATCCTACACGGTCATTGCTCAATCGGCCGGGTTTGGCACACAGTCGGCATCAGCCGCCGTTTTTGCAAATGAAGTTGCCAATGTGACAATCGGCCTCACACAAGCTCCGGGAACGGTTCAGGGAACCGTCCGCCGCTTAGATACGAACGATCCGATTTCAGGAGCAGCAGTCCAAGTCATACGCCGTGACGGCACTCTTGTAGATGAAGTCACTTCAGATGGAGCTGGATTCTACGCGGTTGAAGGGCTCACGTCTGATTTCTATACGCTTGTCGTCTCAAGTCCGGATTATCAGAATCAGTCTGTCGGCTTTACGATTCTGCCGGGACAGACGACAACGGTCAATGTATTCCTTGCAGCAAATCCAGGAGTTCTGACCGGAACTGTAACCGACCTCTTCTCTGGCGGTCCAATAGCAGGTGCCGTTGTCCTTGTCTTCCCTTCACAGGGAGTTACAGCAATTGCACAAGAACTCACGGATCAAAACGGACAGTTTACGGTTCCGGGTCTCGCACCAGGTGAGTACAATGTCGTCGCTTCAGCATCAAATTATGCTAGAAGAGGAACAGGAGCCGTCATTTTTGCAGGACAGACAACAGATATCTCCATTCAGCTTTCTCCAAATCCGGCGACGATTTCCGGGACTGTCACCGATACCGGAGGAACACCTGTAACAAATGCATCAGTCAGAATTCTTGATGGGAATGAAACAGTTCTTGGTACGGCAATCACAGATGAATTTGGGAATTACTCTGTGAGCAACCTGCCTCAGGGAACCTTGACGGTCCTTGCATCTGCACCTGATTTTGCCGCAAGTCTTACAGCTGTTACCGTGACACCAGGACAGCTTTTGACTAATGTGAATATTGCTCTCAATTCACTGTTTGGAAGCATCAGCGGACAGATTACAAATGCAGCAACAGGGGATCCGATTGTCGGGGCGATTGCAGTCGTAAGGACTGTCGGAGGAACAAGCGTTATCATTGCAGCAGGCTCAACAGACGGAAACGGAAATTATTTATTAGAAGGACTGTCACCAGGTTCTTACTCAGTAGTGGGAACGGCAGCAGGCTTCGGCTCTATTACTGCAGGCGCAATCGTTCAGGCTAATGCTGTGACTGCAGCAAATATTGCCCTTCCGCCGGATACCGGCATGATTTCAGGCTCACTGACAGACGCGTCTGGAACAGCCATCACCGGGTCAAACATTGCTGTTCAGGTTTTTGATATCAACGGCATTCTTGTCAAAACCCTGCTTGCTGCATCAGATGGAACGTTTACAATTATGGATCTGGCACCCGGCACATACCTGATTCAAATCACAGCACCCAACTATGCCGCTGCTGTTGCCAGTGCCGTCGTCCTTGCCAATGAAACAACGGCTTTGCCTGTCATTCTTTCACCGAATCCTGCAGCCGTATCAGGGCAGGTCATCAATGCCGTAACATTTGATCCTTTATCCGGTGTTATTGTAACGGTGACAGACTTAAACGGATTGATTGTCGGAAATGCGGTCAGTGATCAAAACGGACAATTTACAATTCAGAATCTGCCCCCGAATACACTGAACGTTTCTGCTTCTTCAACACAGCCGGGATTCGGCTCTGCTTCTGTATCGGTTCAGCTTGGACCTGGTGCTGTAAACAGCGTCACCCTCTCCCTGCCGCCAGTTGCCGGATCTCTTACAGGCACAGTCAGGGATGCAGAGACTCAAAACCCGGTGCCGGGTGCTTCCGTTCAGGTCTTTGATTCTACAAGAGCCCTTGTGGCAACAGTTGTCACGGACCAAAGCGGTCAGTATTTAGTAAATAACCTGATTGCAGGCAGTGTCAGAGTGACAGCATCTGCAGCCAATTTCGGCACAGTGGTTCAGGAAACGGCGATTACTGCAAATGCTCAGACGGTTCTTGATTTTAATTTACCTGCAGATCCGGGCACGATTCAGGGAACGGTGATCAATCAGCTGACAGGACTGCCTCTGAGCGGAGTAAGCATCGTTGTAAGGCAGTTTTCTCCAACAGGCCCTGTCGTCGCAAGCTCTGCAACAGATGCAAATGGTTTCTTTACCGCTCCGAATCTTGCACCCGGTTCCTATACCGTTCTTGGAACTCTTGCAGGCTTCGGAACACAGGCTGGTTCAACGGTTGTTGAATCCGGACAGATATCGATTGTACAGCTCTCTCTCCCGCCAAACCCCGGAACCGTTCAAGGATTGGTGACAGAGGCAGGTACCGGAGTGCCTTTAGTCAATACGCTGATTCGAATTGTAGATGTGAACGGTGTGCTCACGGCTGTTGGCCAAACAGATTCAAATGGAAGATACAGCATTCAAAATCTGCCTCAGGGCTCATATACCGTTACAGCCATCAACACGAATTATCAGCAGCAGACAATTGGCACAACGATCGTATCCGGACAGACAGCAACGCTTGATATTGAGCTGGATCCTGATCCAGGTTCCATTACAGGAACAGTCACAAATGCTGCTTCAGGAACGCCGCTCTCAGGAGCTTTTGTGCAGCTCTTTCCTTCTCAGGGATTGCAGCCTCTTGTCAGTGCGGTCACTGATTCACTTGGCAGATACTCATTTGCAGGCATTAAGCCAGGGACCTATTCAATAGCGGCGGATGCCGCAAACTTTGCAAGAGCCATTGTCGGAATATCGGTTGTTTCAAACACGGAATCAACGGCAAATCTTGCGTTGTCTCCAAATCCGGCAGCGGTCTCCGGAACAGTCAGTGATTTGTCCGGAAATCCGATTGGAAATGCAACCGTAAGAATCTTGAATGGAAACGAAACCGTTATCGGCACCGGCATTACCGGAGGAGACGGAACGTATACCATTTCCGGTCTGCCGCCTGGAACATTCAATATCATTGTTTCAGCTGAAGGTTTCAGTTCTTCTGCTGCAGCAATCACACTGACTCCCGGGGAGTTCCAATCCGGCATTGATTTTTCTCTTGCAGCAAATCCCGGGTCCCTTACAGGCATTGTGACAGATGAAGCGACAGCAGCCGGATTAGCCGGAGCAAGCATTATCATCCGCAACAGTTCAGGTGTTATCATCGCATCCGCCTTTACAAATACAGACGGCAGGTACACGATTCAGAACCTTGCACCGGGAACTTACAGCGCTGTGTTTACGGCAGAAGGATATGGATCAGCTGTCATTGGCGCACAAATTATTTCCGGTACAGCCGTTCAGCTTAACGCATCACTCGCTGCACTCACCGGCAGCATAACCGGTGCAATAGTTGATCAACAGGGAGATCCGGTCACAGGGCAGGATATCCTTGTGAAAATCTTCAATGAAAATCTCGTATTGATTGAGGCACTGACTGCTCAAGCTGATGGAACATTCTCTGTCTTTAACCTGATTCCGGGAACATACCTGGTCAATGCTTCAGCCCCGGGATTTGGGTCAAATACAGTCAGCTCGATTGTTTTTGCCAATCAAGTGACAGCAACGTCCGTTACTCTGACAAATCTGCCTGCCGCATTAACAGGAACCGTTTCTGACAGCAGCACAGGACTTGGAATTTCAGGTGCTTCAATACTCATCACAAGAACAAATGGTGTCATTATTGCGACAGGATTCAGCGGAGATCAGGGGGCATTCACGTTCCCGAACCTGCCTTCAGGTACTTTCCTCCTGACAGCACAGGCACCGGGGTATGGAAACGCCACAACGTCCATCATCCTGACGGCGGGAGAAACGACAACTACTTCGCTTGCCTTGTCTCAGCTCACTGGGCGCCTTTTAGGGCAAGTAACAAGTGCACAAGACCTGGCACCGATTGCAGGAGCTGTCATCCAGTTATTTGATGAAAATCGTACACTCATCTTGACAGTCGTGTCCGATGCACGGGGGAATTTCACGGTCCCTGCCCTTTCCCCGGGCCAGTATACAGCCGTTATTAACGCGCAGGATTTTGGCAGTGAGTTTAGAGGCTTTACCATTACCGCAGGCTCAGATACAGTTCTTGCCATTGACCTGACACCGAACCCCGGCATCATTCAGGGATTTGCCACAAATGCTGTGGGCGGCGCTGCAATCCCGAGTGTAAGTGTTATCGTTCGCGCTCTCAGTCCTGCCGGTCCAATCATTGCGACAACACTGACCGACAGCAATGGGTTTTATCAGGTCACAGGCCTTGCACCGGGTGCTTACAGTGTTATTTTCAGCGGTGCTCCGTCTTTTGGTTCTCAAATTGCCAGCGAAACGATTGACCCTGGTGAAACGGAATTCGTCAGTGCCGTTCTGTCCCCTCAGCCAGGTACAGTACAAGGTCAAGTAACCTATGAGGCAGGCTTTGGGATTTCAGGTGCTCTTGTTCAGCTATTCAGCCTTCAGGGAGGATTGATCCGAAGAGTTCAAACAGATACAGACGGCAATTACTCTATTACCGGCTTTACAGCGGGAAGCTACACACTGTCTGTTCTTCAGCAAAACTTCCAGTCATCATCAGCTGGATTTGAGGTTCTGCCTGGTCAGACCGCGACAGTGAACTTCACCCTGCAGGCAAGTCCCGGGTCAATTACGGGTATTGTAAGGGATGCTGTTACTACTCAGCCGGTTCCCGGAGCCATTGTGCAGCTGTTCCAAAGTCAAAGTCTGACTCCGATCGCGTTTACTGTCACTGATCAGCAGGGCTCATACACCTTTAGCGGAATCCAGCCAGGCAGCTATCTGGTTACAGCTTCGGAATTTAATTACGCGAGCTCATCAATTGGGGCCACAGTCGCTGCAAATCAGCAGGTGCAGGCAAATATTCTGCTTCAGCCTAACCCTGCTTCCATTTCCGGTCAGGTGACAGATGCCTTTGGATCACCGATTAATAATGCATCTGTGCGAATTCTTGACCAGAATGAGACACTTGTTGGATTTGCCGTAACCGGAGCTGACGGGACGTATGCCATTGGAAACATCCCGACAGGCAGCTTTAAACTCGTCGTTTCAGCCGAAGGCTATCAGACTGCGCTTTCCGGAATCAGTCTCTCAGCGGGAGAGCAGCGGACAAATGTTAACTTTTCTCTTTCCGCTAATCCCGGCAGCATTTCCGGAAGCGTTACAGATGTATTTGGCAATCCAATTACAGGAGCAGTTGTGACCGTCCGAATCATCGGAGCCGGCGGTGTGGTTGTTGCCACAGTAGTTACCGATACTGACGGAAATTACACAGCCGGAAGCCTTCCTCCGGGCTCCTATACTGTAACGGTTACAGCTCAAGGGTTTGAAACGCGAACGGTTGGAGCGATTGTCCAGTCAGATCCTACTACTACAACAAACGTTGCACTCTCGGGCATTTTTGGTTCGATAACAGGAGTTGTCCTGAATAACCTTGCTCAGCCGATTACGACTGCGTCTGTTGCAGTGTCTCTGTTTGATGAAAATGGCATCCTCGTCTTTACAACGAATACGCATTCAAATGGGAGTTTCGCCTTCCCGCAGGTGGCGCCAGGCAACTATGTCATTACGGCATCTGCCAGCGGATTCGTGACGGGAATTATTGGGGCAGTTGTCATCCCGGATGAAACGTCAAATGTTACGCTGCTGCTGCAGACCGGACCGGCTTCAATTGCAGGAATTGTCAATAATGCAGCAACAGGTGATCCGATTCAAGGCGCTATTGTAACAGCAACAACCGTTGACGGCCAGGTCCTGGCCATTTCAACAAGTGCTGCTGACGGTTCATTCACCATCTCTAATCTGCAGCCGGGCACCGTTATCTTAACAGCGACCGCTTCTAATTTTGGCACTGATTCTAAATCTGTCATCCTTGTGGCCAGTACCACTGCTCAAACAACTCTGTCTCTCAGTGCGAACCCGGGCTTTTTGACAGGAGTAGTAAGCGACCGTAATTCCCTGCCATTACCAGGCGCTGCCGTTCAAATTTTCGACATTACGAATGGTCTTGTCGCAAGTGTTTTGACAGATAACACTGGTTCTTACCGGATTGATGGTCTGACACCTGGAACGTACAGGGCAGTCTTCACCGCAGCAGGCTTTGAACGATTGGCTGCAGGTGCTGTTATTGCAGCCGGTCAGACGACACAGCTGAACGTTCAGCTGAACGGGGCATTCGGAACGGTAAACGGCACAGTTTTAAATGCTCAAACGAGATCACCGATCCAGGGAGCTGCCGTAACGATTCGCTATCAAAGTCCATCGGGACCAATCTTTGCAACTGTTTTAACCGACCAAAACGGATTCTTTGAAATTCCAGGGGTGACAGAAGGACAGATTTCCATCGTGGCCACAGCTTCAGGCTACGGTGCGCAAACGCTCACTGCTACCGTCTTTACAGGTCAAACGGTCACAGTGGGCTTCCGTCTCCTGCAGCAGACGGCATCCATCCAGGGAGCGGTTACGAATCAAGGAACCGGCGCGCCGCTGCCTGATACGAGAATCAGGGTCATCGACTCAACAGGCGCAACAGTAGCGACAACCCAGACAGATGACAGCGGAGCCTATCTTGTTCCAAATCTTTCACCTGGAACGTATCAGGTTATTGCACTGAATGTAAACTTCCAGGCGCAGTCACAAACCGCCGTCTTAAACCCGGGAGATGCAGCCATTGTCAATTTTGCGCTTGCCGCAAATCCATCCGCTTTGACAGGTACGGTAACAAACGAATTGACTGCCCTTCCGATCATCGGAGCATTAGTCGAAGTGTTTAATTCAAATGGACTTTCCATCGCCTTTGGCCTCACAGATGAGAAAGGTCAATATGTGATCCAGGGATTGCCGCAGGGAACATTCACAGCAACAGCTTCAGCACCCGGCTATGTTTCAGAATCTGCTTCTGTCCTGCTCACTGCCGGAGAAACAACCGTACAGGACTTCCAGCTCGGCCTTGCGCAGACACGGAGCGGAGTCATCGCAGGAAGAATTACAGACTTTGATACCGGTGCGCCAATTGGGGGCACAAGAGTCGACATCACCAACAGCCAGGGTGAGCTAGTAACGTTCGTCTTTACAGATGTAAACGGCCAGTACTTCTTTGAAGGACTCTCACCTGATGAGTACACAGTCTTTGCTGCAGCCGAAGGATACCAGCAGGCTCAGCGACTTCTGACACTTGGAGAAAGTGAATCCATCCTTGACGCTGACTTTGCTCTTATCAGACGGACTGCTTTTGGATCAATCAGCGGCCAGGTGCGAAATGCTTTCACACAGGCACCGGTAGCAGGAGCCCTGATAGAAGTAAGAAATGAACAGGGAGAAGTCGTCGCAACAGGCTTTACAGATGCAAACGGCAACTTTATCATCCCGGATCTTCTCCCTGGCACGTACTCACTTGTCACCATTGCAGCAGGCTTCGTTACAGACACTACCGTCATCACCGTGACAGCAGGAGAAATTTCAACAGCTTCCATCAGACTGCAGCCAAGTCCGTTCAGCCACTTCTAATAATTATTGGAACAGCTCTCTTGTGAGGGCTGTTTTTTTATGAAAAAGCATGTCTTATTTAAAAACGTTCTGCACACATGCTAAACTAATGATACAAACAGATCCGGAGGATTCAATATGATCAAACCCGCACTCGCAGAAAGCATCATTTCAGAAATGAATCATCTTATTCATGAGGAATTAATCGTTGCCGATACGACCGGTACAATCATTGCCAGCACGGATAAAAGCAGAGTCGGTACTTTTCATGAGGGTGCGCTCATCTGTATACAGGAAAAAATCATGCGGGTGATAACGGAAGAAGATCAAAAAACACTCAAAGGTGTGAAAGCAGGCATCAATCTTCCTGTCTTTTTCCAGCATCAGATTGCCGGTGTCATCGGCATTACAGGTAATCCCGAACGAGTATCATCATACGGGGAAATCCTGAGAAGAATGACGGAGCTTTTGATGAATGAACGCTACTATTCCGAGCAGGTTGAGTGGCGTGCGCGTGCACTTGAAGCTTTCGTCTTTGACTGGGTTCAAAAGTCAGACTGGACAGAGGAATTTATCAGCCAGGCGGAATTGCTCGGGGTCGATCTGACGCTGGAAAGACAGGTTCTTATCGGTCACTGCTCAAGCGAAATAGAAGGACTGATCAGCCAACAAACTTTGAATGATCTTATGCAGACTTTCACACGTGAAACAGCTGATGTCTTTGTCCGATGGGGAAACGACCGGTTCGTCATTCTCCTTTCGGGAATTAAGAAAAAAGAGCGGATACACCATTTCGCCGGACAAATCCGTGATTACCTCAAAAACCGGTACGGGCTCGATTTGTCAATCGGAATAGGACAGCCTGCATCCCCTCAGCATGTTCACCTCTCGTTTCAGCAGGCAGACCGTGCTTTAAACACAGCCAAAAAAACAAAAGAGATTGTGTTTGATGATGACCTGCGCCTGGAAATGCTTCTCAAAGATATTAAAAAGGAAACAAAAAAAGACTTTGTCAGAAGAACAATCCATTCAATGGAACGTGAGAGAGAACTTATCGATACACTTCAAACATTCATACGGCAAAATCAATCCTTCAAGGCTGCAGCCGACGTTCTTCATATTCACATCAATACCCTTCACTACAGGATGAAACGGATCGAGGAACTTACAGGATTGAATCCCCGCCATACACATGACATGACAATCTTATATCTCGCTCTTCTCTTTTTAGATGAACAGCCAAAAAAAGAATAAAAAAGCCGCAAATATTTGGAGGATTAACCATAGTTAATCCTCTTTCTCTTTTTTATGATAAAGGTACTTATTCGTTCATTTATAGAGGAGGACTGTTTTATGATACCCGAACAGATAAAAACTAGGCTTCAGGCTATTGCCGGAGCAGAAAACTACGATGATTCCAAAGCAGGCCGACTCGTCTATTCCTACGATGCCACCCCCCAGTTTCAATCCCTTCCAGACGCTGTGATTGCTCCAAGAAATACTCAGGAAACGGCGGAAATCGTTAAACTTTGCAATGAACACAGCATTCCCATTGTCCCGAGGGGCTCAGGAACCAACCTTTGTGCGGGAACGTGCCCGACCGAAGGCGGAATTGTCCTGCTTTTTAAACATATGAACCGGATTCTTGAGATCGACGAAGAAAACCTTACGGCTACTGTAGAGCCCGGTGTCATTACCCTGGATCTTATCCATGCCGTCGAGGAAAAGGGTCTGTTCTATCCCCCAGACCCAAGCTCGATGAAAATCTCGACTATCGGCGGAAATATCAATGAAAACTCCGGAGGCCTGCGCGGTCTCAAGTATGGCGTAACACGTGATTATGTCATGGGACTCGAAATCGTCCTGGCAAACGGCGACATCATCAAAACTGGCGGAAAGCTTGCGAAGGATGTCGCGGGCTATGACTTGACACGTCTTTTCGTCGGATCGGAAGGAACGCTTGGCATTGTCACAAAAGCCATTCTCAAGCTCATTCCGATGCCTGAGGATAAAATGACGATGCTCGCCCTCTATCAGGATTTGGAAGCGGCCGCAAAATCCGTTTCCAAAATCATCGCAAATAAAATCATTCCGACAACGCTTGAATTCCTTGATCAGCCCACTTTAAAAGTTGTGGAAGACTTTGCGAAAATCGGACTGCCTACTGACGTAAAAGCCGTCCTTTTAATCGAGCAGGACGGTCCTATTGATGTCGTGAAAAGAGATATGCTGAAAATGGCTGCCATTTGCGAAGAAGAACATGCCGTATCTGTAAGAGTCGCGGAATCAGAAGAAGAAGCAGACGGACTCCGGACAGCCCGCCGATCTGCCCTATCCGCTCTTGCACGGCTGAAGCCGACAACGATCCTTGAGGATGCAACCGTCCCCCGCTCGGAAATCGCCAAAATGGTCGTGGCCACAAGTGAAATTGCTAAAAAATACAATCTGAACATCTGCACATTCGGTCATGCAGGTGACGGTAACCTCCATCCTACCTGCTTAACCGATGTAAGGAATCATGAAGAAATTGAACGTGTGGAAAAAGCGTTTGAAGAAATTTTCATCAAAGCCATTGAACTCGGCGGGACAATCACAGGAGAACACGGAGTCGGGGTCATGAAAGCTCCTTACCTTGAACTGAAGGCCGGAAAAGAAGGAATTGCCGCGATGAAAGCCATTAAACACTCCTTTGATCCAAATAACATTATGAACCCGGGAAAAATGTTTGCAAAAGACTCAAGAAAACGGGTGGTGGTTTCAAAATGACAACGGTAAAAGAGCGCGAAACGATCCAGCAGCAGTTTCAGGAGCGGATGGATGAGGATGAGCTTCTGAACTGCATGCGCTGCGGATTCTGTCTGCCGAGCTGTCCGACCTATATCGAGTCCGGCTTTCAGGAATCCCATTCCCCAAGAGGACGGATTGCCCTGATGAAAGCAGTAGTGGATGGCCTGATCGAGCCTGATGAAGACGTTGAAAAATCACTGAACATGTGCCTCGGGTGCAGAGCATGCGAGCCGGTCTGTCCGTCAGGAGTCAATTATGGTCACTTGCTTGAAGAGGCGCGGGACATCATTAACCAGAATAAAAAACACTCGCTGCCTGTGCGGACAGTCCGCAAAGCCGTATTTGACGGCCTTTTCCCTCATCAGGATCGCATGCGTACGTTAACTGGATTAATCGGATTTTATCAGCGTTCAGGTCTGCAGAAAGCCGTTCGCTCTACCGGAATGATGAAAATCCTGCCCGACAGTCTGTCTTCAATGGAAAAAGTGCTCCCGGAAATTCCAACACGAAAAGAAATGAAAAACCGGCCAACGTACCTTCCTGCCAAACCGGAAAAACGAAAGCGCGTCGCCTTTTTCTCAGGCTGTCTCATGGACACAATGTTTATGAAAACAAATGACGCCACCATGAAGCTTCTCCAGCTCTCGGGCTGTGAAATTGTCATCCCGGAAAATCAGGCCTGCTGCGGGGCACTGCATGGCCACAGCGGAGAAAAAGACTCGGCCAAAGACCTTGCAAAGCGGAATATCAAAGCCTTTGAAGACCTTCAAGTTGACTACATCATCACAAATGCAGGTGGCTGCGGCGCCTTTTTAATCGACTATGACCACCTGCTGAAAGACGACGCAGAATGGTCAGAACGCGCAAAAGACTTTTCCGGCAAATTGAAGGACTTTACAAGCATTCTGGCAGAACTTGAATTTCACAAAATGAAACTGAAGCTCCCGCATCAGGTGGTCACCTATCAGGATTCATGCCACTTGCGGAATGTCATGAAAACATCAAGCGAACCGCGCAGGCTGCTTAAGGCCATCGCCAACATTGACTACCGCGAAATGAAAAACGCGGACAGCTGCTGCGGATCTGCGGGCATCTACAACATCGTAGAATCGGAGATGTCCATGCAGATTCTGGACACTAAAATGAAGAACGCCAAAGCAACCGGTGCAGTAACCATCGTTACCGCCAACCCCGGCTGCCTGCTCCAAATGAAACTCGGCATCGAGCGTGAAGGGCTGTCTGACAAAGTGAGAGCCGTTCACATTGCCGACTTGCTGCTTGAAGCAGCAGAAGGTCATTCATCCATTTAAGATGATTGCACATAAAATGAGGCTGGGACAAAACCCTCCTCTGAACTGAAAAAGCCGGTGACATTTTACGACGAGTAAAATGTCACCGGCTTTTATTATGTTTGGGAATTAAAATAAGGACCACTTCTGATAAAATAAAGTTACCACACAAAATTTCATCGGGAAGAAGGGTCCTTATGTTTAAAGATTATATCATGAATCAATTAGTTTTGCCTTTAGATTTGGAAGTGAAATTACAAGATAATGATATTGCGTTTCATGTCCACCACTTAGTTGAAAGCATTCCTCCTGAAGCC
This sequence comes from Bacillus sp. FSL H8-0547, assembly GCA_038002745.1. Lineage (NCBI taxonomy): Bacteria > Bacillati > Bacillota > Bacilli > Caryophanales > Bacillaceae > Bacillus > Bacillus sp. FSL H8-0547. Next base: position 464,974 of record JBBODD010000001.1, read on the forward strand.
TTTGAATCCTTTCTTCGAAAGGAAGGCTGTCCTTCCTATCATCCACGCATGATGCTGAAAATTATCTTATGTGCCTATACGCAATCTGTGTTCTCAGGTCGCAAGAAAAGACAGCCTTCGCATGATGTGGCTGGCACAAGGATACGAGCCCAGTTACCGCACGATTAACCGTTTCCGTGTTCAATCCGACGTAAAAGAGTTAATCCGCCAGTGTTTTGTGCAATTTCGATGCCAATTGATTGAAGAAAAACTGATTGATCAAGAGGCCATTTTTATTGATGGTACGAAGATTGAGGCGAACGCAAATAAGTTTACCTTCGTCTGGAAGAAATCCGTTGAAAAATACCAACAAAGTCTCGTGGAAAGATCAAACCAGTTATACAATGAGCTGTTGGAAAACGAGATCATCCCTGAGATGAAACGTGAAAGTGATGAACAGTTATCACTGAAAGAACTCACCCAAATGGCTGAAAAAGTAGACGATGTCGTAACCGAGTATGATAAACATAAACAAATCGAAGCTTCAACAGATGTTTCAGAACGGAAAGCGTTACGAACGGAGCGCAAATACCCGAAACAAGTGCGAAAGCAGTTGCTGGACTTTATTTTGCGCAAACAGAAATACCAACGGGACCTTGAGATCTTAGGAAAACGGAATAGTTATTCAAAAACAGATCCGGATGCGACATTCATGCGAATGAAAGAAGATTATATGCAAAACGGACAGCTAAAAGCCGGTTACAACGTGCAGATCGCAACCGAAGCCCAATATACACTTGCCTACAGTCTATTCTGGAATCCCACCGATACACGTACACTGATTCCCTTTTTAGATGAGATGGAGAAGAATTACTTCGAGCTGCCGAATCACATCGTCGCAGATGCAGGGTATGGAAGTGAACAAAATTACCATGATATCCTCTCGAATCGAAACCGCGAAGCTCTGATTACATATAACATGTATTTGAAAGAACAAAAGAAGAAGCACAAACAGAACATTCTTCATCCGGACAACTGGGCCTATGATAAAGAATCCGACAGCTACACCTGCCCAAATCAAAAACAGCTGACATTCCGCTTTTCATCTACCCGTCAAGACCGAACAGGTTTTCAACGGAACTACAAAGTGTATGAGTGTGAAGACTGTTCAGGATGTCCATTTCGTTCATCGTGTACAAAAGCGAAAGAAGAAAACAATCGAAGACTCATGTTGAATGAGGAATGGGAGAAGCAAAAAGAATATGTAAAAGAGAAGCTTTCAGAGGAAAAAACAGGTGCCATCTATCGAAGACGCAAAATCGATGTGGAACCAGTTTTTGGATTCTTGAAGGCTAATTTGCGTTTCGTTCGATTTTCTGTACGAGGAAAATCGAAGGTCGAAAACGAAATGGGCCTCGCGTTAATGGCAGTGAATCTAAGAAAATTCACTGCCAACCATTAAGGTAGCAGAATGACTTCCTTCATAAAACAGAAAAAGGCGAATTTGAGCAAGCTCAAATTCGCCTTTTTCATTATTCGAAGCTAGTTATGTCCCAGCCTCATTTTTATTATGTTGCAGCTAGTCCGCCCTTGTGTTCATCGCGAATCTCCCCGACAATTTCCTCAAGGATATCTTCCATGGTGACAAGGCCGGCAGTTTTCCCCTGCTTATTTGTTACAATCGCCATGTGCACATGTGTTTCCTGCATTTTTAACAGAACTTCTTTTAACAGAGCATGCTCTGAAAAGCGTGGCATTTCGTGAATGTAATCCTCGAGCTTTACTTCTCTTCCGGCAGCTGCACTTGTTAGGATTTCTTTCGTGTTGACAAATCCTGTAATCCGGTCCATGTTTCCATTTTCCGCCACCGGATAACGGGTATAATCATGTTTGTCATGCAATTGAACAAGTCCCGGCAACTGCTCATTCGGATTAACCACAGCAATTTTCGCTGCCGGAATCATCACGTCTTTTAAAAACCGCTCATCAAAAGCAAAAATGTTCTTTAAATAAGCAAGTTCGGTCTGATTGATTTCTCCGCTTTCATAGCTTTGTGTCACAATCATTTTCAGCTCTTCTTCCGAATGCACAGTATCATGCCCGGCAGGCTTAACACCCAGTATGCGGAGAAGAAACTGCGCTGCACCGTTGAGAATGCTTATAAAGGGGTTCATTACTTTACCGAACCAGTATAGACCAGGGGCAAGCAGCAAGGTCATTTTTTCCGCGAACTGAATCGCAAGCGTCTTTGGAGCGAGCTCCCCCAGAACAACGTGCAAAAAAGTAACAAGAGATAATGCAATGGCATATGAAAGCACTGTTGAAACGGCTTCAGGCACATCAAACCTTTCAAAAACCGGGTGCAGCATTCTTTCTACAGTCGGTTCTCCCAAAGCTCCAAGTACAAGTGCTGTAATCGTAATTCCAAGCTGGCAGGCTGACAGATAATAGTCTAAGTCCTGTGCAACCTTTTTTGCCAAAATCGCTTTTTTATTTCCTTCTGCAATCAGCTGGTCAATTCTTGACATTCTCACTTTGAGAATAGCAAACTCAGCACCGACGAAAAACGCCGTTAATCCGATAAATACGGCAACTAAAAATAGGTTTAATACAATTATTCCGTCCAATTTGTTCCCCCGCGTGAGGGGTTCACCTCCAACATATCGCTTCTGTCCTGCTGATCGCGAAGCGCATATTGCTGCAACTCAACCTGCTTAATCTGGAAGTTCTCCATTTTAAGAACGGTCCACAGATGATCGTCCTGTTTAATCTGATCGCCTTCCTGAACGGTTTCAAGTTTCTGATGCTGAATCCATCCGCCAATCGTGTCAATATCCTCAACATCATTGAAAACTAGCCCGAAACGGTCTTCCAGTTCCACGAGAAGAACTCTTCCGTTAATGACATACGTACTTTCATTTGTCTGGATCATATCAGCCATTTCATCTTCGTCAAACTCATCACGGATTTCACCGACAATTTCCTCAAGCACATCCTCCATAGTCAGGATCCCTGAGGTTCCGCCGTACTCATCAATGACAAGTGCCATGTGTACCCGTTCCTGCTGCATTTTCAAAAGCACATCCTGAATCTTCGTTCCTTCCATTACAATCGGAATATCGCGGACGCACTGCTGAAGCTGATAATTTCTGCCGGCTGCAAGATGGTTCAGCATTTTCTTCACATTGACCATTCCGACAACTCTATCCTTGTCGTTATTCTCTACTACAGGATATCTTGAGTAGTTGTGCTCATCTAGAATTTCAATAATTTCAGCTCGCTGCATGTCTTTATCAAGTACGACAATATCAGTTCTTGGAACCATAATATCCTTTGCAACTCGCTCATCAAAAGAAAAGACATTCTCCATATATTCAAGCTCTGTCTCATCTAGCTCCCCGCCCTGGAAGCTTTGAGCCATGATGATTTTCAGCTCTTCTTCCGAATAGGCCTGCTCATGACCGGCCGGCTTCACTCCAAATGCACTTAAAAGGACACGGGAAGTGCCGTTTAATGCCCAAATAAAGGGATACATTACTTTTCCAAACCAATACAGTGGTGCAGACAGGAGCATGGTCGCTTTTTCTGAGAATTGAATGGCAAGTGTCTTAGGAGCCATTTCACCGACAACAACGTGCAGGAATGTTACCAAAAGAAAAGCAATTGCATAAGAAGCAATGGAAGCAGTCGATTCTGAAACATTCAGCAAATCAAAGACAGGATATAAAAGTCCTTCAACTGCGGGCTTACCAAGTGCACCTAGACCAAGAGCCGTCACTGTAATTCCAAGCTGACAGGCTGACAAATAATAGTCAAGATCATGTGCCACCTTTTTGGCAACAACCGCTTTTTTACTGCCTTCTGCAATTAATTGATCGATTCTTGACATGCGGATCTTAACAACCGCAAATTCTGCTGCAACGAAAAAGGCGGTAGCTGCAATCAGCAAAACCAGCAAAAACAAATTCATAATCGTAATAATGTCCAATATCTTCCCTCAAATGTGAGGGATTCACCTCCAATTAATACAGCTAACGGTTTTTCAGTCTCGCCATTATGCCTGAGATTCTGTCTTCAAGCTCTTTATATACAATGTTTCTTTCTTCCTCTGAAGCACTTTCCAGGACCTGGTTCAGTCTGGAGATTTTCCGCTGAAGACGAATTCTGCAATTGGTATCATCACTCTTACGATTCCCAATTTCGGTTTTTTTCTCTAAAAAAAGTTCTTTTCGAATTTCAGCTATTGTCAGCCGCTGCTGTTTTAAGATGCTTATTTTTTTCAGGGTTTCAAGAACATCATCTGAATATAGCCGGTAATTGGATGAACTTCTCTCCACTTGAAGCAGCCTGCAGCGGGTATAATAATCAATGGTTCTGACGGATAATCCACTCAGCTTAGCAACCTGGCCGATGCGCAATCCCATTTTCCCAATGCGGTTTCCCCCATTCATGTTAGTTAAACTTTTGAAAAGCATAACGTTACGCACTCTAAATATTCAATTACAAACGCAATTCTTTCAATCGTCTAAGGTAAAACCGTCACGTTATGGTTATGATTAGTATCATATATTCAAAATGGAAAATCTTCAAGAAATAAATTTCATCAATTTTGTGACTAAGATCAAAAGTTCAAAACAAAAAAGCTTACCTTCGGCCGGTAAGCTTACCTCAAAGCGAACATTCACTTTTTACCTTTTCTCTTTTCAATCTGTTTTTTCACCATTGGAACGACTTGTTCTTTAACTGCTTTCTGCACCTTCGGATCTTTCAAAAGTTTCTTTAACTTATCTTTTAACACATAAATCCCTCCTGTGTTCAATATTCTGAACTACCCTTTAATAAGACTCATAAAACCACTTGAAAGTCAAATCTCTAAACCGCTCATTTTTACTTCATTCGCTTCCTTTCAGCTTGAAACCCAACCATTAATTGTAAAAATTTAAAACAGCATCTCCTTCAATGTACTCATTTTTATACCTTTTTGTAAATAATAAGCGTGAAGGGTTTTGATGCCTTTTTCTTACCTTTAATGAAAATCCCCCATGACAAATAGCCTCAGTCTTTAAAACACCGTTTGCTTTTCTCATTCTTTCGGACTTAAAACCAGCGAAAATTCATGCATAAATGTTAAGAAGTTTACATTTGATTAACTTGTAGAAATCTCTCTTTTCATACTATCATTTCAAGTAGAGAAACAAATTCCCATCTCTTTCGCCCTCTTTTTTCATTATGCTGTCTATTAATCTCACTGACTATAAGTTATGAGATTCATATAAAAATTACATACAGGAGGCATCTACATGCTGAAAAAAGCTTCATTATCTGTTTTTGCACTGCTACTCTCATTCACTTTATTTCTGCCGGAAACCCATGCTACGCCGCCAGGCACTCCGTCAAAGTCCACGGCACAGACCCAGCTTAATGCTTTGACAGTCAAGACAGAAGGTTCCATGACCGGCTACTCTCGTGATTTATTTCCCCATTGGATCAGCCAAGGGAGCGGCTGTGACACCCGTCAGGTTGTGCTTAAGCGTGACGCTGACTACTACAGCGGCACTTGTCCTGTGACTTCAGGAAAGTGGTACAGTTACTATGATGGTGTGACGTTCTATGACCCATCGGACCTTGACATCGATCATGTCGTCCCTCTTGCTGAAGCGTGGCGTTCAGGCGCAAGCAGCTGGACAACAGACAAACGCGAAGACTTTGCAAACGATTTAAGCGGTCCTCAGCTGATTGCAGTCAGCGCCAGCACAAACCGCTCCAAAGGTGACCAGGACCCATCTACGTGGCAGCCTCCCCGCGCTGGTGCAGCATGCGGATACTCGAAATGGTGGATCAGTACGAAATACAAATGGGGACTAAGCCTTCAGTCATCAGAGAAGACCGCGCTTCAAAGCATGCTCAATAGCTGTTCTTACTAATGTATAACTAAAAAAACGAGCAGCCAAACACGGCTGCTCGTTTATGCTATAATCTAAGCAAATGACGGAGGTGGCAGCATGGATAAGAAATCAACTGTTTTTACCGCAACCCACGGTGTCATGACCACAGAAGTCGGCGTCATCAGCGGCGAGCTTGAACTTGTCACTGCCTGCGATGAAGACGGCGTACTGAATCTCGCTATTACATACGCCGGGGCCGCGGAGTGGTACACTCTTCCTGGTGAGGAATACAGGCTGTATGATGTGCGTGATCATGAGGTTGTGCACGAGATGCTTGTAAGGGTTCTTGAGCGTCCATGATTCAATAAGCTGATAATAAAGTGAAAGCCACCTGCAAAGTCCATTTTCGGACTTATTAGGTGGTTTTTTAATGTGCTTAAAAAGTTAAATTTCATTTTTAAAAGATTACTCTTCAGGAACATCCAAATCAAATCCAACAAACCCTTTATATTCCTCATCTAAGAAACAAAGCGTAATTCCCGATACCCGATACTTGCTCTTGACTGCTTTTTCGCTGATCCGCAGTGAAAAGCCATGCCCGGTTTCTGAATAAGGATGGTCTGTTTTCGTATAAGTTTCTCCCTTATAAAGCATCTCCCTTAACGCCGCTGCTTCATCTCCTGCTAATTCAATTCCTTCTATTGTTTTTTTCTTGTCTATATCCAATGATATTAAAGCATTCACTTCAAGCTCTTCTGTTACAACAATACTGGTTTCCTTGTTTGCCTGCAGATAAATATAGCCCATGTCTGCATCGTTGTCATAGCTTACTTTCGCTTTCAAATTTTATTCTCCTTTTCATAGTTGCTTGATTTAAATAGTCAGAGCTCCCTTCAATCAACTAAACACATTCAAACTTTAAATTAAATGACCTAAGACCGATGATATATCTAGAGGATAGTAAAAAGGACTGGTGTTTATGATTAAAGGATCTAAACTGAGGAAGCTGAGAGAGGAATTAGGAATCCCAATAGGCTATCTCGCCCACGCTCTCGGTATTTCAATCAGCGCCCTTATTGCAATTGAAAGAGGGAAAAAACAGCTCACAAGAGATCAAATTTCTATTATATCCGCGATTTTCAACATGACAATCGCTGAATTGATCGCCAGAAAGTAAAAAGAACCCGGCCAATGAGTGTTTTATACGCTCATTGCCCGGAGTTTACATCACTGCCTGCCGCATATACCAGACACTTTTCTGCAAACAGGAGTACACCTTCTGAGACAGGGTAAAGGCCGGATTCTTCTGAGGGCTTTTTCCGCACCTCCCAAAACTTCTCCATCAGTTCCTCATCTTCTCCAAACGTTTCCCTCCCTGCTTCAAGCAGCTGAAGACCAATCTCCATACCCGCATCGCTTTCAGGAGAAATATCCCTGCTGATGCACCATTCGATTCTCCGCAAAAGGGAAAGGTAGTGCTGCGTTTGTTTGCCGCTGTCACCAAGATCCGGGAGATTTTTTTTCAGAAACTCCTTTTCATCTTCAGCAAAATAGTCAACCCACTGTTTCTTCACTGTTTTAGAGGATTTTACAAGCTTCGATACGCGCTCCCAGGAAAGGCTGCCTTCAAAGTCATACATATTAATCAGAGAAGTCGTATTTTTGATGCTTGTCTCAAGCGTGGCCAATTGTTCCTGCAGATGCTGATGGTGCGCAATCAGAATATCCCGGAATGACAGCTTATCCATCATCATTCTAATGTCATCAAGCGACAGCGACAGCGATTTTAGGAGCAGAATCTTCTCAAGCGTCATAAGATCCTGCTCTGAATAATGCCTTCTTCCATTATCCTGCTTACAGCTCGGCTTTAATAGGCCGATTTGATCGTAATAGCGGAGAGTTCTTACAGATACAGCATGTTCTTTTGAAACCTCACCGGTGGTCCATCGTTTCATAATTCCCTCCGAAACCTCTTGATTGTGACGCTGCGTCACCTTTTATACTGGAAGTATATCACAGTTATGAAGGAGACAGATGAATATGGTAAATGGAAAAATCGCAGATTGGAAGAGAAAGGATCCTTGGAATGGAAAGACATTTCTGCTTCTGATGCTGCTTGAATTTGGTTTGGTCATATTTCTAGTAAAAGGCACTATGCAGCCCTTATATGATCAATGGCTGGGCAATTCCTTATACGCCGGTACACTGACTGGTGCCACCATTGCTCTCATTCTATTAACAGGAGTCTATTTTTTAGCGCTTAAGCCACATAATGAAACTTGTCTTGCTGTCGGAGTGCGTCCCTTTCTTAAAAAAGACTGGGGAATCATCATCTTGTGCGTGCTGTTTTTACTTGCCGCAGGTGCAGCCGTAATGGCTGCCGTCAGTTTTTTCGGCGTCAGCTATGAGAACAGCAAGACGGATACGCTTACTGGAGATATCGCTCCTTCTGCCATCCTTCTCGCGCTTGTCAGCGCTGCAGTTATATCGCCTCTGTACGAAGAAATCTTCTATCGGGGATTCTTATACAGGTGGCTGCGGACAAGGCTTGGTGTCGGGGCGGGAATCCTGCTTTCTTCACTGATTTTTACCGCTGCTCATTACCCTGTGACAAATGCCATGCCAATCAATTTTCTTGATGGAATTGTCTTTGCATGGGCTTATGAGAAGACACATTCTATCTGGCCTGCGGTTATTATTCATGGGGTGGTTAATGCGGTATCCATTTTGTTGGTGGTGTTTTTGTGAAAAAGGACAAGGAACCAGATTCTATCGGTTCCTTGTCCTTTGCCGTTTAGTATGAAATTTTCCTTTCCCAAAAAGCTTTCCGAGCAAAATCATTCAAAATTCGTTCCCACATATGATCGTATTCCGATAAAAAATGACCTGCTTCAGGTATATAATGAGTCTCAGCGGAGTTTAGTTTCTCCTCCATCAGCCTTACTTGGTCCACAGGAGACAGAGTATCCTTTTCACCATGCCAGATGGTGACAGGCACTCTTATTTTTTCTAATGGAAATCCCCATTCCTTTGTGAGAAGTACCGACTCCTCAATTACTTCATTTACTCCTTGCCTGTAAGCTTCCTTTAAATGCTCAATTGTCTGATCAAGAATTTCATCATTAAGCAAAATTTGATTATCCCAGTCTGTTAAATGACTGCCTCCTTTTTTCAGCTGTTTTTTGAACGCCTCCGGCTTGGAGTCAATCATTTTTTTCTGAGAGCGATTGGCAAGTTTAATCAGCCATGGAACCCGGCTGGCTAGAATAAAGGCAAGCCTGTTTTCTTTTGACATGGATTTTGGCGGCTTTCCCTCTGGAAAAGGCGTCGCTGATGAAAGCAGAATGCACTGAGTCACCTTCTCAGGAAATTTGTACGCAGCGCCTGCAGCATATGCACCTCCTCCTGAAACACCGAGAACAGAAAACGTATCATGTCCAAGAAATTCAGCAAGCTCTTTTAGGTCATTTGAATAATCCAGAATGGAGCGGCCTGGCATCTTGTCAGAAAGTCCGTACCCCGGACGATCCGTTGCAATCAATTTGATACCGAGACTTTTTGCAGCATGATCATCTTCAAGAAACCATAGTCTTGACCCCGGTGTCCCGTGCAGCAAAAAAAGGGGAACCCCGTTTTTGTCACCGTAAATCAAGTAACCTATTTTTCTTCCGTCTGATAATGAATGGGTTTGTTCAAGCAACTCTTGTCCTCCTAAAATTAAGAATGGTTTATTCCACACATCTTTAGAAAAAAGCGGAATCAAAATTCTTTAAAGGAATTATTCTTATGAAAAATGTTTACGGATGGTTAAAACCGAAAAATGCAATAAACACTATAAAAGCAGAAAGAGAGATTCCAAAAGCGTTCATTATAATCAGACTGCCTTTCAATTTGCCCCCAGCACCTGCAAACGCAAATATTAAACCAAGCAGGGCGCACGATAAAGGCAAAAACAAACTGATCGTTAACACCCATTCATAAAGCGGATTTCCCCACTTTGTAAGCCCCGCCACAAGCGGCAAAACACTTAGTATGAGAAAACAGGCAGATAAAATAGAAAAGTATTTCTTAGACAACAAGACATCTCCTTTATAAAAATTTGAATGACCATGATGCAGGCAGCTACCCCTCCCGCTGCATCCTCCAAACCAGCTCTTCAGGTTTTTCTTTTTCAAGGAATGTAAGCCGCCATATATTCTGGTATGTATCATTAGCGAATTCAATTTTATGATTCAACCTCCATAACAGGGACCATTCTGCCTGCAGGAGAGACTGTTCATCCGTGTAATCTGACGAAAAAAGCTTCTCACTTTTGATCACTCTTCCATTCCTTTTGGCAAGCTCCATGTATACGTCGATTCCGTGCACTTCATGATGACACATGATTCTGCAGACATATTTCCGGTTTGGACTGCTTTTTTTCACCAGGGGATAGATATTCTGGTAATTCATGTCTTTGATCTGCTGGAAAATCTCATCAAAAACCGCTCCATCCCAATCCAATGTTTCTGCTGCAATCTTCATACCCTCATGGACAATAGCTGCCGCTTCTCGCTTTTTGTCTGCATCGCTCAATTCAAAAAATCTCCGAACGTCTGTCACTAAAAATACCGGAAAATAGTCAAACATTAGATGTTCATATACGGCCATCTTCTGCTTCTCTTCCATATTTTCCAGGCAAAAAATCTGGATTCCTTTATAGTCTTCCGTTTTCAGCTTCGGCAAAAGGCGGCTGTACAGAAACGCCATACACCTTGTCTGGGTTACAAAGGCCCAGTTCCAATCCCGGTTTGGTACATAGAGCTGAATATTTCTGATAACAGGCACTTCATATCCCCCTATAGCTCGGACTCAGCTCACTCCAAACGTCAAATGCATTTCCGTCCGGATCATGAAAAACAAAATTGCGGCCTGCATGTCCTCTATTTTCCATTTCACCAGCCTCTGCACCTTTCAATAAAAGGTCTTTCCGCAAAGCTTCCAATGCTTCAAGGCCATCTACTTCAAAGGTCATTGAAAAATGCCTGTGACCGTCAGAGGCAGTGAATCCCGTTCGCTCGCCCGGCATGGCCTTTACAAGAAAAAAACTTTGCCCTGCAAAATCCAAAATGGCCTTTTCATTGTCGAGATACTTCTCCACGGCACCCAATTTTTCCTGATACCATTGGGAAGCTGTTTTTGGATCTCCTACCGGAAGATAGGTCGTGCCTACTCTTTTAATCAAAGTGCTCATTCCCCCTGTCTATCATTTACAACAATCGGGACCCATAACTCATGCCTCGGCTTATGCCCCGGACCGTAGTAGCATTCAATGCATGGCAGGCTGGCAAGGTCAAAGCCTGAGGTTGGCACCCATTCTGAATACAAACGCTTCCATGCATCAGGAATATTCGGAAAGACCGCCCACGAGCTCGGCGGAATCGTCAGAATCTCCGTTCCTTCCGGCGCTTCACCGTCATATCTGACGCCCATAAAATAGTCAAATTCATCGTCCATAATGGCTGCTTCTTTTCCGCAGACGCCAAGCAGACTTTCCAGCGTGCATTTTGGCTCCTCCCAGGCCATGGCCTTCAGCTGCTGCATGAATCCGTCCTTTTTTGCTGCACTCCATAAGCCTGGTATGGTTTTAAATGCACGGCTCGTTTTTACCGGCTTGCTTTTTCCTGCGAGTCTTAATTCAAAGTCAAGATGTTCGATTCTGTAGTCCATTTCCGTATCCCCTTTTATTGAAAGTTGAAAGGACAGTCTTGGAAAAGCCTTTAGCTGAACCCTTTCCTCCCTTGCCTGAGTAGGGCTGAAGCCATGTAATTTCTTAAAAGCTTTTGTAAAGGCATCTGGAGAGCCATAACCGTATTTAACGGCAAGATCAATCACTTTGGCTTCCCCTCTCTGGAGCTCAAAAGCTGCGAGAGTCATCCTTCTGCGCCTGATATATTCCGAGAGAGAATGTCCGGCAATTGAAGAGAACATTCTCGAAAAATGATACTCGGAGCAGCATGCTTCCCTGGCAAGCAGTTTGTAATCAATCTCCTTATCAAGGTTCTCCTCGATATAATCAAGCGCTGCATTCATTCGATTTAGCCATTCCATCCAAGTTCTTCCTTTCATTTCCATCCTATAAAAAAAGGGCGTGCCGCACCCGGCAATTTCTGCCTCAAAATGTCGGAATCAAGGCCAAATTCTTCCCATCACAACCGTATGATAATACTTGCCGTCTGAGAGAAATTTATCATTTTTCAGGATACCTTCCACCCCAAAGCCGCATGCCTCATAGAGCTTAATTGCTTTTTCATTCGTTTGAAGCACCTTTAGAGTCAGTTTCTTCAGTCCCGCTGCTTCAGCCCAGGCAATCGATTCTTTCAGAAGATTTTTTCCAATACCGAGCCCCCAGTACTCCTGTAAGACGCCAACACCAAACTCAGCCTGGTGAGCCAGCCGCTGCAGAGAGCTTCCCTCGCATCTTGAAAAGCCGGCTATTTTACCACCCGCTTCAGCTACCAAAAAGAGGTTGCACGTTTTTTCCGAATCATCCATTATAAGCTGCCTGAAGCGGTGCTCATTCAGATGGGCTTCCCCCTGAACCCGGTCAAGGTTCTCAGTTTCGCCGTCAATTTGCCACCGCACTTCTGATAATTCTTTTGCGTCTTCAGGTTCTGCAGTACGGATTATGTAGTGCACGTCACGCTTTGTATATACATTTAGATTCATTTGGATCTCCCCATCACAACTATATTTCTTTACCTGTTCCCGCTCCTGATTCCAACCGAAAAGGATACTTTCTGAGAATTGTCCATCGTAGCCGTGCCTTTAATCACCTGCTCTTTTATACCGTCCGGCAGTGTAAATCCATTTTGATCTGTCTTGATTTTCTCCACGCCATTCTCCGTAAGGTAATAGACTTCTAACGTAAAAGAGCGATCTGTATTTAAAAAGTTCAGCTCTGCAAAGGCCTCTCCATTCACCTGAAATTCTGCCACTCCCACATCATCTGTAGGGAGAAGATACGGTTCCCGGTCAATGGGACACCCGCTGCTGTCGTCACTGTCCCAGCATGTGCTCAGCCTGATAGGGCTTGTCTCCTCATTAACTGTCAGCTCTGCCATCGGCTCAGGTTCGTTTTGGATCGCTTGAAATTCCACCTTTTGAATAAGCTGAGGAATGCACATTAGCACGTAAATCAAAGCTGGTAAAAGTACAACACCTGCAATCTTGGCAGGATGGCTCACTCTCCGGTAGATTACAGCGTCCGCAGCGAAAAAGACAGAAGCCGATATGACTGGAATTCCGATTAAGAATCCTGCTTCTCCAAACAAAGCAAATCCAATAATGGCAGCCGGAAGAATATGAATAAAAAAACTGACCGTGAGTTTAAATCTCTTAACCTTTCCCACAATAAATCCTGCCAGCAGGTGAACCGGCACACCTGCTATCAGAAGGAATGGCCCTCCGTACACGGTGCAAAATACAAAGTTTCTAGCATACTCCATCAGCAGATTCCCGTTGTTTTCAAAGCCAAGCGCGATAGGAAAAACAAGCAGTGAAATGATAATGGATAAAACAATCGTTTTTGTTCTTTTCATGTTGTTCATTGATGCCTCCCAATAATCTATAAAGCGTTTACTTTTTAAATTATACGATTCTATCAAATTTTGGTAAACAGAAAAACCGCCATTTACGTTAATGACGGTTTTCATGATGAGACTGGGTGTATTTCAATTGCTTATGCACCTTTAGCTGGGGTCTACTTCATTGAATGGTTATATCTAGAAGGATTATGAACCTTCAGCTTATTTCTTTTCAAACGAAGGGTTATATCTCACTGGTTAATGAACATTCAGCTCACATCTTTTTAAGCGAAGGGTCATATCTTGATAATTTATGAACCTTCAGCTCACATTTTTTTAAAACGAAGAGTCATATCTTAAGGGGTTCTGTTTGGGGAGGGAAAACCTGAAATCACACTGTATTTAGCACCGGGAATAGCATTAGAATTAGCACGCTAATTCGCACCGCTTTTATCTGAGTTAATATATTTTTCCATTAATGCCCCCGATTGCTTAATAAATCGCCTAGCAGAAATTTAAATGGAGCCAGCATAAAAGAATAGTATGACTATTGGAAATAGAGAAATGACAATTAAGGATAATACCGCTATTTTAATTACCTTTTTTGCTGATATTTTCCATATAAGGTTAAGAGAGCAGCAAATTAAAACTGTTCCAAAAAATAATCCTAACAGAGTGGGAACTGGTTCAGAAATACCTAGATATGTATGACCAATTGACATTTCCTTTTCACCAATAGGAGTGGTGAAGTTTATTACTGACACGCCTATAAGCACTAAGCCTGCTAATATACTTGCATATCCTAGCTTCTTATTCATTTATTGATAACCACCACCTTTTGTCCAACATTCAAAATAGCACATAGAATCTTTACCTAGTCACTTATTACAATACTATATGAAATATTAATCTTATCCCAAACCCAAGCCTGAAATAATTTATCTAATTCTGTTTTCAAATTTTCATCATTGAGTTCCGCGTCAATTCCTAGTTCTTTAAGACTAAATGTTTCTGTCGCTTCTATACCTACATAATTGGAACTAGCGAAAGAAAAGGTAACTGTTTTACCCAATGGTCATCCTCCTACCTTTTATATCTTTGCTTACTTCTTAAAGAGTTCAATAAAAGAAGCGATTATCTTCTTTATAACTTCCATTTATCCATTTAATATTCTCCAATGAACCACCAGCTTTTCGAGTTTCCTATTAAGCAAAGTTGCCGTTACTTCTATGAAAAAAGACGAAACTTTGTTAAGCAATTGCCCCCGATTGTTGCATAAGACCTACTCACTAAAATCTTAATTCTCCTTATCCATATGTTCATCAATAACAATAATAATTACAATTGATTTGAAGTTGATATTAACAACAAAAAGGAGAATAACACTGCTATATTTTACAATTCTTCAATTGTCTTAGGCTTTGTTAAAGTTGAACGTTGATAAGACGCAGAAAAAGACTTCCTGTTTTATGGAAGTTCTTTTTCTGTTCTAAAATGTATATTTTCTGCGTCACAACGTAATTTATAAAAATTCTGAACTAATGATTTTTCTTCAGAAATAGATTCTTCCATTTTACGTAAAGTTCTTTTCCCTACACGACGGTCCAAGATACACAATATTTTTATTAACATATCATTCGACTTTAGAGATACTTCAATTGGTGAATTAAAAAATTCTTCCACAGCAGAAAAGAAATCATATTGTGCATAAATACCTTCCATATTTAATTGTTCTTGAGCTCGTTCCTGGATTGCTCGATTATTAAAAACATTATCATAACTAAAATCGTCTAATTGAATACGAATATCTCTTTCTCTATAATATTCTTCTCTTTCGGCAGTAATTGTACACATACTTAACTTTTCTACTTTATCAACACTTATGACAGCTCTACCTAACTGGTCGTGTGCTTTTCGATAATTAATCACTTGAAAATCTACTCTTGAATGCAAAGATTCGCATACCAAACTCATTAAACGTTTCTTTGCTTTGCTCCATTTCGGATGATATAACATTAAACTCCCTTCTTTCCAACCAGCAAATTCCTCAGCTCCTGTACAGATGTAACAATGACATCTGCCCGCGCTTCCTCAAGCTCATCCTTGGATCCATACCCATAGGTCACACCAATCGAGCCAATGCCTGTGTTAACAGCACCGATGATGTCATGCTTTCTATCCCCGATCATCACCATTTCTTCCTTCTGTACTCCTTGAAAGTGATTCATGACAGAAAGAATAATTTCGGTTTTTGAAGCTCCTGTACCGTCAAGGCTGCTGCCTGCAACAAAATCAAAGAAGCGGTCAATCTGAAAAAATCCCAGAATTTCTTCAGCAAACACACTTGGCTTAGAGGTGGCAACGGCTAGCTTGTACCCTTCTCCTTTTAGCCCGCTCAAAAGTTCAGGAATGCCGCCATATACCTTATTTTCAAACATGCCTTTCTCTACAAAGCGTTCCCTGTAGTAAGAGACCGCTTTTTCAACTTCCTGTTCTGAAAAAGAATAATGCTCAGCAAATGAAACCTGCAGAGGCGGGCCCACAAATCCCTCCAGCTTTTTTAAATCCGTCTCATCGATTGCCATCTTTAAAAGGGCGTATTGAACTGATTTAGTTATACCTTCCCCAGGATCAGAAAGAGTGCCGTCAAGGTCGAATAAAAGCAGTGCCGGTTTCATATCGCATGGGTCCCCTTTTTATCGGACAAAATTTTTACATACATCCCGCTTAAGGCTTTCTGCAACGCTTCAGAGGTCATCTTCTTCACAGCTTCAGATAAAATAGAAGCCCTCCTGAATTCTGCGCCATCAAGCGTCAAGGGATCAATGATCCGGACTTTGTTTTTCTGGTGCAGATCGTATTCCAGTTCATTTTCCATAACTCTTACATGAGCGTGCAGTTTTGAAATGAGCTCTTTTACTTCTCTGTCATTTACAGCCCTTAGTTGTGACATCAGTTCTTCATCATCTTCCAGAAAATCATCACGAGTTATGAAACCCTTTGACATGGCTGCTTTTAACGCTCTGGACAAAATGTCATTGGCGTATATATTCAGAGGATCCATAAAAAAATCGATGACCTCCTGATAGTAGGTTTTCACAAACCATTCAGCTGACTGAATATCCTTCACAGCTATTTTCCCGTCTGCAATCGTCACTTTTTTTAAAAACCAGTTGATTTCATCAGAAGAAATCACACCATACTCAAACATATCTCTTAACGTATAATCCATTCGATCTGCACAGAGATCCGGTGCCGGCTGCTCGAGCAGCTGCCACTGGGAGTCATCCAGCAGGATGTCTCTGTAATCGAACCGATACTTTTCAAGAATAGAAGGTACTCCGAGCTTTCTACTACTGAGCGGAAAATGATCTCATGGTAGTCCTCATCCCTGTTTTCAAACACATAGTCCGCTACATGCGAAAACGCAGTGTGGGAAACATCATGCAGCAATCCTGCTATTTGTTCCTCAAGAGTGCCTCCGAGCATGCGGATTAAAAGCATAACGCCGACAGAATGATCATAGCGGGGTAACATTCCATTTTTCATTAACAAGGTATCCGGCCCCGCCCTGATGAATTCCCTTCAGCCGCTGAAGAGGTCCGCTCATAATCAGTTCTTCTAAAACACCATCTATTATTACTTCACCGTAAATACTGTCTTTAATCAGCAACACAAAACCTCCTTGCTTCGTCCTTAAAAAGGATCCCAAATCGCCTTTGTATAAGCAATTTTCATCCCGGCGCGTTCCATATTCCGCTGGCTGCCGCTTCCAAATGAAGACTGTCCGGCTATGATGGAGCAGCCATGCTGTTTCGCTTCATCTATTCTTGCAGCAAGCAGCGCACGGTGCACTCCGCGTTTGCGGTACTCCGGCAGGACAGCTGAAGCAGCCATAGTACCAATGCCGTTTTTCATAAAAAGCACACCGATTCCGGCAGCTTTGCCTTCGATACCTGCCAGATAAAACCGCCAGTCCTCATGGCCATGAAGAACCAGATTGTTCTGTGCAACTGGCTGCTTTAAAAAATCAGGCATGCCGAAGCCTCTTGTGTAAATCTCCCCAAACAGATCAAACTCGCTGGCTTCAAGAGGGAAAGAATTGATATCCGAAATCGGTCTGCTTGGAAGAGTCTTCGCTTCCCCATACAGCACTGTATGAAAACCGCTTTGAAAAAAGCCTCTGGCTGAAAGGCTTCTGAATAGCTCCGGGGAAGATTGAGCAGGAGTCACTTCAAACCTTGCAGGAATTTCCCGCTCTTCATAAAAACGCAGAATGTCATCCAGCGTTTCGACCGAAGCACCTCTCACCGTGTTATAGGCTGGTCCGGGAATATTTTTCACAGAAAATGCAGCTGTGCTTTCAACTCTTTTTATGGCAACGTCCATTGGATTCCCTTGCATGTTCTGTATAGCTCTAAGTCTCGATTCCAGTGCCTTAATCTCCGACTCATCAAGAATGACGGCCAATTCTTTCGTTACTACAGATGACATATGTACACCTCTTCCGGTTACTCAGTGACAAATTCAACAATAAACCTGCATATTTTCTTGACCTTAAGAAACAGTAAATACAGATCGATTTTTAAAAAAAGGAGCCTCTTATGAAAAAAGAAAACAAAAATAACCAACCGCAATCACAAGAAGAAATGGAAACGGTAAAAGACATTACCCGCGTTGAAAATGGACAGCCCGTCCCGCAGCCGAAGGATTATGACGAAATCGAGTATTAATGCCAAAAGCGGAAGCGCCTTGGTCAGATCCGATAGGCAGATAAGAATCCGTCAAGAAAGTCCGTTATTGACTTTTTTGACGGATTTGTTCTGACAGAGGATCTAGGGGCTGGAGCTGGATGAGGACAACTTTACTATGGTATCCGCAGCCTATTATTCTTCATAATTTCGTTAGCCATGAAAAAGGACTGCTGAATCAGTCCTTTTTGCGTTGAAAGAAAATTTCAATCCAATAATTAAAGTCCAATTTTCTGCTCAATTTCTTTTTTCTGCCTCAGATGATGGCGAAGATGCATGTCAACAAGCGCATACCATTCCTCCGCATTCAGCCAGCCAAACCCGCCGTGACGCTGTTTGCAGGCAGGGTTCGTTTCCGCTGCTCTCTTTTCCTGCTGCTCCATTCTTTTCTCCACTTCAAGAAGCCCCTGCAAAAGCTCCTGTTTTGTGCGGTTATTGCTCGGTGTGTTTCCCGGCAGATCAGGCAGCTTTATTTTAATGGGAGGAAATTCTCCCCGCTCAAACAGCCTCTTGCCTTCATCAGTCTTTTTCAAAGCAGGATCTGCACTAACTGACTCACACCCCTCTGCATTCTCTAAATACTCAAGCGAAACCTCAATAAGATGCTGATGCATCTGTCCAAGTGACCAGCTTCCGTCAGACGGAATTTTACTTATTTTTTGGTCGGGATACTGTTGAAGGTCCGCAATCAATCCTTTTAACAATGGAACGTCACGCATCCGCTGCACCTCCCTCTTCTATTGGAGACTAACGTTTTATACTTTCTTTTAAAAACAAAAAATTCCTTTATTTGTTTTCCCCGTATCTTTTTAAAAGGGGTAACCGTTAATAACAGAGAATGGTATGAACATGACGGGAGGGATGAAAATGAACATTTTGATTTTAGGCGGAACCCGTTTTCTCGGAAGAGCTTTTACAGAAGAGGCTTTAAACAGGGGTTATAGTGTTACCTTGTTTAACCGCGGCACAAACAAAGATCTTTTTCCCGGGCTTGAGCAGCTGACCGGAGACAGAAACGGTGATATGACGGGACTTGGGAACCGAAAATGGGATGCTGTCATTGACACGTCCGGCTTTGCTCCGCATCATATCAGAAAAACGGCAGAGTTCCTTGGAGAAATCGGTCATTACACCTTCATTTCAAGCATTTCTGTTTACAGGGACTGGATTCCCACCGGTATTCAGGAAGACTATCCGCTGCAGACGATTTCGGATGAAAAGCTTGCGGAAAGCGAGAAAGGAACGCTATCCCCATATGAACATTATGGTGCGCTGAAGGCACTTAGTGAAGAAGAGGCTGAAAAGCACTGGCCGGGACGGGTGCTGAATGTAAGAGCAGGCCAGCTTGTCGGGCCGTTTGATTACACAGACAGGCTTCCCTATTGGGTTCAGAGGGTATCACAAGGAGGGCAGGCCATTGTGCCAGGCCGTCCGGACCGTCCCGTGCAGATGATTGATGTAAGAGATCTTGCTGTGTGGATCTTCAATATGATTCTTCAAGGAAGGGGAGGCACCTACAACGCCACTGGTCAAAAAGAGACAATGGAAGACATCCTCAAAACCTGCAAATCGGTCTCATCCACCACGACAGACTTCGTTTGGGCAGACGAAGCCTTCCTTCTTGAAAACAACATAAAACCATGGACAGATATGCCTTTATGGATTCCTGAACGGTTTCCCCTTGAAGGTGAAAATGACCCTTGGAAAGGAACGTTTGAAATCAGTATAGAAAAAGCCGTTGGAGCCGGTCTCACGTTCAGATCACTCACTGAGACCATCCGCGATGTTTATGACTGGGAAAAGAACCGGGAATCATCCGATCGAAAAGCAGGAATTTCCCAGGAGAAAGAAAAGGAACTGCTGCAAAAATGGTCAAAGAAACTAAAGCTCTGAAAACAGAAACGGCCATCCCAAAAGGAATGGCCGTTTCTCCTTATTTAACAAGCAAACTGTCAAGCTCCCGCATCTTATCATATGATTCGATCAAACGCTCAGGCACCAGGCTTCTGCCGTACTCCCAGGCATTTCTCTCAATTTGGGACAAGAGCTCCTGCTTTTCCTCATCCCCGCCGTAAACGAGCGTCCGGATATCATGCTTGTTTTTCTGATAATCAAGGTAGTACCCGACAGTATGGTAAAGAATCAGTCTGACAAAGTCTTCATCGGTTTCTCTGACCCTTATCTTTCCTCTGTACCCGTTTATCTGCAGATAATTAAATTTAAGCGTCCTGGTTGAAATGTTGTAGCTCATAGGGGCAGGCAGCTGATTGTCAAATTCATAATCGATATAAATCTTTAATTCTTTTAACTCTGATTCAATAATTTTTTCAATCGTCCATATGTAGAGCATAGGAGCACTCCCTTCCATCCATATCGCCTATTATAACAAAGGGGGCTTTTTATGTACTTCCTTTTGATATTTGCTGTGCCCTTTTGTTACTCCGATCAGCTCAAACCCATTCTCTTTGTAAAAAGCATTTAGTTTTTCATTATCGGCTACACAATCAAGCCTGATCAAGTCAGCTCTGACAGCCTCCGGAATCCATGACAGGATGACATTTCCGATTCCCTGTTTCATATAGGCGGGATAAACTGCAAGCTTGTGAAGGTATACCGCGTTTTCCTCCTGGTGTCCCCATATCTCCTGATCCCATTCATTTTGAGAGGGATACAGAGTAAAAGTTGCGGCAAGTTTGTCATTTTGCTGAACAACATAGGTTTCTTTGTTTTTTATACATCTGACAATCTCTTCATCTTCTCCGCCGTCCAATAGATAGCTCCATTGGTTAATTTCCTGTTCTTTTATCCATAGAGCTGTTTTTCTTAGCAATTTTATAATGTGACTGCTCTCATCTGGTTCAGCCAATCGAATGTGCAAATCTGTTCTCACGCTGTATGTACTCCTTTTTCATGTCATGATCGCAGAATCATAGTCCTCCAGTGACTGCTCCTCAATCAATTCGATGTTTCTCTTGTTTTCCAAATAGGATCTGATATGCCCGCAAAGGTTTGGATACAGCACCACCTTATCAAGATCAGCAAGCTTTACCCACCTGACACCCGTCTGATTTGGATCAGGGTTTGCTGGCATCGACGGAACAGAACCTTTCTGCAGCCTGCATTCAAACATGAGTGCTATGGAATGAGTTTCCCCGTACTTACTAGCATTCAGATGCGGGGCATACTCATAAACAAAAGCGAGCGGCCCGACCTCTGCATCAGCAGACGTCTCCTCTTTTACTTCCCGTCGCGCGGCATCCTTTACCGTCTCACCGGGATCCACCCCGCCGGCAGGCAAATTGTAATGCAGTCCGTTCTCATCGTGAAACTCAACAAGCAGAACGGCATCATCTTCAATGATTAAACCGCCTGCTCTAACTCTCATGTGGTAGGTCATGGTTTTTCGCCTTTCTTGTTTTTATCGGGAGTTCATTACCCTATAAATTCGTTTTACAGGGTACGATTAGTGGGTTTGCTTACCCTATAATTTCGTTTCTCGTTTTTATGGGTTACGATTATGGCCTTTGCTTACCCTATAATTTCGCTTTTTAGTTTTATAGGGTACGATTCCGGTCTTTGCTTACCCTATAAATTCGTTTTTCCGTTTTATAGGGTACGATTCCGGCCTTTGCTTACCCTATAAATTCGTTTCTCGATTTTATAGGGTACGATTCCGGCCTTTGCTTACCCTATAAATTCGTTTCTCGATTTTATAGGGTACGATTCCGGCCTTTGCTTATCCTATAAATTCGTTTTTCCGTTTTATAGGGTACGATTCAAGCCTTTGCTTACCCTATAAATTCGTTTTTCCGTTTTATAGGGTACGATTCAAGCCTTTGCTTACCCTATAAATTCGTTTTTCCGTTTTATAGGGTACGATTCAAGCCTTTGCTTACCCTATAAATTCGTTTCTCGGTTTTACAGGGTACGATTCCGGCCTTTGCTTACCCTATAATTTCATTTCTCGGTTTTATAGGGTACGATTCCGGTCTTTGCTTACCCTATAAACTCGTTTTTCCGTTTTATAGGGTACGATTCAAGCCTTTGCTTACCCTATAAATTCGTTTTTCCGTTTTATAGGGTACGATTCCGCCTTTTGCTTACCCTATAAATTCGTTTCTCGGTTTTATAGGGTAAGATTCCATCCGCTGTAATTCTTCAACTACCTTCTTCTTCAAATCATCATACTGCAGCTGATTCGTATCCGCTAACGCTTCTTCTCTGCTTGAAGGAATGTCATCGTACTGCACGTCACCCTCAAATTGAGAGGCTGTGAAATCCACCCTGACAGAGTCAATCTCGTTATAGAAATGCCATCCCTCTACTGCATTGGTTTTCTTGATCTCCCCGCCTAAAAGATCATGAACCACGAGAGCTGTTACTCCACACTGCCCTTTTGCCGGATTTTCTGGAGTCCATTTGGAGCTTGAATTTAAAGACCAAGAGTTTAATAGCGCACGGTGTAAAAACTGTAAAGACACCATTGGATACTCCTTTCTATCTAAATAATCCCGTATTTCTTCAGTGCAAAAACGACGCCATCGTCCCCGGATTTCTTTGTAACAAAATCAGCCGCTTTCTTTACTCCTGAGCTGCCGTTTGCCATTGCAATCCCAAGGCCAGCAAGTTCAATCATATCGATGTCATTGTCACCGTCACCGAAGGCAGCGGCATCAGCCGGCTCGCACCGGAAGTATTCCAGCGTCTTTAAAATAGCAAGAGATTTTGAGACATCCTTATCCAGGACATTCAGCACATAAGGATGCCATCTTCTAAAAGTCAGATGTGGAAAAGCTTCTCTATATAGATCCGCTTCTGTTTCCCCCGCAAATAAACACAGCAAAAACACCTCTTCAAGGGAAGGGGCAGAGTGAACGCCGGGATATTCAGTCAGCGAAAGCGTTTCCTTCAATGCGCATAAAATGGATGAGTTTTGTATGCCGTTCATCCTGAAATCTTCCGTATAAAAAGAAAGAGCATGCTTCTCTTTTTCTGCAAATGCCGCTACTTCCTTCACAATCGTTTTGTCCAGAGGGACCTTATGGATGATCTCATCTTTATGCTTTACGTACCCGCCGTTTGCAGTGATAAAGGTTTCAATCCCCATTTCCATGAATTCACCGCACATCGACAGGGGTCTGCCCGTGGCTGCAACTACTGTAATCCCCTTCTCAAGCAACATTCTTACAGCTGCTTTGGTCGGTTCAGAAATAGTCCCGTTCTCATGATGCGTAATTGTTCCATCGATGTCAAAAAACACGATCTTGTAAGTCATGCCAGTCTCCTTTTATTCATTTATTCTTGCATGGATCAGCTTCATAAGCGACTCTTTTTCCCTTTCGCCGATACTCTCAAAAAGTCTTGCAGCTGCAACAGGAAGAATCCACTTTTGAAGCTCTGACATGTTAAATGGACCTGTTCTTCTGTAGCACCTTACATAATGTCCCGCCAATAGACGGCGAAACATTCTTTGAACCGGACTCGAAGTCAGCCCGCCATACTTAATAAGAAGAACGGACCGTGCGATATCCGCCAGCCGATTTCCAGCCGCTGCATCCGCCCAGTCAATAATGACGTGTCCTTTTTTAGTCATCAGAACATTGTCAGGATGAAAATCACCGTGGCATAAGACTCTTTCATGATCAGGGAGCCCGTCCAAATGAGAGAGTATTTTCTCTTTTTCACTCTCGGTCAAGTCACTGCAACGACTGATTCGCGAAGCTAGCCTGTCTGTGAGAACAGGCAGCAACAGATCTCGGCATTGATGAATGTCTGCATGCCATTCTGCCATCCGCCTCATATGAATCGGCATGAAAAGCGGATTGCTTTTCATCTTAGCCATCAGTGAATTTCCATTAATGCGTTCAAAAATCAGAGCATGCTTCTCTTTTTCAAAAGAATAAAGTCTTGGCACTTGTAATGGAGTCTTTGCTATTTCTTTATAAATCGCATATTCGTATTCAATAAAATCACTAGCAATGTGTCTGTGAAACACTTTTGCCACTGTCCCGCCATCACGCGCAATGACCTTGGCTGTATTGCCTGTACCCAATACGGTTTCAGCTATGTTGTCCGCCTCCTGTGGTTTAAGTCTGCTTACCGCCGCCTAAAACAAAATCCCAATCCCCGCAAAAGCGAGCTCCTCACATAGTACCTTTTGTTTATAGCTGTTTTTTTCAAAAGTATGGGTGTAACGGCTGAGCTTGATCATGCCCACATCGTTTTTGGTGTAGAAGACGACAGTCGGGTGATCATTTTCATAATAAAAAATTGGTCTCAGCGTTGGCGGAATCGTTTTAAATTCATTCCAGTCGCCAAGAGTGTACAAATAATCCACAACACTGTCTGCCTGTTCATACAATTTTTCATCAAGCGGCAGAATATCGTCTGCACTCCAGTAGCAGGTTTGACGGCTGATGCCGAACTCCCCGAGCTCATGATAGGCGACTGCAGCCTGGAGATAAGAAAGCGGAGAACGGTCACCATCTAACGCGCACATAAAATGATCCGACGGACATTGGGGTTTCGGAGTTTCATCCTTCGCAATCACTTCTGCAGGCATGGTTAATTCCTTGTCGTGCGGAATCGCATAAACAACAGAAGATGATTCGCCTTCAGCCTTGTATGAATAGGCCCTGAGTTTATACCCCTTCCGAATGGCAAGTCCTGAATAGCTTCTTACAATCCGTTCTGGATTTTGACTTGAAATACTCCATCCGTTTCCGGATTCATGTAAATCCATCTCAGACCCGCAATAAAGGTTTGGCTTTACGGCTGAAGACGTAAATTCCGTCACTTCAGTCAATGCGGAAGATTTCACTTTTTGAACATACATATCCCTCAGCTCTTCAGCGAGCAAATTTCTCCTTGATACAAGCTGCGGACAAAGATGATAATAGTCGCCAAAAGGATTTATTTTTCCAAAAGAAGGAATATCAGCCGATTTAATCCGCTCAAGCCATTTGCCTTTCAGCTGCTTTAAAAATGTATGTGAATCCGAAGCCCCTACGCCCCAGCCAATGCAGATCCATGGGTGGCGCTTCAGCTCTTCAATTGATGCGACCATATCCTCAATCCTCACAATTCCTCTTCCGCCCAGATATTCGATATGAGAAATCGCCTCTTTATCCTTTGTGCTCTGAAGAGTAAACAGATTGAAGAGATGCACCCTTCCGTTTAGGGGTTCAAGCGGTTTAAAGGACTCCATCAGCCTGACAATCTGATGCATCGTCGGATCAAGGGCCATTTCTGTAAAAATACGCTCGCCATGAAGCAGGTTTCTGACATCTTCACAGCTTGCACCTCCCGGGTTGAGCATAAGAAAGCTTCCAATCGAGGTTTCACTGCTTCCAAACTGCAAATATGCCGACTCCCGGAACGTTAAATTCCGGTTTTTATAAAACGTCCCGTATGCTTTTGGCTGGTTCATCTTACTCCTCCGTTCAGCTGTTTTCTCCCACACCCTATATTCTGCATGAACCTGCCATTTCCTTGTTAAGATTCTTTAAAGATGGCGGGTGACACGACCACCCGTTCGCTATTTTCCTCCAAGTGTGTTACGCTTGAGTGGAACAGGGGTGAGAACATGAAGACATTTTATAAACCCGTTACCTTGACTGATTTGAACGAAGGACACGTGTATTACCACTTTAAGGATGAAGAAATCTACTTAGAGAAGGTAGCTTCATATATTCAGGACGGCCTTAAGAAAAACGATCAGATTCTGCTGATTGAAAGCATGAAACTTTCAGGCAAAGTAAGTCATTATATAGAGAATCATTTTACAGAAGAAGAACAGAATTCAATCAGGTTAGTGAACAACTTTGATTATTATTCAGGAAATTCCAAATTCAATATTGCATCCATTCTCGCTTATTTTGACAGAGATTTAGGCAGTCTCTCAGATAAAAATGTTCGTCTGCGCACGTGGGCGCACGTGGAGTGGATGTCAAACATGTCTGATGCAGCCTTGCTGGAAAGCTTTGAAACTACATCTGACGAGTTTGTGCTAAATGAAAACATCCTGTCTGTCTGTGCCTACCGAGATGCATCTTTGACAGACGATGCTAACGCTGCACTTGAACAAAGCCATAAATATATCATGACAGATAATCAATTTCGATTTTCAGAAAGTTATGTAAAACCAGAAAAAACTGCTCAGTGCGATAGATGCTGAGCAGTTTTTGTTTTCTATGAAAAAACGGTATCTTATAAATCAACTGGAGCAATTTATAAGGTTTCAAAAAGCAAATATGATTCCCTATAAATCAGCTGGAGCAATTTATAAGGTTTCAATAAGCGAATTTGGTTCCCTATAAATCACCTGGAGCAATTTATAGGTTATCAAAAAGCGAAAAAGCAGGGCCTTTTACACAATTATAGGGACATCCCCTCCAATTATTATAGGCTGTTCCAACTCAGATGAAGAGGATAAAATGGCTCAATAACGAAAATGTTAAGTGAGTTTTATCCAATCAACTTTACAAATATCAGTTATTTAAGGAGGACGATTTTTTTGCTGTTCATGCTGATTGTCAAAGCCTCAAAAAATTCAGAAGCCGGAAATCTTCCAAGCTCAGAACTAATGGAAGCCATGACGGCATATAACGAGGAATTAGTAGAAGCAGGCGTAAGGGTGGCTGCTAAAGGACTGCATCCAAGCCCAAATGGCATCCGCATTTCGTTTCCTGTACCGGGAGAAAATCCAGTCATTTTAGAAGGGCCGTTTACAGAATCAACTGATTTAGTGGCCGGCTTTATTTTAATCGATGTGGAGTCAAGGGAAGAAGCCGTCAAATGGGCCTTGAGAATGCCGGACCCGCAAGGACACGGAGAAGGTCAGATTGAATTGCGCCAAGTATTTGAGTGAGCACGAAACAAGTATAAACATGTTAAAAGCACTGCAATTTGCAGTGCTTTCATTTTTCATGTATTCAGCTCTGCCTCGATGTCTGCGGAGGCTCCTCCATCCACCCATGTTTGACCATGAGCTTGCCTCCCTTTTTGGCATAGGTGAAAATGTCTTTTGCAATAATCGACATTTTAGCAGGCAAATCAGACCGGAGGCTGAAGGAAGTTCCGAGGGCATTGCTCGTCAGACCAAAGCTGCTCAGCAAGTTGGTCAGGTACATCATCATTTTTTCTGAGTAAGGGGATGTCTCTGAAAATGTAGGATTTCCCCACGAAACAGCTGGAGGCTGAATATCGCTTTTCAGTAATGTCTCACTGAACGATTCAATGATTTGCTTGGCGAGATCTTTTCCTTCTTTAAAATATTGCTCCAGCTCTTTGTCATCTGAAGCCTGCTCAAAACCTTTTAATAGCTGAAATCCCAGAATATTGGTCTCAATGCCCTGATAGAGCAGCGAGAGTTCAATAGCATTGAGCGGCCGTTTCTCACTGAACGCATCAAAGCGTGCCATGTACTTTTTCTCCTTCACAAACTCAACTTTTTCAGGCATTGGTATCATAGGCGGTCTCGTCAAAATGCCTTCATTAAGCAAAAATTGAGTCGTATCTGTGTAAGTCTGCTGTGAGGCAGCTGACATCCTCATAAACAAATCAGACATGTCGCTTCTGTAAGTCATGCTAAGATGGATTGCATTCAGCCCTATAGTCACTTTCATCATAATTCTAAGAAAAAGAATATCGAAATACTCATCATACAGCCGAGGCGTATCAGGCTTCACGTCGCTGTCATTGAATCCCACTGGCGTAACAATCTTCTCAGCCTGAAAGATCCCGCTGATTTCATGGATAAAAGCAGTCTCCTGATCATAAAAGCTTTGCAGCTGCTGCTTAATTTTTTCATTTTCCTGCGTATGTAAAAAATGCTCAAGCATCCGTGCAAACATCGTTTTCTGCTGATAGGTCATCCAAAGATTTCCGATTTCAGATGAGGCAAGCTGCTTCTTCACAGTGAGGTTCCTCCCGAGTTTAAAATTTCACGTCTAGTATAACCTCATAAAATATTCTTTATTTATGATAACTGCTAAAATACAGAATGAAGGAGATGACGTACATATGCTCAGGAACAACCGAATTCACATAAGACCTTTTACAAAACCGGATGCGGAAGAGAGACTAAAGCTGCAGCTTAAAAACCGTGCCTTTTTTGAACAATACTCCATGATTCGCACAGAGGATTTTTACACCCTGGAAACCCAGCAAAAAATGATAGAAGACTACGAAAACCCAGCAAAAAAAGACGCCGAATATCAATTTGGCATCTATCTGAACGAAACCAATGAGCTGCTCGGCACCATCAGCCTCTTCCAGGTCATGCGCCACTCCCTCCAAAGCGCTGTCCTCGGCTACTTTCTCGACAAGGACCACAACGGCAGAGGCTATACAACAGAAGCCGTCAAACTGATTTTGGAGTATGCATTTGGCGAGCTTAAGCTGCACCGGATCGAAGCAGGCGTCATGCCGCACAACATCGGCTCCATCCGCGTCCTTGAAAAAGCTGGCTTTCATAAAGAAGGACTGGCAAAGAAAAACGTGCTAGTTAATGGGAAATGGGAGGATCATGTGATGCTGGCGGTTTTGAATCCGGGGGATTAAACAATTAGGTTAAAATAACCAAAAATCCCTGTCATTCACCTTTCAAAAATATTACAATAGTCCTATAAATGCATTTTATTGATCGTGAAAGGCGTGAATGACTTGATTCAGAAACTTTTAGGAAAACTATTTACTGCTAACCAAATTCAAAGTGTGGCAACCCAACATCCACAAAAGATTTATTTGTTTCAAACAGATCAAAATATACTTAAAGATATAACCACTAAGCCATTTCCTCCTGGTCAGGCACCAGGATATGTATATTTTGTTCAAGAGCATATGAATGGTTCATTTAAAATCGGAAAAACCAAGAACATTGAGAAAAGAATGAACGTATTCGGAGTAAAACTGCCTTTTAAGAATGAACTTGTTTTCCTAATAAAGTCAGGAAATCACCATCAAACAGAAGCAGCGTTTCACCGATATTTTGCAAATAAAAGGATAGAAGGAGAATGGTTTTCTTTATCTGAAAATGATCTTGAATGGATTAAAAAAGGTGACTACTCAGATGAAATACAGTTCACTATTATGGAATCTCATAAGATTGATGATTCTTCTAATTCTAATAGGATTGAACCCTTGACTAAAAAGCAAATCGAGTATGTCAAAACCCTAATTGGAAGACTTGAAGGACATTATGAGTTGCTGATCCCGGATAACGCTATTACAAAGAAAGATCTCGACCGCCTTCTCGTTTACTTTAGATATAAAAACGATAGAGCTATTCAAAATTTAGTGAAGAATGGTGTATTAAGAAAAATAGGATGAAATTGATATGATAGAATGATAGGAAAAGTTTAAAGGAGGATTCCATCCTTGAAAAAATCACTAAAAGTAGTCGCAGCCATTATTGAAAATGAACAAAATGAAATCCTCTGCGCCTTGAGATCACCTAAGATGGCCATTCCAAACATGTGGGAATTCCCTGGCGGCAAGGTTGAAAAGGATGAGGATTTATCAACAGCGCTCGTTCGAGAAATTGATGAAGAGCTTGGATGTAAGATTGAAACATCTGGTTTGTTTCACGAATATACGCATGAATACGACACATTTATTATCACACTGCTTTGCTTGAAAGCGAAAGTGATTGAAGGGACACCTGTTCCAAGCGAGCACTCGGCTCTCATTTGGCTGAAGCGTGAGAATTTACTGTCGCTTAACTGGGCTCCGGCTGATATTCCTGCTGTAGAAGCTTTGGTGAGTGAAACGCTTATATATGAAAAATAGTCTTCTCATAGCGAGAAGACTATACTTTTACCACGAATTCCGTATAAAGCGGAGTTGGGAGCTCGTGCTCCAGCTGAAGCTGAACCGTTATTGGCTTTTCTCCTTCAAACTCCACCGTATTTCCTTTACCAATGTAAATATAAGGCTCTACCTTTCCATCAATCTCTTTATACTTTCGAATAAATAAATGCAAAGAAATTCCTCTGGATGTGTTGTAAATGATATTCTTTCCCCGTTCCGAGCTTTGCGCTGTACTATTTGGCGTTTGCCACTGGAACATCCTTTCATTCACAAGTTTATCCTGGTAGTTGATACTTTCTTTAATATCCTCTTCTTTGTGCAGGTCAATAAATAGGAAATAATCGTTTCCGTTCGTGAGAAGGCCTGAGCCTCGGAATGAACTATGAATTTTTCTGTAATTGGATAAAAGAGCTGCATCGATCATTTGATATTGTTCATACAGTTTAAAATGAGGCACTCCATAGTTTTTTTGAGTGAATTCCTTTTCGTATCTGAAAATGCCGAAATAGATAGCGTCCTCCAAATAGGGTTTATACGTTTCGTCTGACAGTAAATCATGAAAAGCTTGTGTTTTCCTCAGCACTCCATCCTCGAATGAGCATAGCTGCAGCTTTCCTTTCTTTTGAACAGAGTCGTAAAAATCCTGTTGCAGGCATTGAAAAGCATGCAATAAACTGTCCTCATCGACACTCTCCACTACTTTAAGCATTTCCTGTTTTGTCTCTGAAAGGGTAAGGTATTCTCTTTCTAGCAATGAACGCAGGATGACAAACTCATGAACTCTCTTCAGCGGCAGTTTATCTGAAAGCTCCCGAAGCGCACGTTCGAATGATTCGTTTGAAAGTAGCACCTTAAACTCCTCAACCTTTTCAACCTTCGATAAAAACGTAAGATAGGTTTTTTCTTTTCTAATAAATTTAATCGGATCCGGTGCCCCGTCAAACAGAAAATAATCTAACAAGAACTTAGGAACCTTCTGATTGTTCATTCTCTTAAATTCGAAGTACTCTTCTTTCAAATACTTCATCGAATAGAAGTTTTCATTATCAATTTGCTCTAGAATCCGTTCCTGTGAGATGCGGTCCATTTGGATATGCGTACATCCGGGAATATTGGCAAAATCCGTGACAATCGCTACCTTTAAACTTTCTTTGTCATAATACCTGCTTCCATTTAGAGCTAAGGCAATTAGGAAGGCTTTGTTATGATTTCCAATGAAATCAAGAACTGTGAGAAAGCTTTTACTTTCATGCTTACGCAGTCCCCTACCTAGCTGCTGGATGAAAACAATCGGTGAATTTGTCGGCCTTAGCATCAACACACAATTAACAGAAGGAATGTCTACACCTTCATTAAAAATATCAACAGAGAAAATGACTTCTAGCTCATCTTCGTCGTCTTCCAAACGCTGTATATAACGGGATCTCACATCAACGGAATCACTTCCAGAGAGTGCCACACTCTTATACCCTCTATTATTGAATTCATTTGCCATGTAATGCGCATGCTCTACACTCGCACAAAAACCTAGACACTTCCGCTTAGCTGCATCATGTCCGTAAAACAGCATCTGTTCAAGAATAAAGTCTACCCGTTCATTAACCTTGAGCCGCTTTGTTACCTCTTGAAAGTTATCAATATCCACATCACTTAAATCAACCGATTCAATATCGGTAATTCCGAAGTAATGAAAAGGGATAATCAGCTCATCATCAAGTGCTTCGTGAAGACGGACTTCTATTGCAACATTATGATCAAATAACTCAAAAACATTGTGGTTGTCACTTCTTTCAGGTGTCGCGGTCATTCCAAGTGTAAACGACGGTTGAAAATAGTCCATGACGGCTGTATAACTTGGGCTAGTCGCATGATGCGCTTCATCATAAATGATGTAATCAAATGCATCCTGTCTAAATTCCTGATAGCATCTTGATAATGTCTGTATCGTTGTAAACACATAATCCGCGTGCTTTTGTTTGATGTTTCCAGTTAAAAGGCCGAACGTCTTAGCTTCATTGACAATTAGCTTTTCAAAGGTTTCCTTCGCTTTTTTCAAAATCTCTTCTCGGTGCACAATAAAAAGCATCCTGTTGGGCCTGAAATTTTTCACATCAAATGCAGACATAAAGGTTTTTCCGGTTCCCGTTGCAGCAATCACCAACGCTTTCGTTTCACCATAAGATCTCAATCGCTCAAGGTTCTCCATTGCGCGCTTTTGCATACGGTTTGGAACGATGTATTCTGTATGTTCATAAACTAAGCTTTGTTTGTTCGTAAAAGCACTTACTCTTTGTAAAAATTCCTCGTATCTTTTAATAAAGGCTTCATCTGCCTCTGCGCTTCTTTCCCAGAGAGATTGATATTCGCTGAGGACATCCCTAATGAAATGCGTTTCCTCTTTCGTAATGATTTTTACATTCCATTCAATGTTGCTTTTCAACGCACTTTGCGTCAGATTTGACGAGCCAATGAACACTTTGTAATGGGTCAAATACTCAAAGATATAAGCTTTCGTATGAAAACCAATCTCTTTATCTGTCACAAAAACCTTTAAGTCAATATGCTCAAAATCAGAAATTTTTCTAAGTGCCTTCGCTTCTGTAAAATTTAAATAGGTAGAAGTAATAATCTTCCCTTTAATTCCTCTATTCTCAGCTTCTTTAAACGAATCCAGCAAAAGCTGCAGACCGCTGAAGTTAATAAATGCTACACTAAAATAAAACCGTTCACACTCTAAAAGCGAGTCTGTGAGCTCTTTCAAAAGATTCCCTTTATCCGAATTCACAATGAGCTTTTCCTCTACAATCATCACCATTCTCCTGACATCATTAGTAAGTAAAATATTACTATATATAGGAAAAAATATGTAGATCTTTTTATAGATAACTTGAGAGAATGAGGTGTAATCTATGGACCAATCAGACATTTTAAAAGCCATCACCACTCACCCCAACATCATCATCCACCGCCACATCCATCCTGACTTTGACGCCATCGGTTCACAGATTGCTCTGAAAAAAACGCTGCAGCAGTCGTTTCCCGAAAAGAACATCTTTGCTGTCGGCAGCGACGCAGAGAACCTTGAATGGATCGGCAGCATGGATGTGATTGAAGACCATGAATACAAGGATGCTCTTATCATTGTCTGTGACACGGCGGAAACGAAGCGAATCAGTGATCAACGCTGCCTGTTGGGTAAAACGCTCGTAAAAATCGATCATCATTCTAATGGAGAGTACTATGGGGATGTGTCCTGGATCGACCCTTCTTATAGTTCGGTGTGTGAGATGCTGGCGTATTTGTTTTTTTCCTATCCGGAGACATTTAATCTGACAAATGAAGCAGCTGCTGCATTGTATGCAGGAATAATGGGAGATACAGGCATGCTTAAGAATGGAATGGCCGGTGAACGGACGTTGAGGATTGTTTCACAGATAAAAAAATTCGCCTTTAAACCAGATCGCATCCATCGTCTGATGAAGAAGAGCGGCACTGACTTTTCGAAATGGAAACAATTTGTCTCATACCGCGCACAGGTAACTGAAGAAGGAATCGCAAGTCTTCGTGTAACAAAGGACATGCTTGAGAACCTTGGTCTCAATTCCTCTGAAGCAGCGCCTTTGATACATGCCCTTACCGCATACATACCTGCACGCATCTGGGTACTTTTCATTGAGGAGGACGGTAAGATCAGAGTCAGAATTCGTTCAAATACGATTCCTGTAAACGAAATTGCGAAGAAATTTGGAGGTGGAGGACACAGGCTGGCAGCCGGTGCCTTGCTTTCATCGTGGGAGGAAGCGGATGAGATGGTTGAGGGGTTGAGAAAAACAAGATAAATCCTCAAGTGTTCATATGTAGATTGGAGGGATAACAGTTGAAAGCAATACATATTTGGATTGTAGCAGAAGAATGGGCAGAAGGAGAATGGAATTCAGAAGATGCAAATCTCGATGTAATCGTAACCTTATCAGATGATTCTAAATGGACAGCCACTTTTTTTACCTATAAAAACATTCAAAGTTTGCGTGAGAAAAATAATAAATCTGGGGAATGTTTACATGGTGCTTATTTATGGGGAAGCAATATGATCCTGATCGATATCGCGAGCAGGGAGCGAATTTGCAAGGTGATTTTGGATCTGATTGAAAGAAATGAGTTTGATTCTGTTTTTTCGAAATTAGAGGATTACAAAATTTAACTTTAATATCTTAATTTTATACATCCTGTAAGAATATTCAAAAGAATAAATTCTACTTAATTGAGCAGGTAACTGATCCAAAATAAAAAGGCGATAGAACCAATGGTCCTACCGCCTTTACATGTGTAATTAAATAAACAGGCTCAGCAACAGAATAAATAGAAGTCCTGCTACTGAAATGATGGTTTCAAGCAAGGTCCAAGTGGCAAATGTTTCTTTCATGCTCAGGCCGAAGTACTCTTTGAACATCCAGAAACCTGCATCATTTACATGGGAAGCGATCAGGCTGCCTGCGCCTGTTGCCAATACAACTAGAGCCAGGTTTACGTCAGTTGTGCCCAGTATTGGGATAACGAGACCGGCTGTTGTTAACGCAGCCACAGTAGCAGATCCCAGCGAGATACGAAGGATTGCTGCAATAACCCAGGCAAGCAGGATGGGTGACATGGAAGTTCCTTCAAAAAGATCGGCTACGTAGGTTCCAACACCGCCATCAATCAATACTTGTTTGAAAGCACCGCCGCCTCCAATGATCAGAAGCATCATACCGATCTGAGTAATGGCGGTCGTACAAGAATCCATTACCTGCTTCATTGGAATTTTTCGGGCAAGTCCCATTGAATAGACGGCAAACAGTAAGGAAATCAGCATGGCAGTTCCGGCTTCACCGATAAACCGAATGGCGGCCAGGAAGCTATTATCTGCAACTCCAGCTGTGTTTTGTACCAGAGTAATAATGGTTGCAATGGACATCAGGATTACTGGAAGCAAAGCAGTAAATACACTGATGCCAAAACCTGGTGTATCCTCAAGCTTAAACGTTTTTTGTTCTCCCAAAGAGGCAATGCTTCCAGTCTTCGTGAACGAATCAGGAACAATCTTCTTCGCAATTTTTGTAAAAACGGGGCCTGCCAATAGAACCGTTGGAATGGAAATAATGATTCCGTAAAGAAGAACCTGGCCAATATCCGCCCCAAATTCACCTGCTATAACAGTCGGACCCGGATGAGGAGGCAAAAAGCCGTGGGTTACAGACAGAGCCGCTGTCATCGGGATACCGAGATAGAGAATGGAAACTCGTAATTGTCTTGCAATGGCGAAAACGATAGGAATTAAAAGGACAAGTCCAACCTCAAAGAAAAGAGCTATACCAATGATGAAAGATGCAGCGACAACAGCCCACTGGATATTCTTCACACCGAATTTATTCACGAGAGTCATAGCAATACGCTGGGCGCCGCCTGCGTCTGCAATTAATTTACCGAGCATTGCACCAAGACCAAAAATAAGGGCAAGGTGTCCAAGTGTTCCGCCTAATCCGGCTTCAATCGTTTTGACGATTGTTTCAAGAGGCATTCCAAGTGCAAGTGCTACTCCAAATGATACGATGATTAAAGAAACAAACGTATTTAGTTTTAAGCCCATGATTAGTACCAATAAGGCTATAATTCCAATTCCAACTATAATTAAAGGCATTTCTTACTTCCTCCAGATGATTTTTTTTTAGTGCCTGGTACTCGCTGTACCAATTTCAATGATGTTCGCATTCTACTCTTCTCTTTCTCCGACACCTTTATTTAGCAGTTCCTGAGACATCCAAAGGTCATCGACTTTGCCCTGTACATCATCGAAGTTTTGATGCAGCGACATTTTCATGAGCTCACGGTCCTTTGTTGCAATCGCATTGATATAGAGTTCGTGATTAGTAAGGATCCTTTCAAAATCTTCGTATTTCTCCCTGAACCTGGCCCGCATTGAAAGCAGGATCAAGCTTTCCATAACAGGCTTTAAATTGTTCCAGATCATCATGATATAGGAATGACCTGCAGACCGGATGATGGTTTCGTGGAAAAGGACATCCTGAAAAGAGAATTCATCTGCATCCTGATATTTGATTGCAACCTTCATCATTTCCACAATTTTATGAAGCTCTCTTTCCAGATCTTTTGTATCTTCTTTGACAATCCTTTCGAACACGAACGTTTCAATCAGCAGCCGAACATCGTATATCTCCTGAATTTCCTTCTCAGACAGTCCGACAACAACTGCCCCCATCCGTTCTAACCGAATCATATTTTCCGATGCGAGAGTCTTCATTGCATCACGAACGGGTGAACGGCTTACAGAAAAATCAGCAGCTATCTTATTTTCAGAGAGAATGGTTCCGCTTTCAATTAACCCTGAAATAATACGCATCCGAAGCTCCGATGTGATGCGATCCCCGATGGAAGCTTTTAAAATCCATTTTTCCGGGTACATGAATTCTGTGTTGTTCTCCATAAGGTCACCTCAATTGATAGACAAGTATACTTGTATACAAGCATAGTAACATGAAAGTTTATTTTTGCAAACGCTTAACTTATGAGAATTTGTTTTTAATAAGAATACACTATCCATTGATTTAGTATCAGAAAAGAAAAAACCGAACCAGTCTATCTGAATTCAGGTTCGGTTTTCTATAGGAGGTGATTACACCTTGAATTTTGCGAGAACCCGCTGAAGATCCTCTGCCAAATTTGCCAGCATATTGGACGAAGCCGCGATTTCTTCCATCGAGGCAAGCTGTTCCTCCGTTGACGCTGCTGTTGTTTGAGCTCCATCAAGCGTTTCTTCGGCAACATGGGAAATGGTCATCGTGGAGCGGGATACTTTTTCAGAGTTGTCCACAAGCTGTTTTACAAGGACCGACATGTTCTCAACTGCATCGGCGACCTCTTCTGTCGACTCGATAATCCCTTTAAAAGAATGTCCTGCTGCCGAAACCATGCCGAGCCCCGCAGATACTTCTTTTGTAGTCTCTTCCATTCCGGTTACAGCCTGATGAGTAAAATCCTGGATCAACGTAATCAGGCTTGAGATTTGCTGGGCAGATGATGCTGATTGTTCAGCAAGTTTACGGACTTCATCCGCTACAACCGCAAACCCTTTTCCATGCTCTCCTGCCCGTGCACTTTCAATTGCGGCATTCAGCGCCAAAAGATTCGTTTGATCAGCAATCCCTGTGATCACGTCCACAATTTTGCCGATTTCATCCGATCGTATCCCTAATTCTTTAATGACGACAGAAAGTCCGCTGACATTTTCCTTAATGGCCGTCATTTGCTTAACAGACACCGTGATCGACTGGTTTCCATCCAACGCTCTATTAGATGTGCTTCTTGCTGAAGCAGAAACGGACTCGGCACGGTCTGACATCTGTTCTGCGCTATGTATCATCTTTTCAATAAAACCCGATGCCTCCCTTACTGCTTGAAGCTGCTTTTCTGATCCGGATGCGAGCTCCTGAGTAACTCCTGTAACTCCCTCCGCTGCCGAACTGCTCTGCTCTGAGCTCGCTGTCAGCTCTTCAGCACTGGCTGCCACCTGCTCTGAGGCCTGTCCGATTTCCTCAATCAATCCTCTTAAATTGTCCACCATTGTATTGATGGATTGACCGAGAATCCCCACCTCATCGTTAGACGAGCTCTCCGCGCGTCCTGCAGAGAGGTTTCCATCTGCAACGTTTTGAGCGATAGCGGTCATCTCTTTAAGAGGATTTATTTTCCTCATAAAAATGAACAAGCCTGCAATGATGACAATCAACAGTGTGAGAATGCTTACTCCAGTAACAACCAAATAGACAGTCATTTTCCTGCTTAGATCTTCTGAATATTGAGCAGCATAACCTGCTAAATCCTTTTGGAACGTTTCGATCGGAACCAGGACCTGTGACTTGCCCTGTTCATACTCTTTTCCGAACACAAGCGACCTTGCCTGGTCCAAGTCTTCTTCTTCTTCCACCGCACTCATTGCAGCATCTTCAAGATTAATCAGCGTGTCCGATTTTTGCTTTGCTTCCTCCACAAGTGAAAGCAGCGGCTTTGGGGTATTTAATTCCTCAAGCCTTGAAACCACTCTGTCTCTTGTCTTAGTTTCATTGACCTCTTCCCAATAGTTATCAAAATGTTCCCTTTCACCGAACTGAACATAGCTTCTAACTTCATTGGTTAAATAATCGGAAGCTTCCTTTAATTCTACAGCCAGGTTCTGATACTCAAGCTGACGGTCAAAAGCTTCCTGCCGGTTGATCAATGATGATATCAAAAGAACCAAACTGATGATGGTGACCCCGGATAAAACAAGTACAGAAGTCATTATCACCTTTAACATGATCGTTATT
Source organism: Bacillus sp. FSL H8-0547 (assembly GCA_038002745.1). Taxonomy (NCBI): domain Bacteria; kingdom Bacillati; phylum Bacillota; class Bacilli; order Caryophanales; family Bacillaceae; genus Bacillus; species Bacillus sp. FSL H8-0547. The sequence goes on from JBBODD010000001.1 coordinate 503,325, forward strand.
TTCATTTTCTTATTCCCCCAGTCACAATACCTACTCGTTTTGTATCGGTATAAGGAAGTGGATTTGTAAGGGAGGGGGTTTAAATAAGTTTTAGCTTCTTATCTTCTGTGCTTGTGACCCTTTAGCTCTCGTTGACCTGCCTGAATGGTCATATCTCCTCGGCTTATGACCTTTTAGCTCTCCTGGACATGCTTGAAGGATCATATCTTCTCTCTTTTTGACCCTTCAGCTTATACGAATCTGTTCGAAGGGTTATATTTCCCCTCGTTATAACCATCATCTTGTCCAGTCCGCTGCCTGGTTACTCAGGGCTTTCATGTTGATAAGGAGCAAGGGGTTGCCTATATTTATTTGACTAAGGAGAAACTGACTGCTTACGGGGTAAATCATGCGGAGGCGGCAAATCTTGTGAATATCCTGTCTTCGATGGCACGGGTTAGAATATGGGTCTTCTTTATTGAATATCCGAAAGAGATTCGCGTTAGGATTCGTTCAAGGAATATTCCGATTGATGACATCGCCCGCAGGTTTGGCGGCGGAGCGCACGCTTTTGCGGCAGGCTCTTCGATTGGATCATGGGAAAAAGCGGATGAAGAAATTGAAGCGTTGAATCGTAAAACTTAAACCGAATATTGGAACTATTTTTGGTTTTTACATAAGGCCAGGTGTTTGTGGTAGTGTAGTACTAATATGCTTATAAGAAGAGCGGATCTGTTCTGGCCGAGGCGTTGAGTGATTGAGCAAGGCACCGATTCGCATGATTTAATGCTTTCTTGATATAAAATGGCGATTTTCGAAAATATTGTTGCTAATGGATTTAATGGTAAAAGCCTAAAGTGGATTGCAGAGGAAGGAACGGCAACATTTAACAACAATCTAAGCGAAAACAGCCTATTAAATAAACACGCTGCAAGTCAGCGTTCAATTATAATGGAGTGATCGTATGGGAAAAGCTAAAGCAAAAACGAAGAGCAGTAAAGGCGGGACAGGTGGCGGAACAGGCAAAAAGGGCTGGAATCGCTGGCAGGCTAGCGCCAATAAAAAGAAGAGTTTTAAGCCTTATACAAGTAAGGGCACGAAACAGCAAAACGAAGAAAAATAGCTCAAAAGAATAATATGAATGACAGCATGGATCCTTTTTGGGTCTAAGACATCTCCGAAGATTTGAAGGGGATTTTTATCCTCTTTCACATCCATGCTGGCCGGTTTTTTACAGCTGGCGCCCTGAATGCCTGCTTGTTCATCTGTTATTAGGAAGCATTAGAACCGTCCAGATACTTCAGGGAAGACTTTTTTGGGAAGAGAAGGCTTGTAAATTTCATATTTTTTATAATGTACTCACTGCTCGCTTCATCAAAACTAAATAATTGCCAAAACAGCGTTCTGCAGTTCCCACATTAAATCTAAATCACCCAGACTACCGGTTTAGCTGGCTTGTCCATCTTTTATAAAAATGATTTAGAACCTTACTGCTCCTCCGCAATCCGCCAATTGCACTCATGGTGAATTATTTTACACTAGCATTCTCTAAGTCGTCCAAAGCATAAATTTCTCGCAAAAACATAAAGCACCTGCTGCCTAATAGACAATCAAGTGCTTTAAATTAATTCATCTATAGGAAATAACCTTTGTTAGTGCTTGAGTAACTCATACAACAACTAATAACTTACTAAATTTCTCGTATACCAAAATTGCTGTATTAGTCTTTATCAAAAATTTGCTCATCAACTTCTTCCAGATAACTTTCAGTATCCAAATGAGATTCTATAAGATTATCTAAAAACTCAATGCTAACCTCTCTATTCTCTTCATATATGTGCACTTTAGCACCAGCCCCTACTAATAAACTTACTATTTTTTTCATTTCCACCAATTCATCAATACCTACTAATTTATACGATATGATAAAATCATGATTATTAAGCAACTCTTTTATTTCAGATATACTCTTATTAGTATTTTTTCTTAAAATTGAAATATACTTGACTTCATTAGGATCTTTTTCTATTTGTATATTCATTTTAGTCCTTTAAATGTCTCCCTCCATGAATGAATTGATAATTAACGATAGGATTATTTGGTTTACCCGGAAGACTTTTTCCAATAAACTCCATGCTACCCTATGAAATGCTTATTTGGTGAAGCTGGAAATATAACTTTGCTCAACCATTCTAATTACATATAAAAAGCACTTGATATTCAAATCATGAATCAAGTGCTATCTTATATTTTTTCCACTTTTCTTTCTACCATTGTAAGTTCATAAAACTATATCTTGATACCCTACTTCTTCTACAACTTCATCTTCAATTTTTATACCCAATCCATCCTCAATGTCCCAAGACACATCACACAATAACCCTAATCTTCTCTTACCATTTCTCCTAACTCTTCTTACAATTAACTCAGTTGGTTTCACTAAATCTGCTAAGCCCGTTAAAGAATCTACCTTAGGTGCAATTTTATTTGCTTGTGATTCATCACCTAACATTTCTCTATATTCATCGACATTCTCAATGTAGTACTCATAGACTTGCTTTTCCACCTCGTTCATAATATTGTTCATATCTTGAATAAAATGTTGGAATGCATCTCTTTGTGTATTTGAAAAATCAGCGTCTTCATGCGCATCAACACTCAATAGTATTTTTTCCTCTACGTTATACATTCTAATAGTCATTTCGCCTCGCCAGAAATTATTTTTATATTCAAGTTCTCCAAACAATTCATCATTAATCAATGTCATTTTTTTTCTCCATTCTTTTGCTAATTCTTCTTCAGCAGTTGAAAAATTATGTTTTCAGTCATTAGTCATATTTTCCAACTTGATCTCACCATAGAAAATGTAGAAAAGGCATCCCATTTTTTTACTCGTATTTTCCTCTATCATGTTCATGGTGGCCTGTTTTTGAGAGCCAACTCCTTGTATGGCTGCTTGTATGGCTGCTTGTATCGCAGCTTGAGAACGTAAGATTCCTCCCACGATTGTGCTGATTTCCTATTGAGGATTATTAATTCAAAAGTATATCTATAAATTTATCAAAGTTTGAATATAATAAAATAAAAAGCACTTGTTACCTAATTGGCAAACAAGTACTTTTTTGACTATTATCAATAGTGTATAAATTTATGTCATCAACCAATTAATTAGCTTTTGCAAAAAACTTTGCTTTAAATGATAAACATCCACCATTACAAAATTTCTCTTAGCATACAAGTTGATATCTCACACATTTTTATAATCAAATAGAATTAAAAAATCTTCTTTCTTGTTAAGCCTTTCTAGATTTGATTTACTATATTCAGTAACAACTGTTACCATTCTATTAATTTCTTCTTCTTTCACAAAGCTGGTTTCAACCGCACTATCCAATATAGTGCTAATACTGTCAGTTGTGATTCCTTCTAATGATTGAGGTAAGTACTTCACTCCTTCACTCTTGAATGCTTCCCAAGATGTATAAGCGACAGCATCAACCATTAAGGACCAAATTCTAGCAATATCTAAGTCATCTTCTTCCTCTGCATATTCAGAAATTCCTGTAAAGTCTGGATTATCAATAAGCTCATATAATTCGTCCCCAGTTACTGTTTGAGATTCAACCCATAACCAACACTTATCTAAAGCTTCTCTACCATCTAAGTATCTTTCATCTTCTACACTAATTTTAATAAACACTTTTTCAGCAATTGTTAAAACAAAGCCGACTTTAACTTCTTTTTGTAAGTCATGAAACGATAAATTTCTCATAGTTGCCTCCTAAGATAATTTACTTAATAATTTTACCATCTTTTAATTTGAAAGATAACAATCCATTTACTTTAACACTGTTATCAACTTCTGATGTTACATCTATAATTAAATTAGGATATTTTTTACTAGCCTGAAAAAATATTCCACTTTTCTCGATGGGATAAGGTTTCAGTAACCCCTTACTACATTTATTACAGACACCTCGGGGGTTAGATTGGTGAATTTTCAATGTACCTGTTACTGAAATTGGTGAAATGCCAGCTTTATTAATTGCGGAATCAAATTCATTTAATACTCCTTCTTCCGCATGCCTCGTAAACTGTGCTAATTTAGGATTTTTCAGATGATCATATGGAGCTCTGAACTCCCTGTTAGGTAAGATTGTATCTAATGAAGGTAATCCTGCCTCTTTTCTAACTTCTGGTGATCCGCCTTCAAAAGTCAAATGTTCAAGTCCTTTAACATCCGTTTTTCCTACTGCAATAGTATTAGTTTCAGGAACATTCCACTTTTTACGAAGTGCATCCAATTCTTCTTTATCCAATTGGATTTTCCTGTTACCCGTACCCCTAACCAAATCTTCAATTTTTCCACTTACATCCCCAACAACCCTCTCAACGCTCTTCGAAGCATTAACAATTGTATCCCCAGCATTTTTTGCTACATCCCTCAAAGTATCCGAATCCATAGGTCCATTGAATGCAAGTGCTCTTGAAATTGGTGTATTCATTACAGCATCCACCATCCGCCCCATCCCCATCTTCGTCCGAACCAGCGGCCCCTTCATAACATCCTCATAAGTCTTTTTCAAAAGGACGTTGATTTTCTCCGGATTCAACACATGCTTGGCTTTTCTGTAGATGTCCGCTGCCTGGTTGCTGAGGGCTTTCATGTTGACGATGGTTTTGAACAGGTTGGACTGGACAAAATCGTTAATCTGTTTTTTGTAGCGGTGGGCTTCTTTTATGACGGTTTCCTTCATGTAGTCTTTGAGTTTTGCAGTGTCCATGACGTTGAAGGGAATGCTTTTTGGTTTTTCTGCATCAGCCAGTTTTCCGAGTTTGCTCAGTTTGCCGGCTTTGCTGACTTTGTCGAGGCCGCCTGTGAAGAAGGTGGCAGCAATTGAAAGGGTGCCGTAGGTAAAGAACCGTGATCTGCTTCGGGCGTCGCCGTTGATGACGTCGCGTTCCCATGCAGCTTCAAGGGCCCCTATCATGGCGCCGATGGTTTCGTCGATGTTGATGACGGCGTTTATGATGCCCATGACCAGTCCAGGGAAATCTGTGAAAATGGCGATGATCAGGTCAAAGAGGCCTACGACAAGATCTTTGACAAACTGGTAGATTCCTTCGACGATTCCGGCTAAGACATCTCCGAAGATTTGGAGGAGATTTTTATCCTCTTTTACATCCGTGGTGGCCGGTTTTTCACAGCTGGCGCCCTGGACTTGTCCATCTGTTTTTACAGTAGCCGGCTGGAAAAGATTTTGCAAGTCGTTTACTTTTTTTACGACCGTCTGCAGTTCATTCTCAAGGTTCGTCAGGAGCGAAGCCTGGCGATGGTCGAATTCTGAGAGCTGTTCGCTCGTTTGATTTTTTTCTCGTCTCGCTTTCTCCACCATTTCTGCGAAGAAGCGGTCGTCTATTTTCGGCAGTGCTACGATGTCAGCGACTCTGTTAATGGTGGCGTTCGTTTCGTTCGTCAGCTGGTTTGTCCGATCTCTGGCTCTGGTTAAATCCTGTTCGACCTGCTGGTCAAGAAAACTCCGGCGGATATAGCCTGAACGGGAGGGCTCCAGGTTGTGGAGTGATTTTTTCATGCTGTCGAGCGTTGTTTGATAGTGTGCGAGAAAGGCAGAGTAGCTCGACATGACAGGGAGGTGATGCTTTTCATAGAAAAAGCGGATGGCCTCCCCGCCTTCACCTTTGAAGGCATCTTCGAGATCAACGATTCCCTTTACCGCCGTTTCAAGCTGCTTGATCTGCTCTGTCTGTGACGTTATTTTTTCTTTCGTTTTGTCAATGGCCGAGTGAAAGGCATCAGCATCAAGTACATGTGTCATCCGTTCCTCACCTTCCTCCAGCGATCGCAGCGGAAAGATGTTCGTCAGCTTTTTTCATCTGATCAACTGATTGCCGGGTTGCATCTGCATTAAGGATAAGCAGTTCCTTATAGGTTTCCATCGCTTTCTGGCAGGCTTCATTTACTTCGTTCAGCTTTTTTATCGCTTCAAGGTCATTTCCAGAACCGATACCTGTAGGAAAATCAGTCTGAAAGGTGTGTATAGCCGCTTTCATGGCGGATAAAGCTTCTTCTATTTCTCCGTAATGGATTTTTATTTCCGTTCCCAATCCGTTCCTCTCCCTTTACCGGGTTTTTTCCGAAAGCAATGCTTCTCTTCGTTCTTCTGCTTCAAGTGAGGCAATGGCTGCTTTTACATGGTTGATCTCTGTCATAATCTGCTGGATTTTTTGATCCAGCACCTGGAATACATCACGAAATTGAGCCATATGAATCTCCTCATGCGCGGGCTGTATGTCGTTTTCCCGAATTCTATGAAACTCATTGGACAGCTCACCGTACCATGTATCTGGCGTTAAATCCGGTTCTGCCGCGAGGTGCCGGCTGCTGAAAAAGTCATACTGGTGATCAGACAATTGGCTGCTGCATGTGCGCAGGCGAGAAAGCTTCTCTTCCAAGTCGCGCAGCTTTGAGTTTTGGGCTGATAAAGACAAAGGTTTGCACCTCCTGTATATACTTACCTCTTCAAATTTTAGCACTTTTTCCCATTTATACCTATTAGCATTTAGTCCCTGTTTGCAGATTCGACACATTTTTTAATGAGTCTAACTGCCTATTCCCCTTTCACTTAGCGTGATGGACTTACCAAAAACACCGCAGTTTTTTATCGGAATCCGCAAAGCGGGACCGCAATTTATCATGTCTTTCTCCATGAAATGAACAAAACACCTGATGCGGGAGACAATCAGGTGTGTTTGTAAATAATCTAGCGTTTCCTTTCTTTATGCTTATCTAATTTTAGCTCCATGATCTCTTTTTCAAGTTTATCGATTCGCTTCTTTGTTGTGTTGCGGGATTTGAAAAAAAGGATGATAAGTGACACAGTCCCAGCGATCAGTGCAATGGTAAAGACCTGAAAAATCACATCTCCTGTATTTAGCATAAAGCAGTATCCTTTCCGGAAATAAGTATAATGAATATACGTTTCCGGCAGGAGAAAGTTTCGTCTTTAGAAATTACCTGTACCCGCTCCCTTTCACAATCAGCACCAAGATCACTGCAAGCAGTAACCCTCCAAGAATAAACGGTCCAAGACCCGAACTGTAGACAAGATACACTTTCACATGCTGAATGGTGGTGACGATCACATAAACGAAGAAAATCAGACTCAGTCCGGCAATCAGCGGAACATATGGATTTCGCTTCAAGTTGATCAGCCCTTTTTAAAAGCTTTTAATTATTCGTATGCCTGCGACAATTTGTATCATGCAAAAAAGGCGCCATTCAATAAAGAATGTGCGCCTTTCATAACTTTACATATCCTGTCCTTTTGTCTCCAATTTCTTTGGAAACAAGGTGTAGCTGAAGCTGATCAGAAAATCCACTCCAAGAACAAGCGTCCAGATCTGCAGTGTTCTAAACAGCTGCTCGGTTTGCTGTCCATTGTTGATATATAAAATAATCGCGCCAAGAAAGGATGCACCAATTCCCCATGCAAGGAGATGGCGCAGCCAGCCTTCCCTTTCACGCTTCGCATGTTCTCCTCCGTGCTTTGCTTTTTTCGGCGGTTTTTCGCCATTGGCAAACCTGTAGGCAAAGTGCCGGTCCGCCCACTTGATCATGCTGTGTCCGAATGCAATACTCACTCCAATGTAAATGGCCGCAACGCCGTGCACCATGGTGGCGGTTGCGCCATTTTTTAAATCAAGTATCGTTGCTGCCAGAAGCACCAGGTCTACAACCGGTGTACAAATCAGTAAAAATGCGCCAAGTTTCTTCTTTTTCAAAAGATATCTTGCAGCCAAACCCGCTAATACAAAGACCCAAAATCCAATTTCACATGCAATAATCAGCCAGCCAATCAAGTAAGCTCCCCCTTATTTAACACAAGTGTATGATTTCATACTAACAGAATGTTTTTTATAATACAACTGTGTTATAATAAAGACATGCCAAAAATAATTGATCATGACAAACGAAAACAGCAAATAGCCGAAGCCACGTGGAAAGTGATTGCCGAGGAAGGCATTGAGCAGGCGACGGTCCGGAAGATTGCAAAAGCGACCGGACTGTCTGCGGGAGCCCTGAGGCACTACTTTTCCACACAGTCTGAGCTGCTTGTATATTCCATGAACCTCGTTTCTGAACGGGTAAAAGAACGGACAATGTCCAAAACGTACCAAGGGGATCCGATCGATCTTGTAAAAGAGGCCCTGTCGGAACTGCTTCCGATTGATGATGAGAGAAGACTGGAAATGGAGGTGTGGCTCGTTTTCTCCGTCAAAACACTTGTAGACGAAAAACTGCGTGCTTTAAGTGAAGATGTTTACGTGGAAATGAAAGAAGGAATCAGCGCCATCATTCAGCTGCTCGTCAATCTTGGACTGCTGAAAGAGGATTGTAATCCGGATGAAGAAGCGGTCAGGCTGCATGTATTAGTCGATGGTCTTGCCGTGCATCACTTGCTGCACCCCGTTTCTTTTACGCAGCAGCAAATGCTGGATGCGCTCCAGTATCATTTGAAATCCATTTGTACGTTTTAAAGGGAGGGCTACTCCGGTCCTCCCTTCAGTACTTCCTGCTGCCAGAGTTGATAGAGATAAATCAAAACTGCCATGAGCGTAAAGGTCAAATATATCTCCCAGTTTGTATAGTTCACAAGCTTATACAAGCCAAGGCTCTCAAACCATTCATTCAAAGGAAAAGCAAACACAGCATCGATTGCCAGATTAATCAGCAAATACAGCTTGAAGTTTCCAAAGGTGAAATAAAATATCCAGATGGTTCCCACTAGGAAGGCTCCGTATACAAACGGAAAGTATGTAATAATCTGCGGCAAAAAAGTTTCTTTCACCACCCACCATTTGTATGTATAGGCGAGCTCGTTCTGCACGGTTACGAGTAGTGATGCAAATATGGCGACCGGCATAAATCGTTTAATGGCGTGCTTTTCTAAAAAAAACAATGATAGCCAGGGAACAAGAAATGATGACCAAATGATAAAATTTTTGAACATACCGTTTCTCCTCACAGGATTAATAGGTATAATCTCTCCTATCCCTGGAAAATCATTCGGGTATAGAACAAAAAGAGCAGCCGCTGATTCTAGTCAGTGACCGCTCTTTTTGTTACATAGCCGTGCAAATTTCAATATAATGACCGTCCGGATCCGTTACATAGGCGACCGTTTGTCCCCATGGTTTGACTGTCGGCTCCTTGACAACAGGCACTCCGGCGCTGCGCAGCTTTTCGATTGTTGCTTCAACATTCTCAACGGTAAATCCGACCTCGAAGCTTTGGGGTGCATCCGTCTTTGGCATGTCCAGTCCAATCAGTTCTTGCACAGACTCACGTGTATTCATAGATAAAGTCGTCGCCCCGGTGTCAAACTCAACATATGTTCCCTGCTGCATTTTCACCTTCAAACCAAGTTGATCACGGTAAAATTTCATTGATTTTTCGAAATCAGTTACATACAGAATGACGTATTTCATCGATAAGTTCATTTGCACAGCCCTCTCTCCGCTTATAGATTAGCTAATTTCTTCCATAGATATAAGCTAAAGCTATTCATTGGAGATGTCAACGGGTGTTACTTGCACGTTCTGCTGTTTTACTTGAAAAAATGCCTCTTTTACTTGAAAATGCACAACCTTTACTTGCCGAATTTCTGCCTTTACTTGAAAATTTCCAGATGCCTCCTAAATTATGAGCCGCAATCCTGTGGTTCACTTAGAATTAAGGCTCTGCTAATCGCCTTTTGTATCTAATGCACTCTATTTAGCTATGCTGCATGGCGTCCGAACAGCGAGTCATCGGTTACTTGCCATCTCCGCCGTTTTACTTGAAAAAATGCGTCTTTTAGTTGAAAATGCACAACCTTTACTTGCTGAATTGCTGCCTTTACTTGAAATCTTCTAGGTGTCTCCTACTTACATCTTTACCAGCCAGATTCAGATCGCAAAAGAAGAAGCTGCCCATCAGCAGCTTCTTCTTTCCTACTATATAAACGCAGCCTCAGCATGCTCCCTCTCCCATTCAAGCAGCCAAGCTTTCCTCTGAATCCCGCCGCCGTAGCCGCCAAGTCCGCCGTCAGAAGCTATCACTCTGTGGCATGGGATCAGAATGCAGAGCTGATTGGCGCCGTTTGCCCGGGCGACGGCTCTGTATGCTTTTGGATTGCCCGCACGGACGGCAAGTTCCTTGTAGCTGATGGTTTCGCCTGGCGGAATCTCTTTCAGAAGCCTCCATACGTTTCGCTGAAATTCAGAACCCGCATCCAAATAAATGGGGGTTTCAAAGGTCAGACATTTACCCGCGAAGTAATCGTTCAGCTCACGTTCAATCTGTTCCAGGACCGAATTGGTTCCCGGAACGATAGCAGCAGCGTGTTTGGCCCTAAGGTTCTCCAGTTCTTTTTCCAATCCCCGGCGGTCAACAAATTCAACTAGATAAAGCACTTCTTCATCCGCAACAGCAACCATCGGGCCAAGCTTGGTTTCGATCCATTTTGCTGTAAACAGCCGGATGTCCCTGTTTTTCTTCGGGACGGCACCCATTGTTTTGGCAAAGGCATCGCGGAAGCCGTTTCCTGACTCATAGCCGCTGTCCAGCTGAGTGTAGATCAAAGGTTTTCCGTTTCGAATGTGCTGAAAGGCCATCCCTAGGCGCCTTGAACGAGCGTATTCGATGAAAGTCATGCCGAACTGTTTCTTAAATTGCCTTCTGGCCGTGTGCGCAGTAATAGACAGCTCATCAAAATCTTTGTCTGTCCACTTTCGCTGAGGATTTTCCTCAATGGCAGCGACGAGTTTTTTCACTTCCGGCGACAGCGTGCTCGGGGTGCTGAGCGGATGACATCTCTTGCAGGGCCTGTAAGAAGCAAGCGCTGCTTCCTGAGCCGTTTTAAAAAACTCGCAGTTTTCTTTCAAAGGCTTTTTCGCAGGACAGGTTGGCCTGCAGAAAATACCCGTTGTTTTTACACCGACAAAAAAGGTGCCTTCGTACGATGAATTTTTCTCAACCAGCATGCTGTAGTAGTGATCAATCATTTTTTGATCATGTATCATTTGGCTTTTCTCCTTTATAAAGACTAATCGTACTAGTATCTTATCAAAAGGAATCGAAACGAAAACCAGAAAAATGAACATCAATTTTTTCACACCGCATGATCATTTTCCCGCTTTCACAACAAACCTGTGCTGCTTCACTTCGAAAAAGCCCTTCTCCTCAATCTCAGTATGAATTGCGAGTAACCGCTCTTTGAACAGGTCAGTGTCAAAATCCGGAACCTGCCAAGGAATGGCCTTTAAATAATAGATAAGAGCTCCGATGTCATAAAAACGCTGAGAAGGATACTCTTCTTTTGCAAACAGTATGGTAAACCCGGCTTCTTTTAGACCATGCAAGGCATTTGAAAGACTCCACTGAAGATATTCTTCATTTGGCTTTACACCAAGAGCCTCATTTATTCCCAGACAATCCAGACCGCCAACCTGCTGTGTCAGAAAGAGTCCTCCCTCTTTTAGGATGCGGCTGACTTCTTCAGGGTCAAAGGATTCATGCTGGTTTAGGATCAAATCAAATGTCCCGTCCGGAAAAGGAAGTTCTGCATCGTTATCAATACGAACCACGGTCACTCCCAATGGCTCCAGTTTGTTTTTGGCGACCGAAACGTTCGGTTCATATCCTTCTGTTGCAAAAACAGTTTCAGGGAACGGCTGCAGTTTTGATAAAAATTCACCGCCACCTGTACCCATATCAAGCATGGATGCTGCATCAGCAATAAGGGATCGCGCCATGCTGCCGTATGACCACGAGAGGAGATCGCTCTGCATTCTTCCGGACTCTGTGATGAAGGAAAAGTCCCATCCTGTGAAGGGTCTTTCCACTTCTTTCATATATTCTTCAAATTTCATCCTGTTCCCTCCTTGTCATTTTTTATGCCATATTCAATGATGTTCGGAGGACCTCTGATTGAAACAAAGCGTTGTTATCGTTCGTGATTAAATGGGTTCATGTCAGTCTCCAATCTGTTAAAACGTTTTGTTACTAAAATTATGGCAAAAAGAATGGATTTGCACAATTCATATTTTCCAATAAATCAAGACACGAAAAAACCAGTCCAATGAAGTCGACTGGTTCTTTTTATGATTAAGATTTTATTACTTCCAAGTAGCGAAGCTGATTTCCGTCTTTCTCAAAGACTTTAAACAAATTGCCCTCAGATTCAATTTCGGTTCCGGTTTCAGCATCAAGATGATGAGTCAGGAACCATCCGCCGATTGTGTCGACATCTAACTCTTCAGTATTGAATGTTGTTCCAAGCAATGTGTTGACATCTTCAATCAAGAGCTTTGAATCCAGGATGTAGTGTCCTTCGTTCAGCTTGCGGATCTCGGGAATCTCATCTTCATCAAATTCATCCCTGATTTCCCCGACGATTTCTTCTAAGATATCTTCAGCTGTTACAAGCCCTGAAGTACCTCCGTATTCGTCAATCAGCACGGCCATGTGTGTACGCTCTTTCTGCATTTTGACAAGAAGATCGTGAATTGCGATGGTTTCAATCACATTAATGACAGGATTAATGTAATCGGCAATTTTTAAAGTGTGGGGATCCTGCTTGTTCATGACTGCAGCTGTAAGCAATTCCTTGATGTTGATAAAGCCCTTAATGTTATCCTTATCCCCGTCAACAACCGGATAACGTGTGTAGTTTTCATTTTTGACAATCTCAAAAATGTTTTCAAAAGAGTCATCGATCGAAATGGATACAATGTCCGTTCTTGGAACCATGATTTCTTTTGCAACTCTTTCATCAAACGCAAAGATATTATTCATATATTTCAGTTCGTTCTTATTGATTTCTCCGCTTTTATAGCTTTCTGAAAGAAGAATTCTAAGCTCCTCTTCAGAGTGCGCTTCTTCATGCTCAGAAGCAGGCTTCAAACCGAACAGGCCAACCAGAATTCTTGCTGAACCGTTCAGGAACCAGATGAATGGGAACATAAGACGGTAAAACCAGATGATTGGAGTCGCAAATACTAGCGTAACCGCTTCGGCTTTTTGAATCGCAACCGTTTTTGGAGCAAGCTCACCGATAACGACGTGCAGAAACGTGACAATGGCAAATGCAATACCGAACGAAAGAATATGGGTCATCGTTTCGTTTATATCAAATCGTTCAAAAAATGGGTGCAGGAGTTTCTCAACCGTTGGCTCTCCAAGCCACCCAAGCCCGAGTGCTGTTATGGTGATTCCAAGCTGACAGGCAGACAAGTATTCATCAAGATGTGTTGTGACTTTTTTTGCTGCAAGCGAGCCCTTTCTGCCCTCTGCAATCAGCTGGTCAATTCTTGAACTTCGGACCTTAACGATGGCAAATTCCGTTGCAACGAAAAAAGCAGTTAATGCAATCAATAAAACAATTAATAAAAGATTTATGGTTGTCAACGAGCGGTCTTACACAGGTAAGACCTACACCTCCAATAAAAGTTTTGTTTAGTTTCAGCCTTCTTCTGACTGACTTCCCTGCACAAAAATCATGACAAATTTAATTAGCTCAAAGAGAGCCATCATCGCACCTGCAACATATGTTAAAGCGGCTGCATTCAGTACTTTCTTCACGCCTTTTTCTTCCTCGTTGTACAAGATGCCGTCTGAGATCATCAGATTTCTGGCACGTTTACTTGCATCAAACTCCACAGGAAGCGTAATTAATTGAAAGGCCACTGCCACTGAAAAAAAGATAATCCCGATTCCAATCAGTGAAAGCTGCTGGAGAAGCATGCCCCCGACAAAAAGGAATGGGGCAATTCCTGATGCCAGGTTCGTTAATGGAAAAAGTTTGTGGCGGAAAACGAGAGCTTTATATGATTCTTTATGCTGTATCGCATGGCCGACTTCGTGTGAAGCCACGGAAACAGATGCAATAGACCTTCCATAATAAACATCTTCTGACAGTCTCACAACGCACTGAACCGGATCATAATGATCTGACAGCATTCCCCTCACAGGTTCTACAGGGACATGATGTAAACCGTTTCTGTCAAGAAGTCTTCGTGCTGTTTCAAAACCTGATAAACCAGTGCGTGTCGGGACTTCCGCCCACTTTTTAAAGTTGCCTTTCACTCTGAATTGTGCCCAGATTGAAATTCCCAATGCAATCAGAATCAGGAAATCCATCGGATGAAAAAACATTTCTTTCCCTCCATTAATTAATGTAAGAGCAGAAGCAATGACTGAATTAATGACAAGCTTTCACTTGATATATTCTTTTTAAGACTCTCATACTTTTCAGGATCTGACTCTTTCAGCTGTTCGAGTGCTTTTGTGACGTCCTGTTCCAGCCCCTGAATTTTAAGGCGGAGCTCAAGCACATCCACTTCCTCCGAAAAACGGCTGATGACCCTTTTTTTAATCTCTTCAAGAGAATGCCCTTCTGCTTTGCTTTTTTCAATAAAAGCAATTCGTTCTATTGAGGAATGATCATAGTATCTGTAATTTGAAGGAGAACGTTCCGCTTTCAGTAAACCCAGTGTTGTGTAATAGTCAATTGTCCTCTTAGTCACACCGGTAATTTCAGCCAATTCTCCAATTTTCAGTTTCTCAGCCCCAAGTCAATCCCCCCTAACCGTAACGTGATGGTTTTATTATATGTGTGACAGTTTATGATTACAACTAAAAGGAACAGACTTCGCAAAATTGTCAAAAGTCTGTTCCTGTCATCCCTTCTCTATGTTGTCTTTTTCAATAACCTTGAATACCTCTACTATTCTCCAGGTATATACCCAATCACTTTATTCGTTTCTTGATCTACCAGAATAACAGGTGCACTCACAGCCGTATTCTCACGGTCCTCAAACTCCACTCTAATAACTTCTTTGCCTATGTACTGTTCGTCCATTAGTTGTGCTTGCCCCTTATTCACCGTGTACGCTGCCACTTCCGCATGTTCCCAGTCGCCATTGGTCCGCTTTTCCCATTGATTCTGTTTCATGAAGTTCCACCCTGCTTTTCTTACCTCTTGATAGCCGTCTGATTCTTCAACAGAACATCCAGCTATAAGCAAGGAAAACAAAGCAAACGGCAGAATGGTATTTTTCATAGTAAAGCTCCTTATATTTAAATATTCTGAAACTTAAACAGATTCTTCTGCGTATACTTATTTAAGACAAGGAGGGCGTGACTATGAACTACAAGAATTATGAAAAGAAACATGTATTCGGAGTAATTGGTTTCCTCATTCTCATCCTGATTCCCTACGCATCTATTCTCTTCCCTTTTATGGTTGCGGATGTGCTGTATGCGACAAATCTGACGTGGTTTATCCAGCTTTCTACTGAAACGTACCTTCTGTATGGAACCGGATTTCTGATGTGGGGACTTGCCGCTTTGATTGCATCTTTCAGAAAAGCGGATCGCACTTCCATCATGTCAGGTATAATTCTTGTGTTCCTCAGCATTGTGCCGTTTACATTCGGAGCTATTCAGCATAAACAGCTCAGTGATGAAGGAATTTCCTACAGCAGCGGGATTAGTCTTGAACAGCATCAGTACACATGGGATGAAGTGGAGAGCGCTGTTTTTCATTTGTCCAGGGAAAATGGAGAACCTTCCGTTATTGAAATTGGATTCAAAGACGGAGAACGTGTCTCCTTATTAAAAGACAAACACTTTACTGCGAATTACAGCTTGTTTCTGCAAAAAGTGAAGCATCACTCGATTGCCTTTACTGGAGAGTAAGAAAGAAAGGTGTTCTTAATGAACACCTCCCACCTTCCCGCTCTTTGGCCGTTTCACAAGTTCACCGCCGCAATTCGGGCAGACAAATTCCATTTCTTCCGTACACTCATGGCAAAATGTGCATTCGTATGTACATATGTAGGCAGAGGAGTTATTTGTCAGGTCTTCTGTACACCTTTGACATGATGTTTTCATTTCTAAAGCCATAGATTCCTCTCCCTTATATTGAATTTATCCAATAGCCTGCCGCAATCACTAAAGGAAAGGTGGCGGCAGCATGAAGACTCAAAATATATTCTCTTTCTTCTCGTTCAAATTTCCATTCCATGAATGTCCTTACTCCTAAAAAGAAGCTGACCCAGACTGTAATAAATAAAGGTGAAAATTCAAAAATCATCAGACCGGCTGCATAAAGTACAATTAAGGTTCCTTCTGTCCACCTTTGGATCCTGTTCGTGCTATGATAAAAGAAGCCCCTTTGTTTCGGTATTCCCAATTTTCGTCTTATCAACTTTTCAGAAAAAGTAATATATAAGAGCACTAACATTATAAATAGCAGAAATTTCAGCATTTTATCCCTCCACATCCATTATATTACAAAATAAAGCAATGAGGATATCTTAAATTTATTCAGATAAAAAAGCCCAGGGCATATTCCCTGGGCACCACAATTATCCAGCCATCTTATGGCCTTGAACCTTTTGATCTTTCTTTTCAAGTGCACGGCTCCATCCAGTGAGGATCACTGCACCTGCGACCATCACACCGCCGATCCAGGCTGTGTGAATCAAACCGATGGAGTCTGTGATGATGCCTCCCAGGAAGGCCCCGATGGCAATTCCTGCGTTAAATGCAGCAATGTTGATGGCAGATGCAACGTCCACGGCACTTGGGACGAAACGTTCTGCAAGCATTACGACGTAAACCTGAAGACCCGGAACGTTCATGAATGCGAACAGTCCCATAACTAAAATGGTGATTAATCCTGCAATTTTAAATGGTGCTGTAAGTGTCAGGACAAAAAGAACAATAGCCTGAGCAATAAACATATAGAAAAGAGCTTTAATCGGATTTTTATTGGACAGCTTGCCGCCGATCATGTTTCCGATGGCAATGGCAATTCCGTATACAAGCAGAATAATGGCAACGGTGCTTTCTTTAAAACCAGTGACTTCCACAAGAAGCGGTGACAGATAAGTGAAAACGACAAATGTTCCGCCGTATCCAAGGGCTGTTATTAAAAAGACAAGCAGCAGACGGCCGTTTTTCACAAGCTTCAGCTGATCGCCAAACGTCGTGCGGTTGCCTTTTTTCAAGTTAGATGGAACAAGAATGCTGTTTGCGATAAGAGCAAGAATACCAATAAGAATAATGACGATAAACGCAAGTCTCCAACCAAACTGCTGGCCGATAAAGGTTCCGAACGGTACGCCTGTTACTGTCGCGACGGTAAGACCTGTAAACATAATAGAAATCGCACTTGCACGGCGGTCTTCAGGAACAAGGTCCGCTGCAATTGTTGAACCAATCGACATGAACACACCATGCGACAGTGCCGCAATCACGCGTCCCGCAAGAAGCATTTCAATGCTTGATGCTCCCGCTGAAAGGCTGTTTCCAAGAATAAAGACAATCATAATCCAAAGGAGTAGCGTCTTACGTGACATATTTGACGTTAAAGATGTTAAGACCGGTGCCCCGAACATGACTCCGACCGCATAAAGGGTGACAGTCAAACCTGCTGTTGTAACAGGTATATTTAAATCCTCTGCAATCATCGGCAGCAGGCCGACACTGATAAACTCCGTTGTTCCGATGGCAAATGCACTGACTGCCAGGGCAAGCAGCGCCCACATACTTCTTTTTTTATCTAAGCTCATTTTTTCTCCTCCTGAAAATTGATATTTATTTTAAAACGTGTATGGTAAAGATCAGCCGGCAAATGTTATTATGAGATATATCGAACATAATGAAAAGTACGTACTTTCAAGTGCTGTAGGAACTAAAAAGTTATGTAGGCACTTTTTGGTGCCTATTAAATAGGAGGATTTAGATGGAGAAGAAATACAACATTCCCGTAGAAGCAACTCTTGAGATTATCGGGGGCAAGTGGAAATGCGTCATCCTCTGTCACTTGACCCACGGCAAGAGACGGACAAATGAATTGAAAAAACTCATGCCCAACATTACGCAAAAAATGCTCACACAGCAGCTTCGCGAGCTTGAAGATGACGGCGTGATCAACAGGATTGTCCATCCAGAAGTTCCGCCGAAAGTGGAGTATGAATTAAGTGAATACGGCTGGAGCCTGCAAAGCATTCTGGATTCCCTTTGCGCCTGGGGAGAAAATCACATCACGAAGGTGTACGGTGATAAATCAGCGGTGCTTGAAGAAAGCATTTTGAATAAATAAGCGAAATTCCACTCAGGGGTTTCGTTTTTTTTTGCTTTTAATGTTAGAACAAAATGGTATATTTAATAAGTCGTTCATTTTTCTGAGAAAGGAGGAAATCACATGCATTGGTATCTAGACGTTATTAAGAAATATGCGGTGTTTCAAGGCCGCGCAAGACGCAAAGAATACTGGATGTTCACTCTGTTCAACTTTATTGTGACAATTCTTTTAACGATTGTTGAATATATGACTGGAATACAGTCTGTTCTCGTTATCATTTATTCTCTTATTGTTCTTCTGCCTTCACTTGGTGTTGCTGTGCGCAGACTGCATGACATCGGCAAAACCGGCTGGTGGCTGCTAATCAGCCTTATCCCGGTTATCGGCGGAATTGTCCTGCTTGTTTTCAACTGTTTGGACAGTGAGCCTGGAGCTAACAAGTACGGTCCAAGTCCGAAATAAGAAAAACGGACTCTGTGAAAGCAAAATGAAAGCGAAATCCCTTATTCAGGATTTCGCTTTTTTACATGGTCTTGCTGCCCTTTACTCCGTTAATCGAGTACTCAGCTGTAATTTCAGCATTGAGGGATTGTGAGACGGAACAGTATTTATCTTTGGAAAGCTGAATGGCCCGGATCACTTTTTCTTCAGGAAGATCGCCTTCCAGTTTGTAATGAATATGAATGGCTGTAAACCGTTTTGGATGGTCCTCTGCTCTTGTGCCGGTGAGATCCATTTCAAATGCGGACGGATTGAGACGCATTTTCTGCAGGATGCTGATGATATCAATGCCCGTACAGCCGGCAACCGCATGAAGCAGAAGCTCGGTCGGCCTTGCTCCGGTGTTCTCTCCACCCACTTCTTCTGAGGCATCCATTTTCACTTCGTGTCCGGACGGGGTGTTGCCGGAGAAGCTCATTTTCCCATTCCACTTAATTGACGTATCCATAGCTAATTCTCCTTCGTGTCGTTGGTCTCTTTATGTTTTCTCAACGTCCGTCTTCTATTCCCTGATTTGTCCATTTCCCGAAATGTAGTGCTTTGTCGAAGTCAGCGCCGGCAATCCCATCGGTCCCCGTGCATGCAGTTTTTGCGTGCTGATGCCGATTTCCGCACCGTAGCCGAATTCAAAGCCATCTGTAAAACGGGTCGATGCATTGTGATAAACAGCTGCCGCATCAACGCGGGATTGAAATTCATGCGCATTTTTCAGGTCTTCTGTAATGATGGCTTCCGAATGCTTAGTTCCGTATGTGTTGATGTGCTTAATTGCTTCATCTGTATTTTTCACTGTTTTTACACTGGCGGTCAGTGCCAGATATTCAGTGGCCCAGTCTTCCTCACTTGCCGGTTTTGCCTGAGGAAAAAGTGACACGATGCGGTCATCGGCGATGATTTCAACGGAATGATCATGCAGGGACTGCAGCATGTTTTTCCCGTGCTGCTCAAGCCATTTTTCATGTATTAGAATTGATTCAATTGCGTTGCAGACAGAAGGACGCTGCGTTTTTGCATTCAGAACAATTCTTACTGCCATTTCAGGGTCTGCCGATTCGTCGATAAAAAGATGACAATTGCCCGCACCTGTTTCGAGAACAGGTACAGAAGACTCTCTCACGACGGTGTCGATCAGGTTCTTCCCGCCCCTCGGAATAAGAACGTCTAAGTATTGATTTAGCGTGAAAAGCTGTTTGGCTGTTTCTCTGCTTGTGTCTTCAATCAGCTGAACCGCTTCATGATGAATGGATGTCTGCTCAAGAGCGCGGTGAATCACGCTGACGAGTGCCTTATTTGAATGGATGGAAGAAGAACTGCCTCTTAAAATAACCGCATTTCCTGTTTTGAGCGACAGGGTTGCAGCGTCGATCGTCACATTAGGCCGGGCTTCATAAATCATTCCGATCACGCCGAGCGGCACTCGTTTTTTCTGAATAAGCAGCCCGTTTTCTTTTTGGATCGTCTCAAGCACCTCTCCGACAGGGTCCTCCAGGCGGATTAACTGGCGGATGGCAAGAGCCATATCATCAATTCTTTTTTCAGTCAGCAGCATGCGGTCCAGGATGGAATCCGTCATGCCGGCTTTTTTTCCTGCCTCAATATCTTTTTGATTTTCTTTTATTAAAAAATCACACTCCGCTTCCAGCTGCCTTGCGATTAGTTCCAGCGCACGGTTTTTTTCTTCGGTCGGCACCTGCATCATGTCATAGCTGACAGCCTTGGCAATTTTCCCTTTCCTCATCACTTCACTCATGGTTATCCCTCCGTTTCACGCTTTGACCCATCGGTCGCGGTGTATCACTTCGATGGACGCAAGCACAGCTCCTGCTTCTTTTGTCCGTTTTCCCATTACCTGCTTTAACGTTTCAGAGGAACAAAAAACCTCTCCTTTACCGAGCATCCCGTTCGGTCCGTGAACTTCCACAACGTCTCCGGTTTCAAATGTTCCCGAAATGTCACAAACACCTGCAGGCAATAAACTTTTCCCCTTCATAATGAGGGCAGACTCTGCTCCTTCATCAATAAAAATTTTCCCTTTGACTAAAGAATGAAGGGCAATCCACTGTTTACTGCTTTTCAGGAAAGAGCGGGCTTCTATATAGGTCCCGTCACCATCACCGTTCAAGATGCGGATGAACTTATCATCACCTTTTCCCGTACCTATAAAAACGGATACACCAAGCTCAATGGCTGTTTTCGCCGCAGCAAGCTTGGATTTCATCCCGCCGGTTCCGACTGAAGATCCCGCCCCTTCCGCTCCGAGCATCATCTCATCCGTAATGCCGGTCAAACGTTCATACCTTTTCGCATCAGCATGATCGCGCGGATTTTTGTCATACAGTCCGTTGATATCCGTTAAAATAACGAGGTCATCTGCCTGAACAAGCCCGCTGACAAGGGCAGACAGCATGTCATTATCGCCAAACGTCAGCTCCTCAACAGAAACCGTATCATTTTCATTGATGATCGGGATAATGCCCCTGTCAAGCAATTCACGAATCGTTGCAAAAGCATTTCTGTAACGCTCTTTTGATGAAAAATCTGTCCGGGTCAGCAAAATCTGGGCAGGAACAAAGCCGTATGCCCCAAGCTGAGCCATATACGCTTGAATTAGCAGGCTCTGGCCGACAGCAGCCGCCGCCTGCCTGCCTTTAAGCGTAAGGGGTCTGGCCGGATAGCCAAGCCTGCGGAAACCTGCCGCAACAGCTCCCGATGAAACGAGCAGCACTTCATGCCCTGCCTGTCTGAGCCGCGCAAGCGCTGCAATATGATCGGTGAACTTTTCCTGATCGATTTCACCTTTCCTGTTCGTAAGAGAACTGCTCCCGATTTTAACAACAATCCGTTTTTTCATGAGGGTTGGCCTCCTTTAGTTTAGTAGGGGATGGAAGAGTTTATTGGGCAGAAGTGCCGACGGGTTATGACCTTTTAGCTGATGTTTTTTAGTATGAAGGGTCATATTTGGCCGGCTTATGACTTTTCAGCTCCTGCTTTTTTGTTTGAAGGCTCATATCTTACCTGCTTATGACCTTTCAGCTGATGCTTCTTTGAATAAGGGGTTAAATTACACCGTTTTTTGACCCCTCAGCTTCTGCCTAAGAAATAAAAAAAGCCCTCCCCGTCCTGTAAAATAAGGACGAAAAGGGCTTTGCTCTCCGTGGTACCACCTTGGTTGGATGCACGTGGCATCCCGCTTTGCCTGATAACGCCAGGCTGATGGCGCCTGTGTGTTTGGCACAGGACTCGGCAGGCAGGTTCTGCGGCTTTGCTGCTGCGGGGTCTCTCAGCTTATAAACCCCGCTCTCTTTTGCACAAAGTCCCGCATACTAGTCCCGCTTCAGCGTTCATTGATTTTTATATATTATGCGCAGTCGGAAGGCTTATGTCAATTGTTTTTTTCATAATAATTGGCAAGTTCGATAATCATCGCACCCATTCGTTCAAGATCAGGAGCGAGGGGATTCTCTACACCTTCCTCTGTAAGGGCTTCGGCAGTAATTTTTCCGACAGCTACAGGGAGTGTGCGCGTTTTGAAGACTTCAAGTACATCCTTCGTTAAATCATGCTCCTTCACATACTGAAAAAATTCCCGAACCTGGATGGCAGCGGTAAAGCATACCGCGTCAATTTCTCCAGCTTTCAGTTCTTCGCAAAGGAGGCTGACGGCTTTTTCATCAGGTGAAATGTGACGGTACGGGAGGAGCTGATGGACAGATGCCCCTTTTTCTTCAAGAAACTTAATTAGAGCAGGCGCTGTTTCACCGTGGAGCTGCACCATGACTCTTTTTCCGGAAAAATCTTCATTTTCCAAAGCCCGGACAAGGCCCCTGGTCGTTCCATCATCATCTTTTTTTAATGGCGTCAATCCAAGCTTTTTGAGCGAAGCGAAGGTCTTGTATCCCCTTGAAGCAATGTTCGACTCGCGGAGCTGTCTTAAAAAGGCTTCTTCCTCCCCCAGCTGATAGGACAGCTTCACCAGCGTTTCTGTTCCCATTCCTGTCGTCAGGATGGTCCAGTCCGCACCCTCATTTATGTACTTGCGAAGATCAGGTTCCACCTGCTCTTCAGCCAGAAAAACGGTTCCCTGCAGAGAGCGGACAAGCGGAATCCCTCCCTGTTTTTTAATCAGCGTACTGATTTCATCTGTTTTTCTCGATCCTGCAATCACAACTTTTTTTCCTTGTAATCCTCTTCCCATGCTGTGAGTCCCCATTTCCTGCGATCTTTTTATTAAAGGTATCATGTGAGCTGAACGTGTTCAATGTGTTTTTTTTCACAAAGTGTTCAAATTTCATGTAATCGCTTTCACAAAGCTGTAGTATAATAGGAATATACTCACAGAAAGCGATTACACTTTAAACTACTACCCTTAAAATAAACACAAAACGGAAGGAGACATTCACATGATTTTAAAAGCATTGAGGCGCAACAAGCTTGTAACGGTAAACTATTACATCGACGGTGCAGTCCAGACACTGAAAGGCCGCGTCCGAAATCTCGATTTGAGCGATCAGACCCTGTCACTTGAAGACGAAGATAAGAATGTCTTTTCAATCAGGCTGGCGGGAATTAAAGAAATTTATTAAGAACTGAAAAGAGCATCAAAAACTGATGCTCTTTTTTGTGTCTCAGGTGAAACGAAATCCTCTTTTCTCCGTCTACTTCAATACACGCCATTTCCAGAAGGAGGAAAAAATGAGAAAGATTCTTTTTGCCGCATTTATTTATACCGTACTCGCCGGCTGCAGTCAGCAGGAGAACAACCAGTCATACGCAGCTCTGCTTATGGCAGATGGAAAAGATTATTATGCAGAGGGTTTGTCTGAACAGTATTCGCTTGGAATAGAGCTTGGGACGATTTCAAATAAACTGGATGCAAGTGTTAAACCATCGCAGAATTTTTGGTCGAATTATCTCGATAAAGGGACAGTCCTGTACCGCGCCAAAGAGAAAGAGGATGTGATTCTAGTGAAAAAGGGAGAAAAAATAGAAGTTTTTAAAGCTGCCGAATAAGGCAGCTTACTTTTTGAAGCGGCTTCCGCTGTTCGAATAGACAAGTGTGAAAACAACAGAAGCAATAAACAGCAAGGTGCCGAACATAAAAATCAGCAGGCTTCCACGTGCGTCGCCAATCTCCCACAGAAGGATGCTGAACGAGATGACAAACATCATTTTTCCGTAAAACCTGCAAAGAGCAGGCGTGTCATATTTTTCTTTTTCTTCTTTAGAAAGCGTATTATACCCTGCTATTAAATTCGCCCATTTCCCCTGATAGAGCATCGCGCCGGCTATGATGAAAAGGGCCATGATCAGGTAGGATATCATCTGCACTCCCCCTTCTGGAATGGATAAGTGTTATACGATTGAAACGGAATAAAGTTCCGGATAAACAAGAAAAAAACATACCTATTAAAGGCATGCTTTCTTCCATCATCTAAACTCCTGAACAACAATCCCTTTTCCGTTCTCCACTGTCACGTCCGCAAAAGCACCGTTAATCAGGGTCAGCTGAGGCGGCTGATGTCCGCAGTCAATGTCATAGATGACAGGGACCCCAAGTTCTGATGCAAGGTCCTCATATACATCCTCTGCCGTATACCCCTCTACAGGATGGTTGGCCGGGCTTCTGCCAAATAGAATCCCTGAGCAATTTTCAAACCAGCCGGCCATTTTCAGCTGGACAAGCGATATACGCAAATCCGTTGCGGAAAGCGCGCAGTTTTCAAAATACCAGAGGATCGGATCGCCGGCGATATGTTTTTCGGAAAAGGCTTTAACATCACCAAGCGGCGTGCCTGCCAGATGCTTAATCACATCAATGCAGCCTCCGAGCAGGCGTCCTTTGGCCTGTTCATCTTGGCCGGACACTGTTTTCCAGACGGTTGGTTCTGTCAGATGATAAACATGAGGTGTCGGGTTCTCGTGCTGCCACTCTTTTTGATATTTTTCAGAGGACGTCTGAGTTACTTTTCCTCCCCTTTCAGTTTTCAGCACAGTTTCCCACATCGCAGTGGTTGGGTCGGACAATTCTCCTCTTAAATCAATCAGATTCGTGCCGTGAGCTGTTGCCATCCCCGTTTTGAGGGTAATGGCCAGTGTAAGCACGCTGACATCGGAGTATCCCAAAATCCATTTTTCCTTTATCGCATCGTAATCAACACCTTCAAGCATTTCCATCGCAAGCTCTCCGCCCCACGGAGGAAGAATGAAGTCAATTCGATCATCCTGCATCATTTGATTAAATTCCTCTGAGCGTTTTGCTGCGTGTGCGGATTTTGCTTTATCCTGGGTCCAGGCTGTTTCACCTGTGATAATTGTATATCCCCTGGATTCCATTCTCGCCGAAGCCTGTTTTAAAAGACCGTGCAACTCCGGCTGCACACCTGACGACGGTGCGGTCACTCCTATTACGGCATTCGATTTTAACATTGGATATGTAATCATTTTATCTGCCTCCCGATGGATTTGAACGATTAAATTTCCTGGAAAATAAGATTATGTCTGTTCCTTGGCGGCTGAAATACCAGCCGCCTCCCTGAACTCTTTCGGGGAAATGCCTTCAAGCTCCCGGAATACGCGCGCAAATTGTTTAGGGTTTTTGTAGCCGACCCTGTCACTCACTTCAAAAATTTTCAAGTCAGGATCCTGAAGCAGTCGCTTGCTGTTTTCAATGCGGACTTTTTTCAGGTAATCGACGAAATTTTGACCCGTATTTTCTTTGAACACATGGCTGAAGTAAGAGTAGTTCAGGGATATGTGATTGGAAACAACTGCAAGGTTCAAGTCTTTTTGATAGTTTTCACCGATAAATGCAAGTGCCTGTTCCATATAGGTTTGTTCAGTTGAAATCGACCTCAGCTGCTTCATATATTCATGAAGCCTCAGGATCAATTCCTGTGTTTCATGAAAATAATGATAGAAATCGCGGAAGCTGTAGAGGTCCTCCATATGGGACAGCTTTTTAAATGCGGCTTTTGATTCTTCTCCGAACCGCTCAAAAAAAGGTTCATAGATGATTCTGTTTGTTTCGTGATGGATACTCTCAAGATAATCGATTGAATAGGACGTAATCCTTTCGTGATCTAGAACTTTCAACAGAAGAGACTTGATTTCCTGTTCTCTGATTGTTCCGAGCATGTTTTTGATTTTCTTGATTTCTTCTATGGGAAGCATGTCTGCTGCAGGTTTAGATGTTACCGTGTTGTAATCAATATATGAGTGTCTCGGGTGGACAAACGAATATTTGCATGCCTCTGCTGCTTCCAGATAGGCCTCTCTGATCTCTGAAAAATCGGTTTTCTGCCCGCTGCAGCCCAGCTCTGCTTCAGGGATGTGCTGCTTAAGCAAATCAAGAACAGTCTGATCTTCTGTCAGAATGACGGTCCGGTCTTTCTGGTCCAGGAACAGGATTTCTTTTTTCAGCACCTGCTCTGCCTTTTCAAAGAGATTTCTCCCCTGATTCATAACGGCAATGAAATAGTGTCCGCTCTTAGCTTCAAGCTTTGACTGCCCGCAGATTTCTTTGATCCGTTCTTTTGACAGGAGCGGATTCAGCAGGATGTACTGAATTTGTCTGAGCTGTTCCTCTTCCTGTTCCTGCTGAACGAGTGTTTTTGTCTTTTCCAAATCTTCCATCGAACTGCGGACGGTCTGAAACAGCTCGTTTCTGTTCACTGGTTTTAAAAGGTAATCTTTTACTTTGCATTTAATGGCTGCCTTTGTATATTCAAAATCGTCATATCCGCTTAAAATGATCAGGATTGGTTTTTTGTCCGCTTCCTGCAGGGTGCGGATCAGCTCAATTCCGTTCATGCGAGGCATTTTTATATCTGTGATGAGAAGATCGATTTGTTCCCTGCTCATGATATCCAGTGCCTCAAGCCCGTCTCCAGCAAGGAAGGTATTGATTTCGCTCGGGAATTCCCGTTCAATCATGGCTTTAATGCCAAGGCGTATATTTGATTCATCATCCGCTATTAACAGATTGTACATGCTGCAAGTCCCCCTTTGTCTGCAAGTCTGGTACTAGGAATGAAACTTTTGTAAAAGCTCCCTCTTTGCTTTCTAATTGAAGTCCATGATCGGTTCCGTAATGCAAGAGCAGCCGCTCATTTACATTTACAAGCCCGATTCCTGACCCATGAAGCGTTTCGGTATGCTGTCCTGCTGTGATTTTTTCAGACAGGCGTTCTTTCTCCCTGTCATTCATACCGGTCCCGTTATCTTCTATCTCGATCAAGATTCCGCTGTCTATTCTATTTGCACTTATTTTGATAACGCCCTGCTTTTCAGCAAGCAATGGAATCAGACCATGCTTGACCGAATTTTCCACAATTGGCTGAAGAGACATTTTCAGCACTTCTGATGCCAGCAGGTGGTCCTGCACATCGACTTTTAGCGTCAGCCTGTTCTCAAGCCGCAGATTCATAATTTCAATATAATGCTTGATATGCGTCAGTTCTTCCTGAAGCAGCACAAAATCGTTTTTCCATTTCAGATTGTAGCGCATCATGGAACCGAGTGATGTCACGGCATCGGACGTCTCGTAATCTCCTTTTATTTCAGCCATCATCTTGATGTTTTCAAGTGTATTGAATAGAAAATGAGAATCGATTTGCGTTTTAAGAGCTTTAAGCTCCGCTTCTTTTGTTACCGCATTTTTATGAATGGCTTCAGCAATCAGGCGGTTGATTTTTGCCAGCATGCTTCTGAAATGATAGGCAAGCTGTCCGATCTCGCTGTATTCATCCACCTCGACTTTCACACCGAAGTCACCAGCTTCTGCTTTTTTCATCGTGCTCATCAGCCTGTACATCTCTTTGAGCAAATACGAGATCATTTTGTATGTTAAAAAGGAGAGAATCAGCACGAGGAACACAATTCCCCCAAGGACAAGATTTCTTGTGTTTTCTGTATCTGCAAAAATCGTTTCAAGAGAGACCAGGCTCAGCATATAGGAGTCGATTGCTTCAATATAGACAGCTCCCACAAGGATGGGAAGCTCATGGTCTTCATAATAAAAAGAGAAGGATTCTTTCTTCTTTTCTTTTTCAAAGTGGCTTGTCAGTGTATCTATACGAATCTCATTTTCTTTTAAAAAGCGGTTATCAGGATTGACGATATAATTGCTGTTCTGGTCAATGACCATCATCGCAGAATCACCTGCGTCAACCGTGCTGAACATTTTCGGGAAAAAGTTCTTTTGAAGCATGCTGATTTCGATGATGCCCAAGTGTTCATCCTTCGGGTAATCCAGCTCCCGCAAGACTGAAATCTTGGCATTCGCCCGGTATGGATAGCGTCCGAGGATATCGTAATCCTGCTGTTCATACCACCACATTTCCATGCCGTTGCGGTCGATGGCTTCCTGCTTCCATGGCTTATCAGCAATCCGCTCCTCACTGAAAAGGATCGGCCACATTTCGTTTACGAAGGGATTGTTTGTGTAAAGGTGAATGTTTTCAATGGTTGGATTATTCACTTGAAGCCTTGATACATTTGAGAACGCATTCATTTTAAAGTTCAGCAGATCGTCCACATTTGTCTCATCTCTTGATTTCACAAAATCGATAAATTCATTATCAGAGACAACCATCTGTGCCGTTCTCCTCATCGATTCGATATTGTTTTCAATATGAACTTTTTCTACTTCAAGGAGATATTCATTTTTCGTTGTAATGTCCTTTATCGCACTTTCATCCACTTGCCTTGTGTAGATCAGGGTAAATGCGACGACTGGAATCATGATGATGAAAATATATAAGGCGATGAATTTTTGCTGCAATGAGAGTTTGAGGAACATTTCGAAGATCTTCGTTTTTATTTTTCCTGCCATGAGGACACCTGCTGTTCTTTTGACGTTCTTTTTAGTATAAGGGATTTCTTTTTCGGATAACAGGGAAAAAAAGGCTGCCGAAGCAGCCCTTTTTCCTTACTTTTCTCCAGCATTCAGTTTTTCATTATTCTTTTCAAACATCTTTTTCTGATACTCTTCTACTTTGTCATAGCCGTAATCTTCACGTTTTTTCAAGTAAGCTTTCATCACCTTATCAAACTCTTTGTCTGATTTTGCAAGAAGCAGCTTCGGAAGTGTTTTTCCCCATTCCTGGCTGATTTTTGTACTTGCAATGGCTTCTGCAGAAGTACCTGTAGGATTCAGGCCGTCATAAGCTGCAAAGCTGACTGTTTTGCCTTTTGTCCAGTCTTCCAATTGCTTGAACGGCTCCGCAGTAGGCGGGTTCCAAGGAAGACTCATATTCGTATCCATCAGCATCCAGTGTTTATAAGAAGCACCGTATTGCTGGTCGAAAGCTGTTCTGTCCTTGCTTAGAAGGTCAAGAACTTCCGGTTTGAACTGAGGTTTTCCGTCTGTCTCATCGTACGTCACGCCTTTTTCACCGAAGAAGAAATCTTTTTGTCCTTCTTCACTGATCAGGTAGCTTAAGAAAGCAATGGCACGGTCTTTGTCTTTTACATCTTTGGAGATAAGAGTAACTGTCCAGCCGGAAATGCTGTCCCCTGCAAGTATCGGTTGATCGCCTGCAGCGTTAGCAGGACCATCAACAGCGATATAGACAGAATTTGGATCTTTCGCATAAAGAGCCTGCTGCTGAGCAGCCATGTCACTGCGCTGATAAAGCATAGCGAAGTAGCGGCCCTGGGCGATTTTCTCTTCCATTTGCGGGCGTTTGTCTACAAAGATATCTTTTGCAAGCAATCCTTCTTCATTTGCTTCTCTGAATGTTTTCAGCCATTTTACATATTCTTTATCTTCTGTGCGATCATACAGCTTACCGTCTTTTTCCATAGGAATGGCTAGGAAATTTTGAAGGTAAGCTTCAAGTGATGTATTGCCTACATCTGTAAATTCATGAAGGCCAAGCGGAATAAGCGGTGCACCATTTACTTCCGGAAATTTTTCTTTTGCAGCTTGAAGAGCTGAAACAAACCCTTCAGGTGTGCTCATATCAGGACTTCCAAGTGCTTCGTACATATCTTTTCTTACTAAGAATGTTTGGTTAGAAGGCTTTAAGTCTTTGTATTTTTCAAAATCCTTCGGAGAAGAAGATGCATTCGGGTAAGCGTATACATTTCCGTTCTCCTGTTTGTACCACTCAAGCTTTGCGTTATCTGCTACTTTAAAGAAATATGGATCATATTCTTCAGCAAGTTCATTTAATGGAAGAACCAGTTCGCCTTCCTGCATTTTCTTAACAGCATCTTCCCACCAGCCAAGGGTAATAAAATCAGGAAGCTTGCCGGATGCAATCATCGTGTTCATTTTCTCTGCTTCGTTTCCGGCAGGAGAAATGTAGTTGATTGAAACGCCTGTTTTATCTGTTACATACTTTGAAACTGCGTCCTCTCCCCATTTTGATGCGAACCAGGAAAAGTTGACATACCAGTCAAATGTAATCGGCGATGTATCTGCTTTCCATGCAGGCTCATCTGCTGAAACAGGCTTTTTGTTTTCTTTTTCCCCTGATGAAGCGGTTTCATTATTGCATGCAGCAAGCATGGAAAGAAGAAGAACCGCAATAAGGAAAATGGACAGACTCTTAAACTTTTTCATAGTAAACCCCTCTCTAGTACTTCATTATAATTGACTTTCTTTCTATATGCATCAGCCCTTTACAGAGCCGATCAGCATCCCCTTTACAAAGTACTTCTGAAGGAACGGGTACACAAGAACAATCGGCAATGTCGTGATGACCATGGTTGCAAGCTTGATCGATTGTGACGTCACCGTTTTTGTTGTGATGCTGCCTGGAGCATTCATCATCATCTGGTTGGAACTGGATTCAGCAACAACTTTGTACAAATAGGTTTGGATCGGCTGAAGTTCCGGATTATTGACGAAAATGACCCCTGCGAAATAATCATTCCATTGATAAACACCCTGGAATAGTGCGATTGTAGCAATAACCGGCATCGACAGCGGCACAATAATCTTGATAAAAATCATAAAGTCATTGGCTCCGTCAATTTTTGCTGCCTCTTCCAGTGATGGCGGAAGCTCTCTGAAGAACGAGACAAAGATAATAAGATGGAAAAAGTTAAACATGGTCGGAATGATATAGACCAGGAAGTTATCAAATAATCCCAGGTCACGAATCAGAAGGAAGTAAGGAATCAGTCCTCCGCTGAAAAACATTGTGACGATACCGATCATCATGTACAGTTTTCTTCCATATAAATCTCTTCTTGAAATCGCATAGGCTACCATCGCTGTGAAGAAAACGTGTGTGATGGTTCCAATAACCGTTTTCGCAATCGTGACTCCGAATGATGTCAGAATGCCTGAGTTGGCAAAAACAGCTTCATAGTTTTGAAGAGTAAACTCCCTAGGCCACCAGTAAATGCCGCCATTAGCTGCATCTGCACCTTCATTCAGGGAGTTGACGATAACATACCAGATTGGGTAAAGCGTTATTCCGCAGATCAAGAACATAATAATGATGTTGATGTTGTCGAAGATGTATTCACTTTTTGTTCTGCGGTTTAATTTAAACAGTTTCAGCACGTGATCTCCCCTCCTTAGAATAATGAAGTGCCGTCAAGCTTTTTCGTAATTCTGTTAGCCGTGTAAAGCAGAATAAAGGCAATGATTGCTTTTAAAAGACCGACTGCCGTTGCATAAGAATAGCGCGCATTTTGAACACCCATTTGATACACATAGATATCAATAACATTGCTAGCGCTTTCATTTAATGCATTACGGAGAACCAAGATCTGGTCAAAGTTTGAATTCAGCACACCGCTGACTGCCAGGATGAAAAGAATCGTAATCGTTGGACGGATCGAAGGCAGTGTGACATGCCACATTTTCTGAAAACGGTTTGCCCCGTCAATTGTCGAAGACTCATAGAGTTCAGTAGATACGCCCGCTATTGCTGCAAGATAGATGATTGCAGACCAGCCGATTTCCTTCCAGATATCCGAGATAATCACAATGCCCCAGAAGTACTGCGGTTCAGCCAGGAAGCTGATGCGTTCATTGATAAATCCGAGATTAAGTAAAATGTCATTAATAATGCCAATATCAGATAACCATGTTGTTAAAATACCGCCGAGAACAACCCATGAAAGAAAATGAGGCAAATACGTAATCGTCTGAACCATTTTCTTAAACTTCAGTGAAGTCAATTCATTCAGCATCAAGGCAAAAATGATTGGCAGCGGAAAGCCGATAATCAGCTTAATCAAGCTGATGCCAAGAGTGTTCTTCAGTACAGTCCAGAAATTCTCATCCTGCAGAAATTCTTTAAACTGCATAAGTCCAACCCACGGAGCCTCTCTGATTGTGCTGATAATGCTGAACTCCTTAAAAGCTATAATCAGTCCATACATCGGCACGTAGTTGAAAATGAACATCCAAACCATACCGAGCAGCGCCATAACCTGCAAATATTTTTGGGAGTTCATCCTCTTTAGATCCCGTTTTACTCTTCCTTTTTTTGTACTGGGCGCAATTACTTGCTCCTCTGCCCGTACAATCTTCGCTTCCATCTGCTCACCACCCCGATTTCTATGATGTTTTCTATCTGTCCTCATTGTAAGAAAAAGTGCCCTCCTGCATAAGTTAGGAAATTTCATGTAAGGTATCAGAATTTTGGATTGGGTATATTCCCTCTGAAATAAAGGGTGTCACAAGTACTGGAGAAACAGAGCAAAATGTGCGCTGCAAAGCGGTTATTTCCCCATGCTCCGTATTCTTTTCTAACATAAACTGCTTTTGAAGGGAGGGAATAACTTGGATAAAAGAATAAACGATTTATTTGCAAACTATGACCGGCACATCGATTACAGCAAAGTGCCTACTATAACGAAAAAGCATTTGCAGGAAAAAATAGAACAGACAGGAAAGGTTCTCCTGCATCAAGAGAAAAAAGAAGCTGGACAAAGTCCTGCCGCATCCGGAATTGATGCTAATACACTCATGCTGCATGACGAAATCGTCACACGTGCTGCTATTGAAAACACACTGCATGTCATAGTTAGAATGATCATTGCTGACTCAGAGATAGTTGATAGCTTTCTTAAAGATGTAAATGAACTAAGCAGTCAGAAACCGAAACAAAAGAAGAGATTTTTTGATTTCTTCAAAAAACCAAAAAACGAACCTGCGGACTTTCATGATCAAACGAAGACAATGTATGCGGTTCTTTTTGAACTAGGGGAAAAAATAAAATGAAATAAGGGCAAAAACCGTAATGAAAACGCACGGTCACAAGTCTCTTTATCTCATATGCTATAAAAGCTTTACTTCATGTAAAGCGCAAAAATATAGAAAGGAGGCTACTAAATGAGTATTGAAAACAGAATTATCAATGATAGTTTTGAAACAGGAAGCTTTCCTCCATGGACAGCTGTCAACGCAGTCATTACCACACAATTCTCTCACAGCGGTTTCGCAGCTGCCAGATTAACAGGCGGAAATGCCAATGCATTTCTCTACCAATTTGTTGAAGCGAGCCAGGGTGAGACTTTTTTATTGGAAATTTCTCTTGGTAAAGTTGGCGCATCTCCTAGTCCTCTCATTTCAGTAACGCTTGGCTTTTACGATGACGCATTTAATTTCCTGGGATTTGGAACCATCCTTAATATCCCTCCTAACCGTCTACCGGATTCAAACCAGTTTCACTGGCGGAGCATTTATGAAAATACCGCCCAGGCACCTTCTGGTACAACTCAGGCACTAATCCTGGTAAACAAATTGCCGCTTGCCGGATCAGCTGATGTTGTGATTGATGACATTTCTCTCTTCGCTATGGGAGGTGCCGGTGTCGGGCCAACTGGACCTGCTGGACCTACTGGGGCTACTGGACCTGCCGGAGCTACTGGACCTGCTGGGGTCACTGGACCTGCCGGAGTCACTGGACCTGCTGGGGCTACTGGTGCTGATGGGGCTACTGGACCTGCCGGAATTACTGGGCCTGCTGGAGTCACTGGTGCTGATGGGGCTACTGGACCTGCCGGAGCTACTGGACCTGCCGGAGTCACTGGTGCTGATGGAGTCACTGGACCTGCTGGGGCCACTGGACCTGCCGGAGTCACTGGTGCTGATGGAGCTACTGGACCTGCCGGAGTCACTGGTGCTGATGGGGCCACTGGACCTGCTGGTGTTACTGGACCTGCTGGGGTCACTGGACCTGCTGGGGTCACTGGACCTGCCGGAGTCACTGGTGCTGATGGGGTCACTGGACCTGCCGGAGTCACTGGTGCTGATGGGGCCACTGGACCTGCGGGTGTTACTGGACCTGCTGGGGCCACTGGACCTGCTGGGGCCACTGGACCTGCCGGAGCCACTGGACCTGCTGGGGCCACTGGACCTGCTGGAGCTACGGGACCTGCCGGGGCTACTGGACCTGCTGGGGCCACTGGACCTGCCGGAGCCACTGGACCTGCTGGAGCTACGGGACCTGCCGGGGCTACGGGACCTGCTGGAGCCACTGGACCTGCCGGAGCCACTGGACCTGCTGGGGCCACTGGACCTGCTGGAGCTACTGGACCTGCTGGGGTCACTGGACCTGCCGGGGCTACTGGACCTGCCGGGGCTACTGGACCTGCCGGGGCTACTGGACCTGCCGGGGCTACTGGACCTGCCGGGGCTACTGGACCTGCTGGACCTACTGGACCTACCGGGCCGTGATTTAAAGCAAATTTTTACAAAGGTGACCTGGACTCGTTCCAGGTCATTTTTTCTATTAATCTATTTGTGACAGTCATAATCCAAATCTTAATCCCGCTGCCCGCAAAAACACCTCTGACTATTCATCAGAGGTGTTTTTCAGCATATTCATTGCTTTGTATAGTTCAACGTCATGTTCACTGATCTTAGACAGCAAATACTTTGCTGACAATCTCAAATCTCTTACTTCATCACCAAGTTTCTGAATATCCTCTTCGTGGTCATCTCCTCCTGAATGAATGGCCCTGGAAAGCTTATACAGCTGTTCCTCTGCCTTATCAAGCCTTGAATCCACTTGTTTTTCAAGTGCATCAAACCGTTTATCCATACTGGATTTTAATTCTGTAATGGCCAGCAGAAGTTCCCTGTTTTCCACGAATATCCCCTCGCAATTGGTTAGTAGGAAGCATACATTTATTATAGTTTCAGTGAACAGGAGTTACTAGGATAAACGCGATAAATATTTGTAAAACATTTGCAAACGATTTTGGGTTTGGATTGTTAAAGCACCTGTTTAGACTGTTAAATCCTTGATTTGGATTGTTAAGCAGCATATCAGGATTGTAGACTCTTTATTTGGACTGTAAGCATGTCTTCAATGACCTCTTGAAGGGTGAAAACTTCAAAATGTTTGCCTTTCTGCTGCATTTATGAAGTTTTTATATTGAAAGATAGAAAAAGACAAGGAGATATACGAAAATCATACCTCCTTGCCTGAACTCTACACGTTCTGAATCATCCCTTAGAACAGAAGAACCTATTTTTTCTCATATTTTTCTGTCATTTCTTCTTTTTTCTCCTGAATGGAGTCCTTCAGGTCTTCGCCCTCTGTTTTAACTGTATCAAGCAGCTCTTCATGAGTATCCTCCGCATAATCTTTCAGAATTTCATGTCGCTGATCGACCAGGCTTGTAACCTCCTGACGGATATCATACTCAATTTGTTCTTTTTCCTGGAGATATAAGGCTGCATCATTCAGTCTCTTTTTCTCCTCATAAATCATGTTTGTTAACTCTCTTTTTCTTTCATAAAGATCATTTTGCTTCTTGCTTTGCTCTTCCCAGACTTCATTCCAGTTTTTATTGCCCCAGTCCCACCATTCGTTCCAGAGGCGCAGGCGCTCATCTTCCCATAATTCCTGGAAGTCTTCAGCCGTATCAACGGTTTCATATTGACCGCCGCCGGCCTGAGCTACAGACATGAGCTGTTTTTGGCCGCTGCTGTCTACATCAAAACCAATGATATTGACAACCGCTTCAATGTTTGAATCATGGAGTTCTTTTGCTGCTTTAGCAGGATCTCCGTCGCATGTTTCAATTCCATCGCTTACGACATAAATGATA
The DNA here is from genome assembly GCA_038002745.1 of Bacillus sp. FSL H8-0547. Taxonomy (NCBI): domain Bacteria; kingdom Bacillati; phylum Bacillota; class Bacilli; order Caryophanales; family Bacillaceae; genus Bacillus; species Bacillus sp. FSL H8-0547. Next base: position 538,994 of record JBBODD010000001.1, read on the forward strand.
TTTTGTCCCTGCTTATCTGATTTCTCAAAGTCTGCTTTTGATTCTGAAATGGCTTTAGCGATTGGAGTCCAGCCGGTTGGCTTAAACTTTCCAAGTGAAGCTTTAAATTCGGCCTCATTATAAGGCTTCAAATCATAGACTACTTCTGTGCTGCTGCAGGATAGCTGTTTATCACTGTCGCTGTTGCTGCCTTCCTGGCCATAAACTCTAAGTGATACGTTCGCTCCTTCAGGCATGGAAGCAACAAAATCATTTACAGCTTTTTTTGCCAGATCCATTTTGGTTTGTCCGCCGATTTTCTGAGCCATACTGCCGCTTGCATCCAACAGGATTGAGATATTTGTATTAAGTCCAATCTCACCGTTTTCAAGCGTCATTCCTCCAGGCATATTGCTTAAAGAAGTCTCTATGCTCGGATTGAATTCTTCATAAAAATCATAAAAAGGCTTGTAATTCTCCCCCTCGTTCACAAGAGCAAGCAGCTCGCCATAGATCTGAAAGCTGTCCTTATCAGCAAACGACTTTTCGTCTAAAGCTTTATGTATAACCGCTTTATTGTAAGCATTCCCTGAATATTTTCCAGGTTCTTCTTTTACAATGTCTTCAATGCTCCCGGCTATCTCAACCTCATCCTCATTTTCTTTCTCAGAAACGTCTTCTTCTTTTTTAGTATTCTCTTTTTTCTCTTCATTTCCAGACGCCTGTTCCCCGCCTCCGCATGCCGCAAGCGCAAACAAGATGAATAAAGCTGACAGCAGCATCAGGCATATCTTCTTCGTACGCTTCATTTTTTCACTCTCCTATTCTTTTTACCATAATTAATAAAATATGGATCTTTATAAAGACTTTTACAGTATACATGAATAAAAATGGCAAAAAAGACGAAATGGAAAATTAATAGCAAATGGATTAAGATTGGTAAAAATGTACCATCAATCTTTTACCCTTTTTTATGACGTTTACACCCTTTACCAGAAAAAAATTCCAAAAATTGAATTTCCAGTTCGAAAGTAGGAGCTTATGTTTACCCGGGTCTCCTCTTCAAGGTATAAAAACAGCCGCACAAAAAAAAAGCACCCGTCGTCTATTTGAATCGGGTGCTTTTTCGGGTTTCAATTTTCGGCCGTCCAACCACTCGGCATTTTCCTAAATAAAAAAGAGCTCCCCATTCCGGGAAACTCTCTTAAATGTAATGACCTGTGAGGGACTTGAACCCCCGACCCCTTCCCTGTCAAGGAAGTGCTCTCCCACTGAGCTAACAAGTCGCAGTATGTAAGTGCTGCTGACAAATTCTATTATATGGGGCGGCGTTTGCAAAGTCAATACTTTAATTATCAAAAAAAGTCATATATTTTTTCTCTTCCTTATAATACTTAATCCTGTCCTGAAGAGTTCCTGTATGAAACTCAAACTTGTGTCCGTCCGGATCTGTGAAGTAAATGGATTTCTTGTCTTTTTTATCTCTTGATCTTCCTGGCAAGACTGTAACCCTGTGCTGTATGAGTTTTTGATGGAGGCTGTCGAAGTCGGACTTGTCAATTGTAAAGGCAATGTGTGTATAGGATTCTTTAATTTCGTTTCTTGGTATGTCCTTTTCAAGATTAAGTGCCAGCCAGATTCCATTCAGGTCGAAATACGCTGTGGTTCTGCCCTTTACCAGCAGCTTTGCTTCAAGGACGGTCTCGTAGAATTCAATCGATCTGTCAAGGTCTGAAACGGAAAAAAGCAGGTGGTTGATGTCTTTGACCTTCATCAGCTATACCTCCCGGGGATTCAATTTTAAGAATATTTTACCATACTTATAGAATAGACACTGTTTTCTCACCAGAGTTCCGAATCGAACGCTTACATAACATTGAGCCACCCTAGATGTGCTCTTACATCACGTTTACACCATTTAGCTTCCTCTCACACTACCGAAAAGTATTCTTACATCACGTTTACAGCACTTAACTTCCACTTTCACTTCTGCAGAGTGTTCTTACATCACGTTTACAATACTTAGCTTCAAATTAAAAAAGGGCAGCAATCGCCGCCCTTTAAATTTTTTGTAATAGACATCGTTTACCTGCGCCATTGTTTTCTTATAATTAGAGCAATAAAACCGCCCCTGTTAGGTTATTTCTTTACGCCTCCCGAGCCACAGTCTGATCGCTGTCTTTCTTATAAATAAACTGCACAGCAAACAATCCTGCAAACATGATTAGACCGACTACATCTGAAATTCCCTCTGGATAGATTAATAGCAGGCCTGAAATAATAGCCAGTACTCGTTCAATCCAGTTCATAGGTCTCATCCAATAGCCAATAATCCCAGCACCAATTGCGATCATTCCCGTCACTGCTGTAAACACAACCCAAATGACTTCTGGAAGTGTCGTGTCAATTAGAAGCATTTCTGGTGAAAGAACAAAGATATACGGAATGATAAATGCTGCGATGGCAAGCTTGGATGATTGTATTCCTGTACGAATAGGTTCTCCTCCTGATACACCAGCAGCAGCAAATGCTGCAAGTGCCACCGGGGGTGTAATATCCGCAATGATTCCAAAATAGAAAACAAATAGATGGGCAGCTAAATCCGGATAGCCCATAAAAATGATAACAGGTGCTGCTATTGTTGATGTGATGACATAGTTTGCCGTTGTTGGCGATCCCATTCCCAAAATCAAGGATGCGATCATGGTGAAAATCAGCGTTGGAATAATGTAGCCTTGTGCCAGATCAATTAAGCCATTTGCCAATGTTAAACCTAGTCCTGTTTTGGTTACGATCCCTACAATGATACCCGCAGCTGCGGTTGCCGCCGCTACAGATAAAGCCGTTCTTGCCCCATCTACCAATGCTAAAATGATAGCTTTCGGGCCCATTCTTGTTTCTTTATTAATAAAACCTGCTACTATAGCAATTAAAATGGAATAAAGTGCTGCATGCATGACAGGAATACCTGTCATCAACAAGACGATAATCGCCAGAATCGGAAGCAGGAGGTAGATCTTCTTCGCCACTTCTTTACGATTAGGCATTTCATCTTCTGTTAATCCCCGTAAACCTAAACGTTTCGCTTCAAAATGGGTCATGATCCAGATTCCAGTAAAATAAAGGATTGCTGGAATGGCTGCAGCCTTTGCAATGTCCCAGTACGTGATGCCATTTCCAATAAATTCGACCATCAGGAAAGCAGCAGCTCCCATGATTGGCGGCATTAATTGTCCGCCAGTTGAAGATGCGGCTTCAACAGCTCCTGCAAATTCCTTTTTATATCCCAGTTTTTTCATCATTGGAATGGTAAATGCGCCTGATGTTACTACGTTCGCAACGGAGCTTCCGCTGATTGTGCCTTGAAGGGCGCTTGAAAAAATGGCAACTTTAGCCGGTCCGCCGACTCTTTTCCCGGCGATTACAGCTGACAGATCATTAAAATATTGACCTACACCAGTCTGGATCAAGAACGAGCCGAATAACAGAAACAAGAAAATAAAAGTTGCCGATACCCCAAGCGGCGTTCCTAAAATCCCTTCTGTTGTGAAAAACATGGTCTGAACCAATCGTTCAAGACTTAACCCTCCATGCTGAAGAAATCCCGGCATGTATTGTCCAAAAACCCCATAAGCCATAAAAAGAACAGCAATAATTGTAATAGGAAGCCCGACTGCTCTTCTTGTGGCTTCGAGAACGAGCAAAATCGCAATAATCCCTATTGCAAAGTCAGTTGTCGTTAAGATTCCAACACGCATGGCGATGTCTTCCATAAAGAGCGGCCAATAGGCACCGACGACAATACTGAGAAGAGCAAGCACAATATCATACCAGCCAACTTGCCATTTACCTGATTCTTTCTTTTTCTTATTTAAAGGGAATAATAGAAAAATAAGCGCCAGTGCAAATCCTAAATGGACGGAACGCTGAATTTGAGCAGTAAAAACGGAAAAAATAGCTGTGTATAATTGGAAAAGGGAAAATGACAGCAAACCCAGGAAAGCAATCCATCCCATAATTCCCGTGAGCTTTCTCGTTGCAGCTTCTGGATCGTATTTTTCGAGAATTTCCTGCTGTTCTTCAAGTGATAAAAATTTCACTTCTTCATCCTTCATTGATTTTCACTCCTCTCAAAAGCTGAAAAAGATTCATGGTTTCATAACTGACTCTGACCCATGTACCGGGTTTTATGTATTTTTTCAATTCATATTCTTTTCCTTTGTAAACCACTCTGTGATTGGCAACCACCTGTCCTGTGCTGAGGTCAAAAAAAGGAAATGTCCGATTCATATTTGAAATGATATAACGGCCATCCTTTATTTCAAAAATCTCTTCCCCCTCAGGTCCAGAGGGCATGCCTACTGCAAACGTCTCATATGAAAGCTCCATTTGTTTGATCTGTTTGTTCGAAAGCTCATATGTTTCAATCACATCTGTCAGATGAATGGAATGGGTATACTTTATTTGAAAAGTATCGCTTTCTTGAACAGAAATGTACGCCAACAGCCTGTTTGTGTCTTCAAAATGAAAAGCTGCGGTTTTCTTAAACGGGATAATAAAGATGAGAATGACTAAGATGAAAAGCATGAGAGCGTATAATCGCTTTTTCTTCATCCCTGTTTCCTCCAAAATCAAGCGATAGACCGCAGTTCCTCTGCGGCCTATCTCTCAAACCATTATTTCAGTACGCCTTTTTCTTTAAAGTATTTCTCGGCGCCAGGATGCAGTTTCAGATCGCCAATCCCGTCAAGAGCTGTTTTTGCTTTGATTAATTTGCCTTTAGCATGGGCAATTTTATCTGTGTTTTCAAAAATGGATTTTGTGATCTCGTAAACGAGCTCCTCATCAAGCTCATCCTGTACGACAAGCATCGCCTTGACAGCTACTGTGTTCACGTCTTCACCAATTTTGTACGTGCCGCTTGGTACAACATCCTCTGAATAGAAAGGATATTTTTCAATCAGCGCTTTTATTTTGTCATCCTCGAGCGGTACAACAATTACCTTGTTTTGAGCTGAAAGTGTTTCAACTGCAGCAGTTGGAGTTCCGGCCGTAACGAATGCTGCATCGATGCTGCCGCCCTGAATGCCTTCAGTAGACTCATCAAATGACAGATTCTGCGCCTGAACATCCTCTACCGTCAAGCCGTGTATTTCAAGAATTTGAACGGCGTTAAGATAAGCTCCAGATCCGATTGCTCCTACTGAAACTTTTTTCCCTTTTAAATCTTCAACAGATTTAATTCCGCTTTTATCTGTTGTAATCAGCTGAACTGTCTCATTATAAAGTGTTCCAATGCCGAGGACGCTGTCAATTTTGTTGTCTTTGAACATGCTTTCTCCTGTTAGAGCATAAGTGGCAATGTCCGTTTGAGAGAAAGCAATTTCAGCGTCTCCGCTTTTTAATGTCTGCATGTTTTCTACAGAAGCCCCTGAAGATTGAACCGTAGCTTTATAGTCTGTGCTGTCAGAGATAATATCACCGAAAGAACCGCCGAGAGGATAATATGTACCGCCTGTTCCCCCGGTCAGAATGCGGAGTGTTTTAGGTTTTGAATCTCCTGAACCCCCTGAACCGCTTGTTCCCTCACTGCCTCCGCAGGCGGCTGAAATCATGGCAATAGCAAGCATCATAACAACGAGCAAATATTTTTTCATGCCTTTCTCTCCCCCTCTAATTGTCATAAATTTGTAATATTACCATTTTTATATTAACATAGCAGGAAAGATAATTGTCAATTAATTCTTAAAATTTAAAAAAACACACCCTGTATTAAAAATACTTCTTTCCGGAGAGTCATATTGCTTTGTAATTCTTTTTTTATTTAGTATAATTATAAACTGATAATGATTATATTCATCAGAATAGTCACAATCATTAAAAGCAAGTATTTAAAAGACTTTTATCGGGAGGGAAAAACATGGAAACAAATAACAGCCAAGATCAAAAAAGCCATACAGCTGCAGGCCAGTGCCCATTCACTGGTGCTCAGGGAGGTCACGCAGACAGTGCAATCACGACTTCCAGAAAGCCTGGAGGTACAACAAATAAAGACTGGTGGCCGAACATGCTTAACCTTGGCATCCTTCGCCAGCATGATAAAAAATCTAATCCGTTCGGAGAGGATTTTAATTATAAAGAAGAGTTCTCAAAACTCGACTATGACGCTTTAAAGCAAGATCTTCATAATCTGATGACAGACAGCCAGGACTGGTGGCCTGCTGATTATGGTCACTACGGTCCGTTCTTCATCCGGATGTCCTGGCACGCAGCCGGTACGTACCGGACAGCTGACGGCCGCGGAGGCGGTGCTTTTGGTTCGCAGCGTTTCGCTCCTCTGAACAGTTGGCCTGATAACGTGAATCTGGATAAAGCCCGCCGCCTTCTGTGGCCGATCAAACAGAAGTACGGGAACAAAATTTCCTGGGCAGATTTGCTTGTACTAACCGGAAATGTTGCGCTTGAGTCAATGGGACTTAAAACCTTTGGATTTGGTGCCGGCCGTGAGGACATCTGGCATCCGGAAGAAGACGTATACTGGGGAAATGAAAAGGAATGGCTGGCTGACAACCGCTATTCAGGTGACCGGGAGCTTGAAAATCCTCTTGCAGCCGTTCAGATGGGACTTATCTATGTAAACCCTGAAGGCCCGAACGGAAAACCGGATCCTATGGGAAGTGCCCGTGACATTCGCGATACATTCTACCGCATGGGTATGAATGATGAAGAAACGGTTGCCTTGATTGCAGGCGGACATACATTCGGTAAAGCTCACGGCGCTGGCGATCCGTCACTTGTCGGGGATGATCCTGAAGCAGCAACACTGGAAACTCAGGGCTTCGGCTGGCTGAGCAAGCACGGTAAAGGGAAAGGCCGCGATACAATCTCAAGCGGAGTTGAGGGCGCCTGGACTGCTAACCCTACGAAATGGGACAACGGTTATTTCGAGCAGCTGTTAGGCTATGAGTGGAAGCTGACTAAGAGTCCGGCCGGCGCTTATCAGTGGGAGGCAGTGGATCTTCCTGAAAGTCACATGGCACCTGATGCGGAAGATGAATCCATCAAAGTGAAAACAATGATGACAACAGCTGATATGGCACTGCGCACAGATCCGGACTACGAGAAAATTTCACGCCGTTTTTATGAAAATCCGGAAGAATTTGAAGATGCATTTTCACGTGCATGGTTCAAGCTTCTTCACCGTGACATGGGGCCGAAAGTTCGCTACTGGGGTCCGGAAGTGCCGCAGGAAGATCTTATTTGGCAGGATCCAATTCCGGCAGCTGACTACACATTGTCTGACGCTGAAATTTTAGATTTAAAAGAAAAAATTTTAAACTCCGGTCTTTCCGTGAGTGAGCTTGTTAAAACAGCTTGGGCTTCTGCAAGCACGTACCGCGGTTCGGATATGCGCGGCGGTGCGAACGGTGCGCGTGTGCGCCTCGCTCCTCAAAAGGACTGGGAAGCAAATGAGCCTGCTGAACTGACAAGAGCTCTTGATGCGTATGAAAGCCTCCAAAGCCAGCTTGACAAAAAAGTCAGCCTTGCTGACCTGATCGTTCTTGGCGGAAGTGCGGCAATCGAAAAGGCAGCGAAGGATGCAGGCTTTGATGTAGTCGTACCATTTACACCAGGCCGCGGCGACGCAACAGCAGAACAAACAGACGTTGAAGGCTTTGAAGTGCTTGAGCCGGTATCGGATGGCTTCCGCAACTATCAGAAAGCGGAATACTCCATCAGCCCTGAAGAAATGCTTGTTGATAAAGCACAGCTTCTTGGACTGACTGCACCGGAAATGACGGTTCTTCTTGGCGGAATGCGTGTGCTTGGGACAAACCATGGCGGCACAAAGCATGGCGTGTTCACAGATCGCGCGGGTCAATTAACAAATGACTTTTTCGTTAATCTTTTAGACATGGGCATTGAATGGAAACCGGCCGGATTTAACCAATATGAAGGCCGTGACCGCAAAACAGGTGAAGTGGTGCGCACTGCCTCCCGCTTTGACCTTGTCTTTGGCTCCAACTCCATCCTCCGTGCACTTGCGGAAGTGTATGCACAAGATGACAACAAAGAGAAATTCGTGAATGACTTTGTTGCTGCATGGGTGAAGGTAATGGATGCTGATCGATTTGATGTAAACCAATAATCACATGTTCAAGCCCGGTGGATTTTATATCCGCCGGGCTATTTCTATTTTCGCGAAAAATATCGACTCTCCTACAAAAGTCTCATTTTTCCAATAAGTCCATTATTTAGAGGAAAGACGGGTATAACAACACTATCACAATTTAGGAGGCTGTATTGATGAAAGCTGTAACGTTTCAGGGTGCAAAGGAAATGGAAGTGAAGGAAGTTCCGGATGCGGTTCTTCAGAAAAATGATGATATCATTGTCCGCATTACATCAACTGCCATTTGCGGTTCGGATCTGCATATCTATCAGGGCGCACTCCCCGCTGAGAAAGATTATGTCGTTGGGCATGAGCCTATGGGGATTGTCGAAGAGGTCGGACCCGAAGTAACAAAGGTTAAAAAGGGAGACCGGGTCGTTATTCCTTTTAACATTTCCTGCGGAGAATGCTACTACTGTAAACACGAACTCGAAAGCCAGTGTGACAATTCCAATGGAAATCCTGAAATCGATACAGGCGGGTACTTTGGATTCACCGAACGTTATGGAAATCATCCCGGAGGTCAGGCTGAGTATTTGAGAGTTCCTTTCGGAAACTTTATGCCGTTTGTCATTCCTGAATCGGTTGAACTTGAGGATGAAGCTCTCCTGTTTATGTCTGATGTCCTTCCAACAGCCTACTGGAGTATTGAGAACGCCGGGGTAAAGGCTGACGATACCGTAGTTGTCCTCGGATGCGGTCCGGTCGGACTCATGGCGCAGAAGTTCGCCTGGATGAAAGGCGCCAAACGGGTTATCGCTGTAGATAATCTGCCGTACAGGCTTGAGAAAGCAAAACGAATGAACAATGTTGAAATACTTAATTTTGATGATTTTAAAGACACGGGTTCCCACATAAAAGAACTGACAAGCGGAGGCGCTGATGCTGTGATCGACTGTGTCGGAATGGACGGCAAAAAATCAGCTCTTGAGGAAATCGGCCAAAAGCTGAAGCTTCAGGGCGGAACGTTAAGTCCTTTTGAAATCGCCATGAACGCCGTCAGGAAGTTTGGAACCATTCAGCTTACCGGTGTATATGGTTCAAAATACAATATGTTCCCTCTGGGAAATATCTTTGAACGCAACATCAATTTAAAAATGGGACAAGCACCGGTCATTCATTACATGCCAATGCTTTTTGATATGATCGCATCAGGGAAGCTTGACCCGACCGAAATCGTTTCACATAAGGTGCCTTTAAGCAAAGCCAGTGAAGCTTACAAAATCTTTAATGATCATGAAGATGAATGTGTGAAGGTTGTATTGAAGCCTTAATAAAATAGTAAAAAGGGTGAATTTGAGCACGGTCAAATTCACCCTTTTTTATCGTAGATTCAGCTCCTGATGGATAAGTACCTTCAAGGAGGCTACTCCCGCTCTTGATGGTTCTAATCAAGCAGGTAAGTTCCCTCAAGCTAGCTGTTCCTGTTGCTTGAGGGTTCTAAACAAGCGGATAAGCTCCCTCAAGCATGTTCCCCCTGTCCCTTGATGGTTCTAAACAAGCGGATAAGTTCCTTCAAGCTGGCTTTTCCGTCCCTTGATGGTTCTAAACAAGCCGATAAGTCCCCCCAAGCAGGCTTTTCCGTCCCTTGATGGTTCTATTCAAGCAGACAAGTACCCTCAAGCTAGCTGCTCCTGTTGCTTGAGGGTTCTAAACAAGCGAATAAGTTCCCTTAAGCAGGCTTTTCCGTCCCTTGATGGTTCTAATCAAGCGGATAAGTTCCCTCAAGCTGGCTTTTCCGTCCCTTGATGGTTCTAATCAAGCGGATAAGTTCCCTCAAGCTGGCTCCCTCTGTCCCTTGATGGTTCTAAACAAGCTGATAAGTACCCTCAAGCTGGCTTTTTCCGTCCCTTAATGGTTCTAAACAAGCGAATAAGTTCCCTCAAGCAGACTCCCCCTGTACCTTGATGGTTCTAAACAAGCGGATAAGTTCCCTCAAGCAGGCTCCCCCTGTCCCTTGATGGTTCTATTCAAGCGGATAAGTTCCCTCAAGCAGGCTCCCCCTGTCCCTTGATGGTTCTAATCAAGCCCATAAGTACCCTCAAGCTAGCTACTCCTGTTGCTTGTTGGTTCTAATCAAGCCCATAAGTACCCTCAAGCATGCTCCCACTGTCCCTTGATGGTTCTAAACAAGCGGATAAGTTCCCTCAAGCATGCTCCCACTGTCCCTTGATGGTTCTAAACAAGCGGATAAGTTCCCTCAAGCAGGCTCCCCCTGTCCCTTGATGGTCCTAATCAAGCAGATAAGTTCCCACAAGCTAGCTGCTCCTGCCCCTTGATGGTTCTAAACAATCTTTACCTACATTTGTTTTTAATGCTGCTTCTTTTGAACAGGAGCAAAAGCATTTACCATCTGCTGCATGTCCCCTTCGGGAAGTTGCGGCACCTGATAATAGTGATGCTTGTTCTGATAAATCGAGATCTCATAGGCCATCTCAATACAGTTTGGAATGGTATCTGCCAGCACTCGCCTGACTGTCGGGTTGGTTACCTCCGTAGTTGCCATTCCTTTAAGGGATGCATTTGATTTCACCATGTTCAGCATCAGGCTTGAAATAACCTGATCCGTTATCTCACCCGGCATCCCGATTGGCTTCACTGGCGGAGTTTGTTTCAGGCCGTATACAAAATCATTTTTCTGTTTCATGTTGTAGACTTCTGTAGAGACAGAGGGTTTTACTCCTGTCTGAAAGCATTCTACAATCGTGTTATATTCCGTCATCATAAATTGCTCCTGTCTGTTCATCAGATCAAGCAGTTCAGGGTCTTTGACATGCGGTTTTAAAAGGACATAAAGATTTAAAGCATTGACCGCTCCCGACAAAATTTCTGATACATCGAACATTTCATGCCCGCCGTGATTTTGCTGCGGCGGAACCATGCCTGTCTGCATATTTTCGTTTGGATCTCCATTGATTTGCTGAGTCATGTTTTATCCTCCTTTTTTCACCTTTCTATTCTCTATCAGGAAACCGATTTTATTCGCTCATTCCATGATTCCTGCCTGGATCAGACGTACATCTGCATGCACGTTAAATTGCACTTTTTGACCAAGCTTTTTCCAGTCCTTGTATCCCTCCTGGCGGAACTGTTCTTTTATTCCAAGAGGGTCGACATCAAGCTCCTGAAGTTTTTTGAGCAGAGAAAGCATTTCCTCCTCGAGCATTTTTTCTGTTTTCTTTTCAAGTTTTTTTATGTTTGTCTGTTTTGTTAAATCAAGCCCTCCGGCTTCCATCACCCGCCCGTCCATTTTGACTGAGACTGACATCGTGTATCCCGTCATCTCTTTTCGCGGACGGAACGAAGCTTTTGAGGAGAGATTTTGAATGCTGACCGGGTTCTTTTTTTTCGAATCCACTTCGATAATGCCTTTATTCGTTTTTTCATAAAGGACTTTCATCATGTAGCTTTCCTGCAGATCCAGCTTGCCCGCAAGCTTATCCCCCTTTAATAGGGCAACACCCAGAACCTCGACTGCCTGGTTTTTATTTTCAATTAACGGAAGGAACGGATCGAAGCCATCTCCCCTGTATTGAAAAAGGAAATGATGCAGGTTCATGCTTGGGATTGTGCGGTCCATATTCTGCGAGACAATATCTGTCACATATCGAGACACAGATTCTTCCTGCTTAATATCTGAAGCAAGAATCTCAAAGGCCTTTCCTTCAGAAACACAAAGGCTGATATCTCTCCCGATATTCGGATCCCGCTGGAGGTTATCGACAATTGGCCCGATACCGTATTTCGCTATTTCCTGATCAAAAATAATGATGCCCACCCGTCCGACTTCTACCGGCCTTGTGGACTGAGCCTGGATTTTCTGCCTGATGCTTTTGCTTGTTTTCCCAACGGCGGTAAGCACAACATTTTCCGGCTCTGACTGAACTCCCGGCGGTGTATAGGTTGCGCCGTCTGTTACCTGGAATTCATCTTCTCCGATATAATCGTATCCGACCGCCTGAATAAGCTGCACGTCTTCGAGAACTTTTGAAGTAGGCACGCAGCCCCCCGTAATCAGCATGAGAGAAACAAGTACGGCCGCTTTAAATGCATTCAAATTTGCTTCCTCACTTTCATAATGATCATCTGCAGGATAAAAAGGAGCGGTATGTATCCGTATATCGTATAAAATCCAATTTCGGACATCTTATTATTCAGCCAGTCAATCTGACCCCTGTCTTTTAGAAAATAGCAGGAAACAAACACCGCCGCACTAATTATAATCAGGGCCGTTCTTTGTTTTACAGGCATTATGCGGTTCACCCCTCTGCTCGCGCTCCATAGTCCGATGCAGATATTCGGAAGAACAATAAAGAACCAAATGGAAATTCCAACGTATTCGAAACGTTCAATAACAGTCAGATCGACAATTTTCCAAAGGGTTAATGTAGCCCAAATCGTCGTTTTAAGCTGATCCTGATCAAAATAGGCGAACGAAACAAGTGCAGTGATTAAATAAATAAAAATGCTGAACAGTACACCATAATGTGCCCACTTCTGAGACTTTGGAGGATCTTTTAAAAAGGGATAGAACATAAACAGGACTTCAAATCCAAGGTAATTGAGTGTCATCGTTTTCGTGGCGCTCAAGAGTTCCTTAAACGATAAATCAATGACCGGCAGCAGGCTGCCCCAATAAGCTTCCCGAATAGGAAAATATTTTATAAACAGCAATGGAATTCCGTAAATGACACCGAGGAAGGCAATGCCTGTAACGATTCGAAAGCCTCCTGTCACGTAAGAGTAGGCTATTAAAATGATAATTCCGGCAAATACCCAGTGATAGACGTCCGGAAATACCCAGACTTGAATGACTTCGACATAAGTACGGATGAGCACAATGACAAACATCGTATAATAGACAACAAAATAGAGGCTGAACAGCCCGCCGATCCATTTACCGAAGAGGTCATGATGGATGGAGGTTATATCATTTTTTCCCCTGTTTAAAATCTGATAGGAAATCCAGATCAGAACGAGAATGGTCACGCCGGAAAGGATAATAGCCAGCCAGGAGCTGTGACCCGCTGACTTTGCAATGTACCGTTCAAAGCCTAATATCCCAACCCCCACTTGCATGGCATGAATTAAATAAAAGACAAAATAGTTCGAGACTTTTTTATCCTCGTTTGGCAGCGGAAACATCACAGCACCTCCTTATTCTTCAATGTCCGGCTTTCTTTCCTTGTGTTTTTTCGTTTCAAACCGCACAGGTGAAGCTGTTCTCATTTGCAGAGGCCTTTCAGTCTGCATATAAATCGGCAGCCTGAATAGGGAATCTTTCAGATCTTTCATTCTAAGCGGATAAACAGGTGCAAGATATGGACGTCCGAGGGAAGAAAGTTTTAATAGATGGCCAAGAAAATAGGCAAAGCAAAACGCGATTCCCATCAGACCGAACAGCTGTGCAGAAAAGATGAAAGGAAAACGGATCAAACGGATGACGTTGCCCATTTGATAAACGGGAGTGGTAAAGGAGGCAAGCGCTGCAAGGGCTACAATAATAAGCAGCACATTGCTCGTCAGGCCTGCCTGAACTGCTGCTGTACCGATAACAATCCCGCCTACGATACCGATGGTCTGGCCGATTTTCGTCGGCAGTCTTGCTCCCGCTTCTCTGAGCAGTTCAATGGTCAGTTCCAGGATAATCGCTTCCCAAATGGGAGGAAACGGCACGCCGCTTCTTGAAGCAACAAGCGGATTAAGCAGATTCTGCGGAATCATTTCATAATGATACGTCAGCACCCCGACGTACATAGCCGTCGATATGACAGAGAAAAACACGGCAAACAGCCGGACAAGCCTGAAGGCAGAAGCAATTGGATACGACAGGAAATAATCCTCAAATGCCGAGAAAAATTCAATCAGCGTTGTCGGACCGGTCAGTGCATGCGGGGAACCGTCAACCAAAATCGTAATTTTCCCCTCAGTAAGAACACCAGCGACACGGTCCGGCCTTTCCGTATCAATCATTTGCGGAAATACAGAATGATGGTTATCTGAAATAATCTGGGCAATAACCGAACTGTCCAGGACATTATCGTAGTCGATATCACTGATTCTCTGGATAATGGTCTGAACATTTGTATCATCCGCAATATCTTTTATGTAAAGAACAGCCACTCTTGTTTTTGAGAGTCTGCCCACCTTAATTTCTTCTGCAATTAATTCGGGAATCGGAAGCCGTTTTCGAATCAGATTCAGATTGGCATCAAGCGATTCTACAAACGCTTCTTTCGGACCGACAACACTGTACTCCACTTCAGGCAGACTGACTGCCCTTTTCTCAACTGTGATTGCAGGGATCAAAAGCAGTTCATTCCTATTTGATATACACTGTATCCCAATGTTGCCCGCCAGAAGTTTTCCTTGAGCTTTTTCAGCATCGTTAATAATCTCTGAATCATCAATTGGAACGGTTTTTTGCAGATCAAACAGCGTTGCGCCTTTTTCCCCTTCGATAATATGAGGAAGAACGTGATCATGCAGCACTTTCGCGTCAACAAGCGTCTTATAGTAATGAATATAATAAGGACATTCCTCTGAATAGCGGTACGAGGTGAAATCTGAAGAAAGCTTGCATTTCTTCAGCAGGCCTTCCATGCTGCTGTCCTGATTTTGGTCAGACGACGAACTCTGCGGCGGCTTCTTCTTAAAAAAAGTGAACATGACCAGACCTCCTCTCCATTTTTTCAGGAACATAAAAAAACAAGACATTCTTAAGGTGCCTTGTTTTTTGTAAAATATGAGATGGTTGAGGTCAGATTTATCCTTGATCTAGCAGTTTGACCGTCAGCGCTGCATTCAGAATCTGGACGGCAGGTGTTACGTATTCTACGTTTGGAGAGCTGACATCAAGCGTTCTGACAGTAATTTCATCATCGCCTGATAGTTCCAAGTGGACTGTTTTTCCGATTGTCGTCTGGATTGTGTCTGTCGCCATAAGTGAAAACCTGGACAAGTCAATCAATGTATTATTTCTAAAGATGGCAAAATTGGCAATGACCGGATTTGTCATGATATCTGCCAAAAAAATAATTTCGTAAACACCGGATTTTTTTATTCTCAGGCAATTATCAGCAAGGATTCCACTTACATGGCGAAGCGGTCCTGCAACTGTGAAATTAACTGGTTCTCCATCCAAGGCAAAACTGCCAAGTTCAAAATTGTATAGAGATCCATAGGCAATGGAAATCTTCTGTTTTTTACAGCATTTTTTGTACTTTCTCTTATATTTGTGCTTGTATTTTTCCTTAAAGTATTTCTTATAATTTTTTTCACAGGAAACATGTTTTGACACGGCTTCGAGAGATTCTTCCACAGCCTCTCCTATCACGCCCGCCAGGCTTTCGGTAAAGTCCATTACTGCTGACTCGCCTGCAAAACTGTCCGAAAAATCACTTTCTGCTGACTCGCCTGCCAAACTGTACGAAAAATCACCTTCTTCAAGTTCTCCGGCAAGTGAATCGGTTTCACTTTCGTCCAGAAAAATCACTTTTACCTTGACCTTTTTGTCTTTTGTATTCTTTTTAGACACCTAAATCACTCCCTTACAGTAACCTATTCCGCTTTAGAGAGATTTGCCTGTGCCTTTATAATATTTTCCGGGAAACATAAAGGATTTTATCCAAATAAAAAAGGAGATTACTCTCCCTTTTTCTAACGCCCAAAGCTCATATGCTCATATCGGCCGCGGATCATTTCATAAATGCCGTAAAGCATCAGTCCTGCGGCAGCAAGGCCCAGCATCCACCCGCCGTAAGGTTTAGAGGCAAGCTCAGCTAAGGCGCCGTCAATTCCTTTAGATTGCTCCGGGTTTGCTGTAATGGCCGTTTGAATAAAGAAATACCCGATCATCGCAAGCACGATTCCCCTTGCAATTAAGCCTGACTTTCCAGACTTTCTTGCAACCTTGCGTTCATGTTCATTCATTTCGCTTACTCTGAATTTGTTCATGAATCGTTCAGTATAGCCGTTATAGAGTTCATAAAGTCCATATCCGATAATGATTGCGCCAACCAGTCCAATGATCCATTGGCCAAAGGGCTGCTGGAGCAGCTTGGCTGAAATTGTTTTTTCAGACCCGCCTCCGCCTGAACTTGCGTGCATAGCAATCGATATTGCTTTATAAGCGATGGCTCCATAGACGACTGCACTTACTGCATAGCCTGTTCTAACGAGTATGCCTTTTGTCTTCTTTCCTTTTCTTTCAGGATCAAGAAAAGCTTTTATGAGTTCCCATAAAACATAACCAATAAGTCCGATGCCGATCACCCACAGCAATATCTCCCCGAATGGCTTTCCTGCCACGGTTTCAAACATCCCGCTCGTTCCGGTCATCTTCCCTCCCAGTCCAAGAGCAGCAAGCAGCGCAAGAACGCCGATTAAAAAATAGACAAGTCCTTTTGCCATATAGCCAAACCGTCCGAACCGCCTGATCCAGGGCTTTGTTTCTTCTCCTGCATCATTCGCCTTTGCCTTGGCTTCCGCCTTTGCAGAATACTCCATATTTATCTCTCCCTCACGTCAGTCATTGTTATCTGACTATACATTTCCCATTGGCAGGCGAAAAGAAACCTGCTGGAAAAAGATACATAACAGCGTTCACTCCATCTGTACAAAATGTCTTGTTTCCGCGTATACTGATAGAAATAATAGCAGGAGTGTGAATGCCATGAGTTTGTCAAAAGCAAAAAAACAGCGCCTGAAAATGACGCGCGAAGGAAAACGGAATCCCGAAAGCAGCAGAAGTCCATTTGCTCTGCAGGATTTGAGCACGAAACGGACGAAAACGAAAAAAGAACAGCTTTATAGAGAAAAACATAAGAACCATTCCCGGGACGGCGGAAAAGATGGTTCTTTTTATTTTGCCTCATAGCGTCCTCTTACGTAGTAATTTGTTATCGCTAAGTACTCTCTTGAAAAAGATTTCAAAACGGCGACACCCGGAGTTTTTGCCGGCAGCCCCTCCACATCAAGGCCAAGCTGTTCTGCTGCAAGCAATGAGCGGTAAATATGAAAGTCATTTGTGGCAATCAGTCCCTGTTTTGCGTTTTTTGGCAGTACTTTCTTTGAATATGAAAGGTTCTCAATTGTGCTTGTTGACGCCGATTCCTTTATAATTCTCTTTTCATCAATACCATGCCCGCTCAATATCCTGCTGATTGCCTCAGCTTCCGTAATCTCTTCCCCCGGCCCCTGTCCGCCCGATGCGACGGCAATTGTCCCGGGATTTCTCTTCATATACTCTGCTGCTGCATCAGCCCGGTACTGCAGTGCGAGAGAAGGCACCGTTCCATTGACTTTTGCACCGAGAATAATGATGTAATCCGCTCCATCTTCCGGCTGCCCGGAGGCTGCTGTCTGAATGCTGTAATGGAGAAATCCTGTATAGATTAAGCCTGAAAGAAGCAAGCCGGCCAAACTGTATTTGATTAATTTTTTCATTACGACCATCCGTTTCTCTTGTGTAATCTACCTTCACTATACATGATAAATTTTGGAAAAAGGTAAAGATTTTCTAAAGAAAACACAAAAAAGCATCCATGATGAAATGGATGCTCTTCAAAACTATTGACTGACTTCTGCCGATTCTTCTTTTTTCTCTTTTGACAAAAACCAGCCCGCTGCTGCAATTCCAACGAGTACAACATAGAATGTGATTTTCCACTCGGGGGATTTTGCAAATCCTTCAGGCAGCACAGCGAGTTCAGGATGCGACAGGGTGTAGATGGAAAGCTTTACTCCAACCCACCCGACAATTCCGAAGGCTGCAATTTCAAGACCCGGACGTTTATGAAGCAAGTCGACAAAGTAGTTTGCCGCAAATCTCATAATCACAAGCCCGATAATGCCCCCTGCGAAAATGACGAGGAATTTTCCGCCGTCAAGACCGCCGATTGGCGGCAGGCTGGTGTTTGGAAGCGTGACAGCGAGAGCCACAGCAGCCAAAATGGAATCTACAGCAAATGCGATATCTGCAAGCTCGATCTTCAGTACAGTTGCCCAGAATCCTGATTTTTTCTTATCCGGCTTCTCTTCTTCTTCTTTCTTTTTAAACACAAGTTTTCTTAAGATATGGTTCGCTGCAATGAACAGCAAGTAGAGAGCCCCGATCGCCTGAACCTGCCAGACATCCACCAGGAAGGAGATTGCAAACAAGGAGCCAAACCTGAAAACAAAGGCACCTGCAAGACCATAAAATAAAGCTTTCTTCCGCTGATCCTCCGGCAGGTGTTTGACCATAATGGCAAGCACAAGCGCGTTATCTGCGGCAAGCAGTCCTTCAATCGCAATCAAAAGCAGCAATACCCATCCATATTCCATCAGCATTGTTAGTTCCATCTGTTAGTCCCCCTTTACTACTGTGATAAAGTCCTGATCTTTGCTGATGACACCTTCATCGAAAACCAGCCTCGTGTTAAAGAAGTATGACCTCTCATCGTTTGATTCCGTAAGGTTTTGAGGAAGCCTGAATACGAAATCAATCCGGTTTTGTTCGTCAGCAGCAATTTGCTTTGAGGTTAAAATATTCGACGTTTCAAGCACATTCTCACTCCCGGCAGACAGATCAGCCGCAACCAAATCACAGTCAATCCGCTTCAGCTGCTGCTCAATCACACCGCCTTTTATTAAAAAGTAACCTTTCACACACTCACCGGGACTGAACTCTTCCTTAGTAAGGATTAAATCAATTTGAGCAGAACCAATACCTAGAATAGACATATATTTTCTTAGAATCATCTTCATTCCTCCTATTTAAATCCTATTTTTTTCGTGTACTTGTCATCAATGCGCTGTTCAATTTTTTCAAGCTGCGTTTTATCCTTCAGCAGTTCCTCTTTGTTTTCACGAATTAATTTTTCAATGGACCATCGGATTTTTTTCATATACTCTCACACCTCATATAGGAAATTTCGAATAAAAAAACCTTTGCCTGCATTCGGCAAAGGTTTTTTGTTCTTAAAAACAATAAAGACCTTTACCGGTAATAGGTAAAGGTCTTGCTAACAACGCAATGGTTGCCAATAGAGCCGGAAGCAAATTGCTTCGAAGTGACGACACTATTGTAAAAGCTACTCCCCTTTAGGAGGTTCATTTATTCGATTGGTATACTGCTATTTTATAAGAAACCGACAATGATGTCAACAACTAATCTAAATTTTATAATAATTAGGCGGTTGTCAGACGTTAGAAAAGGCAGGCGGGTACACCACTGTTCCTGCTGCTTGTTCAAGAGAACCCTGCTCTAATTCCAAAGCCATAAAAACCTCATCACGCACTTCAAAAGGCGGCTTAATTCCATATTCAATTGCAGGCTTAAAACCAAATTTGGCATAAAACAGAGGATGTCCAAGAACGATGACAGATTTGTACCCCAGCATTTTACTGCGTATCAACCCATCTCTCACAAGGGCTGAACCAATGCCCTTATTCTGCATCTGAGGACTGACTGCCATAGGAGCCAGCGCCAGCGCTGCTATTTTATTATTTTGAGTTTGAATATGAATGCTGCTAAAAAGGATGTGACCAATGATATTGCCTGTGTCACCCAATGCTACCAGTGATAACTCAGGAATAAACCCGTCAGAGCTCCTTATTTCCGCAATCAGCTTTGCTTCGTTTTCCTGACAGAACGCATCATCATTCATTTGTTTTATTTCTTGAATGTCTTCTTCTCTTTCAGGTCTAATTTTATACACAGATTTCTTCCCCTTTATGTCTTTTACACAAGCCATTTAAGTTGTTCAACTGTTTATGAGTTTACACCAATTATGGCATTTCCAATATAAGAAAAACATAGATTGATACAAAAAGGAGGGAAAACATGTTAATCAAATTAAGTGTTGCAGGTGCTTCGGGTGCGTTCATCTGTCTTGCTGTCCATTTGATCGGAACATTAAAAAAAGGGATGGTTACGCTGGATGAAACCAACAAGACGCTTGCAGAAGTCAGAAATGCCGTAAACGGGCTTTCAGAAGAAGCCGAGCAGCTGATTCATACAGCCAATCAGCTAACATCAGATGTCAAAGGCAAAATCCGCACTGTCGATCCGCTCCTTGAATCTGCCCATGACGTCGGTGAAATGCTCCACAATGTCACATCCTCCATCAAGCAGGTCGGAGCTGTCTTTGGAGCTAAACGCCAGCAGCGGACAGAGATTTCGGTCAATGAACCTCCCGTGCGGATCAAAGGACCTCTCAATATAAATGTAAAATAGGTGCACCTCCTCACAATGAAACTGTAAATATGACAAATAATACGTTTCACTTTAGGGAAATTATGGTATGATATCAGAGTCATTACTGCCATATTACCTATTAAAAGGGAGCGATCTGCCATGCAAAAATACCGAAGAAGAAATACACCGGCCTTTACATTCCTCGCTTACTTTACGTTCTTTGCCGGAGTCGCGCTGTTTTGTATCGGACTGTACAATGCCGATAACCTTCAGCTGAATGAAAAAGGCTACTACATCGCTGTCATGATGCTTGTTGCCGTTGGAGCAATTCTAACGCAGAAAGTTACACGCGACAATGCCGAAGACGATGAAATGATTGCTGAGCAGGAGCGCAAACAAAGTCTTGGAAAATCAATGGATTCATAGAATGAAAACCGGACTAGTGCTATAGCTCGTCCGGTTTATTTATGTTAAAGTGCTAAAAATGAATCCCAACTTGCTGGCGCCATTCGGCTTAGTGCTGCCACTTTTACCAGAGTTGGATGCTCGTTTGTGGCGTCATTCGGCTTAGTGCCGTCACTTTTACCAGAGTTGGATGCTCGTTTGTGGTGTCATTCGGCTTAGTGCTGCCACTTTTACCAGAATTGGATGCTCGTTTGTGGCGTCATTCCGCTTAGTGCCGCCACTTTCACCAGAATTGGATGCCCGTTTGTGGTGTCATTTTCCGGATTTTTATTGAACCCCAATTTATTGTTATAACATGTTTTGTCGAAGCCTCTTTTATAGGTGCAAATAAAAAACGGCAGCAACAAGCTGCCGTTTCCCATCAAAAACTTGAAATCCCGCTCCACTCCTGAAAGCGGTACATGAATGTCAAAAAGAGCGAATCATCTGCAAATACTTCATAATCCTCTGTGTATGTTCCTGACTGATTTGACCAGAGCTCATCAAAATAGGCTTCCATTTCCTCCATCATCCCTGTATTGGAAGGGCCGGTAATTTTCAGATCTGTCTCAAGGTTAAAATCTCCGAGATTGCGTTTCGTAAAATTGGCTGATCCGCCAATGACCGTATCCTCTTCCTCACCCTCAAAAAACATCAGCTTCGTGTGATACTGTTCGCCGTTTGTTTTATACCACCGCACCTGGATGTTTCCATCAGATTTTGAAACAAGTTCATGAGCAGCAGGCCTGTTGGGAACACCGTTCTTCTCCCGTCCAAAGGCATCTTTGTTTGCATCAAGTATCAGTCTGACCTCTGCTCCTCTTTCTGAAGCTGCTAGCAGCTCATTAATGATGTCGCGGTCAGATAAATAAAATGCCCCAATTTTAATCTTTTCACCTTTTCCGGTCTGCTTCATTTCGTTTACTAAGTGTTTCTTGATTTTCCCTTCGGTTAAAAGCTGAACATCATAAGCGCCGGATTCCGCCTGTGCAAATACAACAGCGCTCTCATCCATTTCCACATCCGTTCCTGACAAGGAAGCGACCGCTTTTTCCGTTTCAACAAGTTCCCTCAGGATCTCTCCTTTTACAGCAAACGCAATATTAGAGTGGAGCGAACTGCCGTCGTGGGGATTGGCGGACGTCACGATTCCTTCTTTTTCAGATACAATGACTTTCCTGTGATTTGCTTTAAAATTTAATAAGTCCAGATAGGACCTGAGTGTGACATCAGGAGAATCAGGACTGAACGCATTCGGAATCCAGCCGCTTCCACCGGTTCCAAACCACTGCAGAAACGTCCTGTGGCCCCCGGAGAAAAAGGGATTCGAATCCCTGAGAGGCTTTAAATCCGTAAAGACAACTTCAATGCCGTTTTCTTTCAGCTCTTCTGCAATCTGTGACGGGTATGATCCATAAAAGGTATTAATGCGGTCGGTAATCACCGTTATCTGGATTTCTTTATCCTTCTGTTTCTTTTCAATTAAAGCGTCTTTAAGGCTGCGGGACAGGGCTGGATAGCTTGCAGACCGGTCGTATTCGTCGTTAAACAAGAACATATCCATCATGATAAACTGGTCAGCCTCTTCAATGGTATCTTCAATCCTGTCAAAAATGACCTGATTATGAGTCACTTCTTCCCCGTTTTCAAACGTCAGATCGTAGAGAAATTCCACCTGCCCGGCATGAATATCACCTTCGTGGGAGATGCCTGCCGGAAGAGGTTTTGTATAATGATAGACTGCTGTGCCAGAAGCCAAAAGGACGAAAAGCAAAAGTGCGCCAAGAAAAACCTTCCTCTTCCGTTTCTTTTTTACGCTTGTTTTTTCTTGTATGACTGTATTGGCCATAATCAAACGCTCCTTAAATAATTGCAGAATAGTATATAAACAGACCCATTATATCTAACGTTTTATTAGGTGAAAAGTTTCATTTTTTCAAAAAATACACATTTAAAAACCAGTCTGATCAAATGACAGACTGGTTTTCTGAAGTTTAATTGACCGCGGCTATTTCAGAAGGCTCTGATTCCTGTTCAAATGCATCGACAGTTGTCACGTAATAAGTATGGTCTGCCGCATTTTCATCCATAAAACTCTTTCTTTCAAGAGCTGATATGCTCGCAATTTGCTCGAAGTTCTCGCCATTTTTGTCTCCTCTGTATACTCTGTAGCCTGCAACCGTATCTTCGCGGACAGCATGCCACGTTACAAATGTTCCATTCACTTCTACAGTATCAGGGGCAGGGGGAGGAACATTCTTTGCCGGTTTCTTTTCCTTTTTTAACTCTGCAAACACGACAAGTCTTTCCTCATGCGTTCCTGCAGAGCGGTCAAACGTTCCTGAACAAGTAATCAAATTTAAATTCTGTCCTTCTGACGTCTGGAAGATTTCATCGATCGGAGCTGATGAACGTTCATAGCTTTCCTGCTTTTTTACGATAAACGTAAGAGCTGTTCCGTTTTGATCCTTTACGATGATTTCGTCGCCCTCTTTTACTTTTTTCAGATCAAAGAAGATGGCAGGACCCGTTTTGCTGTCAACATGTCCTGCAAGAACTGCGCTTCCCTTGCTTCCAGGCTTCACTCCAGGTTCAAACCAGCCGACATTATTAATGTCCTCTGGCACCCCCATCTGACCGTTGTCAAGAATCCCCACCTGTTCAATTGGGGCATTCACATTTATCGATGGGATTTCAACGGTTGCAGGGATGATGCCTTTCATCTGGGCAGTCTCTCTTTTTTGGGCTTCAATCAGCTTTTTCACTTCTGCTTTTAATAAGGTAAATTCATTCAGCGGACGTTCAGACCCATCTGCCCCGGCGGCAGCATTTTCCGTCTGCACAGTCGTTTGCTCTGCTTTTTTGGGGGAGGTATCGGTAGAGGATAATTGAGTTGGGAAAAGCCCGTAACTGTAGCCCGCGAGGATAAAACAGATAACGCTGCTTATGCCGAGTAAGATGATTTTTTTCATTTTCCAATGCACCCCGTTTATAAATCACATAGTTTTGTTCTAATAAGGAAAAAAGAGGGAAAGGATCAGTGCGCTTGCAGCTGATCCAATCTCATGTGTTCTAAAACAGAGCATCCCTCTCATCTCTCTTTTCAGCAATTACTTCTGTTGAGCCGTTTTTCTTCTGAAAAGAACAAGAGCTGCTGCAGCTAAGAG
Source organism: Bacillus sp. FSL H8-0547 (assembly GCA_038002745.1). Lineage (NCBI taxonomy): Bacteria > Bacillati > Bacillota > Bacilli > Caryophanales > Bacillaceae > Bacillus > Bacillus sp. FSL H8-0547. The sequence goes on from JBBODD010000001.1 coordinate 562,938, forward strand.
CGAGCCTAGGCCTGCAAATACGGCTGCTGATGCCGGAAGTGCTTCACTTGTTCCGCCGAGTCCTGTTTTTGGCATGTCTTCAGGCATTGCTGAAGCTTCAAATTTATCAGGCATTTGCGTCACAATGGCATTTCCAAGGTTCTGGCCTACACCGAACATGAACTTGTAGCCTTCGCGGAATGACTGGTAAGCTGCATCGTAGTCGCCGGCAACATATTGGTCAAACGTTTGTGTTACAAGTGCTTCGTGCTGCTTAATTGCTGCCTGTGCGTCTTTGGCAGGAAGGTTTTCACCCGTTGCAGCACCAAGGAATGTGCCGAAGTCCATTGCAAATTGATCAAGCTTTGCTTTAGATTCTGTGATTTTCGCATCATCGCCTTCAAGCGTAGCTGCTACAATTTCAGCTTGTGCATTGATGTGGTTGCCCTGCCATACTTTTTCAAACTGTGCCGCACCCTCTTCTCCATATACAGAGCCGATTGCCGCTTTAAAGTCTGCTGTGTTGGCATCTTCTGACCAGCTGACAAAGTCATAATCTTCTGTTTGGTCAAATCCTTTTTGCATGCCGGTAGCCGCTAAAGAGAAATGCTCAGCAGCAAGGCTGTTCAAGGTTGAGCGAAGGTCAGCTGCAGGTGTATCGGATTTTGTATTTTCGAATTTTTCAGGCATTTGAGTTGTGATGGCTCCCGCTAATGCGTCACTGATCACATACATATGTTTATATCCTTCTCGGAATGTTTCATTTGCTTCCTTGTAGTCGCCTTCTACGTAGTTATCAAAAACTTCAAGCACCTGGGCTTCGTGAACTTTCACTGCCTCTTCAGCTGCTTCTTTAGGAAGCTTTCCTTCTGTTGCAGTTCCAAGGAAGGTTGAAAATTCTTCAACAAATGCCGCGACTTCTTTTTCTGCTTCTGCACGGGCATTTTCGTCATTTCCTTTTGCCGCATTTACAAGATCGGCCGTGTAATTATTATGTTCCCGGAAGATTCGCTCGAATTCAGCTGCGCCTTCTTCCCCGTATACTGAAGCAATGGCAGGAGTCATGTCAGCTGCATTTTGATCTAAAGCTTTGTTTGCTGCCTCTGCATCTTTTGCTCCATCATAGGACTTTGTCATGGCTGTTACCGCTAAAACAAAATGCTCTGACAATAGGTAGTCAAGGTCTGCTCTGAGCTGCGCTGCAGGTGTGTTGACTGTCGGCTTCATTTCCTCTGCCTGGACGGCCGTTCCGAAAGTTGGTACAAGTAAGGATAATCCAAGTGCAGGTGCTAACAATTTTTTGATTTTCATGATTACACGCTCCCTGTCGTTTTTTTAAGTTCGTTTTGAACTTCTTGTACAGGAAACGACAGGATTTTTTAAATGGATCACTTTTTTATTCATTTTTTATCTGGGTATAAAAAAACAGACGGATTTTCCGCCTGTTTTCATCTATTATCCCAGGTCCACGTTGTGGTATACCTGCTGAACATCCTCTAAATCTTCCAGCGCATCAATCATTTTTTCAAATTGTGCCTGTGCATCTTCAGGGAGCTCAACATCATTTTGCGCAAGCATCGTAAGCTCTGCCACGGTAAATTCAGTAATGCCCGCCTGTTTGAATGCTTCCTGAACAGCATGAAATTGGTCTGGTTCAGCATAGACAATCACAGAATCTTCCTCTTCAAGGATATCCCGCACATCAAGATCTGCTTCCATTAAAAGCTCCAGCACATCCTCTTCATTCTTTCCTTCAACGCCTATAACGGCAGTTGCATCAAACATGTACGCAACCGAACCGTTAACTCCCATGTTGCCGCCATTTTTTCCAAACGCAGCCCGGACATCGGATGCTGTGCGGTTGACGTTGTTTGTCAATGCATCCACGATGACCATTGAACCATTCGGCCCGAAGCCTTCATAACGAAGCTCATCATAGCTTTCTTCAGAGCCTCCTTTTGCTTTTTCGATTGCGCGGTCAACGATGTTTTTAGGGACGCTGTATGTTTTTGCACGTTCAAGCACCATGCGGAGTGCCTGGTTTGATTCAGGATTCGGCTCGCCCTGCTTGGCTGCTACATAAATCTCCCGGCCGAATTTTGCGTAAATCCGGCTTGTATTTGCATCTTTAGACGCCTTTTTCTCTTTAATATTGTTCCATTTACGGCCCATAATTTTTTCACTCTCTTTCCATTCTTATAAAAATGCCTGTTTAAACAAGCACGTGTATGATTGACATTCAATCTATTATAGCAAATTCCTCCCGTTTTTTTCGAGTACTTGTTTCCTTGTTTCAATCTTTCATAGAGCGGGTACCTTTTTACCATGGAGGCGATAAAGATGAAACCGAAATTCAAAGTTTTTCACGATGATGAACAGCTGAAGGAATCGATTGACAGATTGCGCCATGACGGCATCAGGGACGAGGATATCTACATACTCTCACACGACAATGATCACGTCAGACGCGACCGCAAAGAAACAGACGCTAATAAAATCGGCGTAGGTGTAACCGGAGTCGGAACAGCGATAAAAAATGTGTTCAGAAGCAAAGATGACAAACTCGTCGTGAAAATGGAAGAAATCGGGTTTGATACTGAAATGGCCGAAAAGCTCGAAGAAGAACTTGATAAAGGCAAAACGCTTCTTGTGGTAAGAAATCAGGATGAAGTGACATTCTGATATTCAAATACAAAAAAAGCTCCAGCATAACTGCCGGAGCTTTTTTGCGTCTGTTGCTATTCGTTCGATACTCTCTTAAACGGCCACCAGTTTGCTGACCCGAATGTTTTTACCATAACCGGTATAAACAGCGGCAGGATCACAAGTGCGTATAAGAACAATCCGATTAAAATGATGGAGGCAATCTGCAGCAGAGAAAGCATTCCGGAAGGCATCATTGCAGCGAACGTGCCTCCGAGTATAACGGCTGCTGAAATAATAACTGTCCCCATCTTTTTCATAGACATCAGCATTGCTTCGCCTACTGACAGATCACGGTATTCATTGAAGCGGTCCATCAGGAAAATACTGTAGTCGACGCCAAGCGCAACAAGAATGACAAATCCAAAAAACGGTACGGCCCAGCTTATGCCTGTGTACTGAAGAATGTCTACAAAAATCACTTCATTGATCGCCATGGATGTAAAGTAGGCCAACACGAGTGAACCAATAATGTAGATTGGCATAATCAGAGAGCGGAACATAAAGATGAGAATAATAGAGATTCCCACAAGCATTAAAATAACTGTACGCGAGTAATCCTGTGCAGAAACAGTACTCAAATCTGCGTTTGTGCTTGTAATGCCGCCTACGGCCACATCTGCATTTTCAAGCTTTGTATCCTTTACAGCACGGTTTACAGCTTCTTTAATTTCCGGCACTTGTTCAATCGCTTCATTGGAATACGGACTTGCTTCAAACACAACATCAAGCGTCATCGTTTTCCGGTCTTCAGACATGTAGGCATCAAGCGCCTGCGCAAATTCCTTGCTGTCAAGAACTTCCTCAGGCAGGTAGAATCCATTTTGATCCGAGGACTTGGAAAGACCGGTCAAGTAATCCTGAGCAGAGCCGATCCCGTCTGATACTTGGTTAAGCCCGTCAGCACTCTGATTTAAGCCGTCCGTCAGCTGACCAAGCTGGCCGCCAAGATCTCCAAACCCGTCAAGCAGCTGCTTTTGGCCGGAATTGACTTCTCCAAGCCCGTTTGAAAATTTCGGCATGTTTCCGACAATCTGCCCTTGGCCGTCAGCGAGCTGATTAAGTCCCGCAAGCTGCTGATCAATGCCTTTAATAAGAGCGTCGATGCCGCCAGGGAATTGTGCAAGACCGTTGTTTGCCTGGGTGAAGCCTGTGTTTGCCTGGGTCATGCCGGCTGAGACCGCGGATAGCTTTCCGTTCAGCTCACTAAGACCGGGAGACAGTAAGTTGAGAGATTCTTTTGCTGTCGCAACTGTTCCTACAAGCGTTTGGTATCTAGTGTCGCTTTCTAAACTTTTATTGGAATTACCTTCTTGCTTTGTATACTCCTGACCCAATGCAGCAAAATCATTACTATTAAGCTTGTTGAATGCTTGATTCAATGATGAAAGACCAGCTTCCAATTCTTTATAACCTGCAGTAAGTTCGCCGAGTCCAGTTCCTAATAACTTATAATTAGCCTCAAGCTCTTCATACCCGGCTGAAAGCTCCTCAAGCTTTGCCTTTGTATTCAAAAGCCCCTCTTTAATTTTCGCCGAGCCGGTGCTGCCCTGACGAATGCCGTCTTCAATCTTGACAAGATTTGACTGAACCTCATTAATGCCTGACTGGAGTTCAGACGTTCCCGAGATCAGTCCGTTAATTCCTTCTGTTGCGTCATTCAGCTGGGGCTGTGATTTTGACAGCTCGCTGCCGGCCTCGTTCAATCCTTTGCTGATTTCATCGATTCCTTCTTTGCCGTCGCCGAGTCCATCGCTCAGGTTTTCCGCCTGTTTGGCAACGAAGAAGTCTTCAATTGGCTCTCCCGCCGGACGGGTAACGGACCGGACATTATCAACAAGGTCGACTTTTTCGACCTCCTGGCTGATTTTTTCGGCCAATGCTGCATATTCTGCAGAGTCCATTTCTTCATCATTTTGCATTACAATCTGTGTGGGCATGGATTCACCCGGTCCAAAGCTGTCGGCAATGGCATTAAATGCCTTGATCGAGGAAACATCTCCGCTGATTTCTTCAAGAGAATCAAATGACAGTTCGCCGTCATAAACGGCCAGAAACGGCACGCAAATGGCTGCAACAATCAGCAGGGAGAGCAGCGGGCGGGCAAGCGAGAATCTGCCGAGGATGCTCCAAAGTCGGCTTTCCCCGTGTTCTGCTTTGCTTTTGGACGGCCAGAAAATCTTCCCGCCGAGCACGGCCATGAAAAACGGCACAATCGTAAATAACGCGATAAGCAGCACAGCCACACCGACTGCAACCGCCGAAGCTGACTGGTAGAGTTTAAACTGTGAAAATCCGATGGCAGCAAAGCCGATCATGACGGCAACGCCGCTGAAAAAGACTGTCCGGCCCGCGTTTTTATACGTTGCCACGATGGCATCAGTCACTGTTTCACTTACGGCCAATTCTTCTTTAAATCTGCTCAGAATCAAAATACAGTAGTCGGTTCCAATTCCAAATAGAACGGCTACAAGGAAAATCTGAGTGTAGTTCGAGATAGGAAAATCCGATGAATCTACTAAAAACGAAACGATAGACTGTGAAGCAAGATACGTGAAGCCCACCGCAAGAAGCGGGATAATAGGCGCCACGATGGATCTAAAGACAAGAAGTAGCACTGCGAGTATAAAAATAACCGTAATGCCCTCTGTCTTTTTCAATCCTTCTTCAGAGCTCTTTATCAAGTCTTCATTGATCATCCAGTTGCCTGTATAGTCATATTCAACGTCCACATCGCTGATTGCTTCATAGAGAGCATCTCTCACTTCTTCCGGTTCGCGGTCGTTCCATGCGACATTGACAGATGCAAGAATCGCTTTGCCGTCTTTTGAGACAAGCTGTTCTTTGAGGCTTTTTTCGTTAAAATGGGTGAGAATTTCGGTTATACCGAGTTTATCTTCTTCTTTTTCAAGCGTGCGGATTGCCTTTTCCGCTTCGGAAATCTCTGATTTCGTCAGCTTTTTCTCGCTGTAAAAGACAAGTGCCACCGAACTTGAATCTTCCCCGCCTTCTTCTTTTTGCACCTCATCAAGAATTTCAGATGCGTAGGAAGAGGAATAGCCCTCAGGAACATCGATCTGCCCCTTCTCCCGGACCAGGTCCGCCATGTTCGGAGCTGTAAACAGCAGTCCGGCAATAACGGCAATCCAAAGAATCAGGACAAACCATTTTTGTTTAATTATCGTATTCACTCAGATTCCCCCGTATGCTTTTCTTTGTTTTCAAGCAGAAGTCTGTTCAGCTTTTCATAGGTTTCAATAAACTGCGTGATCTCTTCGGGATCAAATTTATTGATAAATGATTCTACGAGCGTATGTATGCGGTTTTCCGCTTTTTCAAACAGTTCATGTCCCTTATCAGACAGCGTTAAGTAAACAACTCGGCGGTCATTTTCGTCGCGGTCGCGTTCAATCAGCCCCTTTTCATGAAGACGTGTAATGATGGCCGTAATGGCACTTTTTTTTACATTAAAAGCAGCTGCCAGTTCAGTCGATGTGCAGGTCTTTGCCCCGCTCATGTATCTCAGCATATAGTGCTGATCATTCGTCAGATCACTGCCGATCTGTTCTTTTACAAGCGTTTCCGCGATATTCGTCACAGAATAGGAAACCGCTATGTACCGGTCGACGAGCTCGGTAATTTTACTACATGACATGCCCAATCCCTCCTTTTGTGTCAAGTTCTGCATCTATCAAAATTATTAGTTCAACAATTTAACTTTTAACGTATTTAACTATATGACCCAGTGGTGAAAAAGTCAATGTAGATTCTGTTAAGAATGTAAACAAAAAAAAGATCCTTAAAAAGGATCAAGTGACACTTCAAGCTGAAGATCCAGCGGCTCGCGGCTGTATATCTCCCGATTAATTTCTCTAGCAGGCACGCAGCCTGCTTTCCGGTAAAAATGCTGTGTTTCCACGGATGGATGTGCGCCAATGTACAGTTTTTCAGCACCCATTTGTTTGGCATATGTGCAGGCAAGTTTAAAAAGCTCAAGACCTGTCCCTCTGCCCCGCGTCTCTTTTGAGACATGAATATATGACAGTTCAAGATAGTGCAGGCTTCTCCCGAACTTCTTTCCTTCAACCGCGGCAAAACCTATCAGGTGCTCTCCCAGGAAGGCGCCAATGACAGTTCCTCCAGCCCGCATGCATTGCTTGAGGGATTGAATGACTTCATTCTTCTTTTCACGGTCCCAATCATCGGTAAAAGAATCTTCCTTTTCCCTGAACTGGCCATTTTCCGCATACCATACCCGATCAGTTTTCTGATACCTGACAAAATGGTCGAGCAGGCCCGGTTTTACATCTTCTGCAAGAAGTCTTCTGTATAGAATGAACATGAATGATTCCTCAATATTGTTTAATTTGTTCAGAGAAGGCAATGCTTGCTTTTCTTCTTGATTTTCTGATCTGCGAGCGCTCATCACCTGTTGCGAATAAGTATTTTTCCTCATCGGATTCCGGAAAGACAGCTGGAACTTCTTTCGGCCGGCCATTTTCGTCAAGTGAGACGAACGTAATAAAGCTTGTTGCTGCGACCTTTGATTTCCCGCTTTTTAAATCCTCTGCTGTCACTTTTACAAACACTTCCATCGACGACCTTCCAGTGAACGTCACAAATGATTCAAGATGCACCGCATCTGCCGGACGGATCGGGTGCAGGAAATCAACCGAATCCATTGAGGCCGTGACGCATTCTGTTCTGCAGTGCTTGGATGCTGAAATGGATGCTACAACATCGATATAGGCCATCAGCTTTCCTCCAAACAGGGTCTGATGATTGTTTGTATCCGGAGGCAGCACGCGGTTTGTCTGAAAAACCCGTGACTCTGAACATGGTTTTGGAGGCAGTTTAGCCATTGATTAATCTCCTTTATGTAAAGAATTCTTTCTTTCTACTAAACCGAACCCGATGCCTGCAGGGTCTGTTGCATACGCAAGATAAAAGTCATCAAATTCCATCTTTTCTCTGACGATTACAGCTCCATTCCTTTTAGCAGCGGCAAGTGTCTGATCAATTGAATCTACTTCTATCTGAATTCTTGTTCCATGAGGAAAATCCTCCGGTCCTTTGCTGATTCCGCCGTTTATTCCCGTTGCACCCTGTTCTGTCTTTACCTGTCTGTAATCCCAGACCGGCTCGCCAACATCCCATCCGAACACCGACTCGTAAAATGCTGCCGCTTTTTCCGGATGTTTGCTGCTTAATTCAAAACCGACCACTTTTCCCATATGATTGATTCCCCCTTTTCCAACACCCATATTCTAACATATCTTAAGACATTTTTTAGCTCGTAAAAAAGGTTTCAATCGTATTACATCTCGTTACAACTGCCCCATAAGGTTTCTTTTTCAATTCATTTCCTTTATAATGCGCACTAGATGATTTTTTTTTAGAAAAAATTATACTTCTAGCTTAAAGGAAGGAGATCGATGATGAAAAAAATAATGTTTTCACTCATAACAGGTCTGATGGCCGTTGTTTTAGCCGCATGCGGAGGCAACGAAGAAAGCAAAGAGGCTAAAACAGAAAATAAAGCAAAAACAGCCGAAACCGATCAGCAGAAGGAACAGCAAAAGCAAATGGAAGAAATGCAGAAAAAATTAGAAAAGCAGCAAGTGGATGAGAAGAAGACGGTCGCTCTCGTTAATGACGAAGAGATTCTTGGAAAAGACTACAACAGCGTCCTTCAGGCAACACAGGGACAAATGCAGCAAATGGGACAGGATCCAACGTCCAAGGAAGCTGCCGAACAAGTAAAAAAGCAGACGCTTGACAGCTTAGTCGGACAAACCCTTCTTATGCAGGAAGCCGACAAAAAAGGCTACAAAGCATCTGATGAAGACGTAAAAAAACAGCTTGATGAAACGAAAAAACAATTCAAAACAGAAAAAGAATTTGAAGCAGCACTCAAAAAATCAGGCATGGACATGAAAACTCTTGAGTCTCAGATTGCTGATGACATCAAATTCAGACAGTATATCGAAAAAGAAGTGCCTGCAGGCGAAATCTCTGATGAAGAGATTCAAAAAACGTATGACCAGTACGCAGAGCAAGGAAAAGCAGCTAAACAGGAAGTACCTAAGCTTGAAGAAGTAAAACCTCAAATCGAGCAATCTCTCAAACAGCAAAAACAACAGGAACTTCTGGCTCAAAAAGTAGAAGAACTGAAGAAAAACGCAAAAATTGATCTTAAGATTTAATGAAGAGACCCCCGCTGATATGTCAGAGGGGGTTGTTTTGTGGTTATACAGTCTGAGGACCAGTTAACCTGGTACGATTTGATTGACGGAAACTTTAAAGAACTATCCCAAGTGTTCAATGAAGGTATTCTTGAATAAATGGGAGGATTCAACAATCGCAACCCCTTTTGAATGCATGTACTTTAAAGACTTCTCTTTTCTTGTATCACTCATGCTTGCTATTGCATCTTTTACAACTGTTGCAGTGAATTGCCTGCGGATGGAATCGAGTGCAGTTGCAGCTACACAGGCTTCTGCAAACAAACCAACAATAACTAAGTGTTTAATACTGTTAGCCGTTAAATATGAAACTAGCTCCGGATTGCTTAACGCACTTGATTTGCTTTTCGAAAAATAACGATCATTCACCCTCAGAAGCCTCTCATCCAGTTCAGCCCCCTCGCTTCCTTTTAATGCTGATTTCTTTGTTAAAAAATTGGAAATGAATTGTTTTGGTTCATATTCATTGCCAATATACACAACGGGCAGTTTTGTATGATCAGCTTTCTTTACAATGTCATTTACATTTTTCAGCATCGGTTCAATGTGATGTCCTGCTGCGGGCATTCGAGCTTTTTGGCCGATAAAGCCCTTTTGAATATCAAGTACAAGTATAGCTGTATCCATTTATTCGCTCTCCCTTGTTTGATTAGTGCCATTAGCTTTGAGATTTTTCTGCTTGAGGGTTCTTTTCTGCCGGATAAGTGCCATCAACTCTGGGATTGCTCTGCTTGAGGGTTCTGTTCTTCCGGATCAGTGCCATCAACTCTGGGATTGCTCCGCTTGAGGGTTCTGTTCTCCTGGATCAGTGCCATCAACTCTGGGATTGCTCTGCTTGAGGGTTCTGTTCTTCCGGATAAGTGCCATCAACTCTGGGATTGCTCTGCTTGAGGGTTCTATTCTCCCGGATAAGTGCCATCAACTCTGGGATTGCTCTGCTTGAGGGTTCTGTTCTTCTCGATAAGTGCCATCAACTCTGAGATTTCTCAGCTTGAGGGTTCTATTCTCTCGGATGAGTGCCATCAACTCTGAAATCTCTCCGCTTGATGGTTCTATTCTTCCCGATAAGTGCCATCAACCTATCGAATCTCTCCGCTTGATGGTTCTATTCTTCCCGATAAGTGCCATCAACTCTGAGATCTCTCCGCTTGAGGGTTCTGTTCTCCCGGATAAGTGCCATCAACTCTGAGATCTCTCCGCTTGAGTGTTCTGTTCTCCTGGATAAGTGCCATCAACTCTGAGATCTCTCCGCTTGAGTATTCTGTTCTCCCTGATAAGTGCCATCAACTCTGAAATCTCTCCGCTTGAGGGTTCTATTCTCCATGATAAGTGCCATCAAATCCAAGATTTCTCCAACTGAGGCATCCGTTCTCCCGGATAAGTGCCTTCAATTCCCCGATCCCTTCGCTTGATGGCACTATCCCAAAACTCTAATGAATCTGCTTTTCAAACAGCATATACCGGTCGCTGAACTTTGCCATTCTGCTTATCAGCAGCAAATTCACAAGGAGCAGGCCTAGCCCGATTAAAAACGTGACTCCAGACCCTACTAAAAAGAGCCCGCTTGCCTGACCCGCCATCATGGCGACCACCGGCAGGACAATGACCCCTCCGATGTTCTGTGCTTCCTGATACGTCTTCACCCGTGAAGAGATCAGCACGTTCAGCAGGACTGTCAGCAGGGAAACCATCGGAGACAGCCAGAAAATAAGAACAAGCCAGTTAGCGGACGGGAAAATCATTTGTCCGTACATCTGATAGCCGAGACTGTTGATAATGATCCCGCTTAGAACAAAACTTGCAAACGATACAAGCAGCGAAGGCAAGAATGATCCAATGATCTTGCTCACAAACAGCGTTTTGACAGACACTGGCGAAAACAGGAGACTTTCAAGTGTTCTTCGCTCTTTCTCTCCAACAAAACTGTTCGCTGCGACTACGCTTGCTGTAATAATCGGCACGAGGAGAAAAAGAGACGGCAGCATGTAATTTAAAAATAAAAAGACAAATTGCTGTTCAACTGTTTCAAAAGCAATGCTTTCCCGGTTCAGCTGGGTCATGAAGCTCGCGATCATCCTCTCCGCGTCACTGCCGGCAAGTTCCTCAAGATCTAAAAAGAGAGCGGCAGAGAGAATGGCTGCAGGGATGACGCTTGAAAAAAGAACAGGGATAATGATCAGTACGGCAAACAGGTTCTTGCTGCGGATAATGTCTCTAAGGTCTTTTTTAATGATGGCCTTCATGATTGTGCTGTTCATTGTGCATCTCCCTTACTTTAAAATAGATGGCCTCAAGTCCGCTGTTTACCATCTCAGCTGAATAAATGGAATGCTTTTTCAAAAGTTCCCTCAGCAGCCCTGAAATGTGTTCTTTGGAAGGCAGAGTGAACACCGCCTCTCCCGGTTTCAGCTGGTCAAAAGGAAAACTTGCTGCACCCCTTTGAATCATAGCAGGCTCCGTTATAACTTTCACTTTGACCTCATTCAAGTATTTATCGGACAGCTCTAATACCGTGCCCTGTTCAACAATCGTGCGGTTTTCAAGAAACGCAAAAGAGTCGCAGACAGGTTCAAGCTGATGAAGAACATGGGAACAGATGATGATGGTTGTGCCTGTTTCTTTGTTGTATTTTTTCAAATAGGACAGGACCATTTTAATGCCGTCCGGATCTAACCCGTTTGTTGGTTCATCTAAATAAAGTAGCTTTGGTTTATGCAGGAGTGCTTTCGCCAGCGCAAGACGTTTTTTCATGCCTGTGCTGTAGGTGCCTGCAGGTTTGTCTTTATGTTCGGCAAGGTCAAAAAGCTCAAGCAGTTCTCCAGTTCTTGATTTTTCTTTTACACCGTATAAATCAGCAAAAAACGCAAGATTCTCCTGGCCGCTTAACTGGTGATAGAGGCCGGCACTTTCCGTCACAACACCGGACAGCTTCCTGATTTCATCTCCGCTTGAGGCAGGATCATGGCCAAAAATGGAGATTTCACCGCTGTCGGGCTTGATGACGCCATTCAGGATCCGGATAAACGTCGTCTTTCCCGCACCGTTCGGACCGAGCAGCCCGATAATCCTTCCTTCTTCCGCTTTAAAATTCACACCATTCAGCACTGTGTGACTCCCAAATGATTTTGATACATCCGTGACCTTAATCATATCTGTCAATCTCCTTTTCTAACATTAATAGAATAGCGGAATAAACAGCAGCTGCATGGAAATATGGGCAAACATATGAGAAATAATTGCGTATTCGAATCCATTTTTCCAATACAGATAGCCGAAGAAAATTCCCCCAATGCCATTAAGCAAAAAGCTTCTGAACACGATTAACCCTGTAAGCTCGCCGAACACGACGAATGTAAAGGGTAAATGCAGCGCAGCAAATCCCAAAGCAGCAATGAGGATCGCTGCCCAGTATACGGTCTTGCCTGATGTTCTGAAAATCTTGCGGAATCCCCATACAAGAAAGGAGACAAAAAACAGGCGGAGAAGTGTTTCTTCAAAAACGCCTCCTCCTACTACACCCGCAGCCAAACCGAGCCATGAAAATTCAGGACTGAACTCATTTAATTGCAGAATGCGGTTTTCAAAATAAAAACGATCCGAAGCAACAATAAGAAACCCTGTTATTCCACCAAAGATGACAGCAAGCACAAAAGGTTTACCTGCAAACGATTTGTTTTGCCCTTTTTCAAAAAAAGACTGCAGAATGTCAAACGAAAAACCCGTTTTGCGTGCAAGATGAAACCCGGCCCAGGCTAACAGGAAACTCATCAAAAACAGCTGCGCGGAAAAAGCCAGAGACATAATCCCCACCTGCATATCCGCTGTCATTTTTTCAAATTCGCTTTGCGGCAGCGCTGAATTTAAGGTCTCTAATTGGTAAGGCAGCAGCAAAAAACCTGCCCCAAAACATATGACGCCGATAAACAATGCAAGCTTCATTTCCAATTTTTTCATAAGATCCCTCCCAATGGCTGCTACTCAGGTATGACAATCGTTGCAATGTTTCTGCTTTTTCGTTCAGGTGAAGGCTCGTTTTTCATTGCCTTCAAAACGACCTTCCCGATTTCTTGGGCTGTTTCCATAAACTCCTCGTCGGAGAGGTGAACATTTGCAACCCTGTAGGTTACACCATCCTTTACTAAATCAGGGTTATCCTTCTCCAAATAAGCTTCATACATCCCCATTAAATGAGTGGTGAAATGCATAAACATTTCAAGATGCTCCTCTTTTGTGAGATTGAGCAAATCCTCATGGGACTGAATAGCGGGTTCATTCAATGCATACACTTTCTCAACTGTTCCTCTAATCTGATTTTCCTGGACCACTGAAAGAATGTTTGCTTCGAGAAGCTTCTTCAGATGTCTGTATAACGTAGCCTGCGGAACATCTTCCACCCGCTCAGCGAGCTGCTGTACCGTCATTGTCTTTCCGTTCAAAAGGGACTGAACAATTTTTAACCGGACAGGATGAAGGATCAGGTCCATTTTTTTCTTCATTTTTATAACCCTCCAACTTTTATTATCACTTTCAATAATAATATACATAATGATAATAATCAACTGATGTTTCTTCCATTTTTTATCTTTTTAATCAATAATGAAACCATTATAATGAGAGAAAAATGAAGAGAGTTGAATCCTTTGATTTCTTTTTTCAGCACATCCTATGAAAAAAATCCCTTCACATTATTTTCTCCCGCTCATCTAGGAGGACTCTGTTTTCTGCTCTTCCTGCTTGCTTGCATGTATGGTATGCGGAAAACCTTTCTTCATAAGGGATGGAATTTAGGATTCAGACTTTTGCTTGCAGGAACCGGAGTGCAGCAGCCTACCATATCTGGCTCCTTTGGAATGGAACGTGGAACGCCGCCTATACACTGCCGCTTGAACTGTGCAGCATGAGTCTGTTTTTATGCATCATCCTGCTGATCACAAAAGACAGACGTATTTTTGAGGTTGTTTATTTTATCGGAATTGCAGGCGCAGGACTTGCCCTCCTGACTCCTGAACTCAACTACAGTTTCCCTCATCTGCGTTATTTTCATTTTTTCCTGACCCACTCGGTTATCATGATGACCTGTTTCTTTTTTGTATGGACGGAGGGATATCAGGTCACGTTTACGTCCGTTTTCAAAACAATGGGCTTTCTGAATTTGGCCGCTGTCTGTATCTTTTTCATCAATCACGCACTTGGCGGAAATTATATGTTCCTTTCGCAAAAGCCGGTGAATCCGACTCCGATTGATTTCCTTGGTCCGTATCCGTGGTATATTCTTTCGCTGGAGGCTGTTGCGTTTTGCCTGTTTATGCTTCTTGCCCTTCCGTTTTACACTGGCAAAATGAAAGACAGCAAGGCAGAAAGATCTTTATAAAAATAAAAGAGAAGTGACCGAAATCACTTCTCTTCTGTATGCTTAATCACTTCCTCTATAACATCAAGCGCATCCTCTTCTGAAAAATCACTGCTCAGTAAAAATTCAAAACTGTAGGATCCTCCCTCTGCATTGAAGGATACTAAAAGAAATTTATCTTCAAGTTTGTTGTATTGAACGTTTTCACCATCCACAACCCTGCTCTCGTCTTTATCTAAATCCAGCTTATAGGAGCTGTAGGTAAGTCTGAATTTCGGTTCACCGCTGTAAGGACCGTAAAAAAGCTTGGAATCTGCCGAATCAGGTGACTTTTTCTCCTCTTTTTCCAGCTCCCCAATCTCAGATGCATAGGTCAGTTCCAGATCCTTCTTTCCGTTCTTTATTTCCGCCGGCGGGTAAAAAACTTCGGCATATACCACCGGATACTCATCAAATTCCGGGACATAAATGTCTCTACCAAATTCCTTTTGAATATCACTTTTAACATCTTTCGGCACGGCATTCGCCTCAAGCGAACATCCTCCCGAAAGCAGTGCAGCGGCAACAACAAACAATGCGCTAAGTTTTTTCATGTTTGGTCCCCCTTTTTTAAGTAATACGACCAGGGGATCTATAAGTTTCAATTTTTTAACATTTTTACAGGGATGCCTGTTGGTTAAGAACGCTCGCTTCGACTTTTCTTTCCATTTCTTTTTTCACCAGAAAAAGAACCGGAATTCCTGATAGGGTCACAAGCATGAGACAGCTGAAGACGGCCGCAGGGCTGCTTATTCCGTATGCATCAAGCAGGATTCCGCCGATCCAGGGGCCGATGACATTTCCAAGCTGGGTAAAGCCCATAGCTCCAAAATACGTTCCCTTCATCTCAGGGTTTGACAGTTCATCGATGAGGACGTCCATCATGGAGAAGAGGAGAACCTCTCCTACTGTAAACAAGATGACCACAAGTGCAATCAGCCAGATGCTGTGGGCGAATGCAAAACTGAAAAGACTGATTCCGACCAGCATATTCCCAAGAATAATAGAAAAAATGGGAGGATGTTTTTTTGCAACTCTTACAATCGGATACTGGATCACCAGCACTGTCACGGCATTTAGCGACAGCAGGATTGAAAATGTTTTAGCCCCGTCTTTAATGTCAGGCGACATCGCAAAGAATTGAGGCAGTGTCGAGGTCAGCTGTGAAAATCCGGTGATGCACAGGATGAGGCCGACCAGAGATAAAAGAAGCAATTTATCTTTTCTTGTCACGTGCAAAGCTTCTTTAAAAGAAATCCGCACAGCCGCCTTCGTTTCGGTTTTATGAGATGTTTTCATAAACGTAATCAAAAGGGAAAACCCGTAGAGGGCATAGATAATGGCGGCTATAAAAAACGGTGATGTAGTTTTTGCCGAACCCAAGTAAATACCGAGCAGCGGTCCAAAGACGACCCCCACATTGATTGCGGCGTACCTTAAATTAAAGATAAGAAGTCTGTTTTTCTGCTCTGTCAGGTCGGATAAAAGGGCTCTTGATGTCGGTTCAAATACGGATCGGCATACTCCGTTCAGCGCATTCATAATGAAGAATGCGAAAACCGTATCAGCAGCGCCAAAGCCGATAAAAACGAATACCCATCCGAAAATAGATGTGATCAGCACTTTTTTCCTGCCCAGTTTGTCTGACAGATATCCGCCATAGAAGCTTGATAAAATACCTGCAAGCGAGCTTACGGCAATAATGGTTCCGGTCATAGCGGCCGATACGCCCTTCACCTGCGTTAAATAGATTGCTAAAAATGGAAGACTCATAGATGTTGCCATGCGCCCGAAAATGGTTCCGATCAGGATGTTCCAGCCGAGCGGATGGACGTGTTTAAGCTGATTCATTTTGGTTCCTCCGTCCTGTAATAAGAGAAAGTTTACCACAATTTCACAATTTTTGAATCCTTAAATGGAACGAAGATTCTCATTCTTAAGTAGGAGATTGTATGTCCGGTATCGAATCGTTCTGAGAAAGGATTTTCATTTTTAAAGGAGGAATGAGGATGTCAGAACGTTATCCCGTATTAGAAGGCGCAGAACCATTTTACTTTGAAGGAAATTCAATAGGTATTCTCGTATCACACGGATTTACCGGCTCCACCCAAAGCATGCGTCCGCTCGGCGAGGCTTATGCAAAAGCAGGATACACGGTTTGCGGTCCGAGGCTGAAAGGCCATGGCACGCACTATGAGGAAATGGAAGGAACCACTTATGAGGATTGGACTGCTTCTGTAGAAGAAGGCTACCAGTGGCTTAAAGACCGCTGCAGCACGATCTTTGTGACCGGCCTGTCCATGGGCGGCACACTGACACTCTACCTTGCCCAAAAACATCCGGAAATAAAAGCGATTATCCCGATCAACGCAGCGGTTGAAATCCCTACTATGGCAGGCGCCCAGCAGATTCAGGCCCGTTTTCTTGATGCCATCGGATCGGATATCAAAAATCCTGCTGTTACCGAGCTTGCGTACGATAAAACACCGGTTCAATCCATAAAAGAAATTAATAAGCTTATGGCGCTGGTAAGACAAAACTTACATGAAATCAAATGCCCGGCACTCGTTTTTGTATCAACAGAGGATCACGTCGTTCCGCCGGATAACTCCAGGCTCATCATGGATGAAATCTCGTCCGAGCATAAAAAAATGATTGTCCTTGAAAACAGCTACCATGTGGCTACACTTGATCATGATCAGCAGATCATTATTGATCAGACGCTTGCGTTTATCGAGCATGTATTGAATCAGACAGCTGTATGACCCGGCCGGCATTGCCGGCAGCAGGAGGCATCTTGTTTTCTTATGACCCTTCACATCGCTCAGTCTGCGCTGAAGGGTTATTTCTTCCTCTCTTATGACCCCTCACATCACTCCAGCTGGGATGAGGGGTTATTTCCTCTTCTCTTATGACCCTTCCCATCACTCCCGCCGGGCTGAACAAGCATTTCACACTTTCTTATGACCCTTCACATCACTCCCGACGGGCTGAACAGGCATTTCACACGTACTTACAACCCTTCACATCACTCCCTAACGGCTCAACAGGCATTTCTTCCACTTTTCAACCTTACCACGGGGTTTTCACTCGTTTATTATTGCCGTTTTCAGGAAGCAAACGGTACAATGAATGAATAGAAAGGGTGATACGGGTATGGAAATGATTATAGGGCTGATCTGCTTTCTCATCTACCTTAAAATCGGCAGCTTGATTCCTTTTGAGGGGGATCTGCCGCTGTTGACCAAAATCATTTTATTGATCTTCTGGCTTCCGCTTTTTATCTACATGACGATCGGCATCAACGTCAAAAAAGATTTTAAAGGAATTCAGTTTGATCAAAAGGGGCGGATACGATTTTTTCAGAAGAAATAAAGATTTATAACTAAACAGAAATAGAGGTTTTAATCTATGGAATGGCTGTACAATTTTCTTTTTAGTGCTGTTTTTGCGGTTTACTTATTCATAAAAGCTCCTAAATACAATAAAAACAGGTGGCTGTGGGCGGTGCTTGGTTATTTCTTTACCATTTTCGCTCTATGTATTTTCTTTATCCAGACCGGCAGAAAAAGTCTTGGATGGATCCTCTTCAGCATCATTGCCCTGCTGCTGATTATTGGAGCACTTCTTGTCTTTGGGATCCTGTATTTTTTCGGATCACTTAAAGGGTAAACACTAGCAAGCTCACCAATATCAGAGCTTGCTAGATCCTCTTAAATCCAGGCTCCTGCAGCACCATAACTTTGAACGTGACCCCCTCATTCTCAAACCTTGCCGCTTCATTAAAGCCCGCTTTCTCATAAATGCGCGAAGCACGCTCATTAAAGCAGGCCACCGTCAGCCGGAGCGGGGTATTCGGAAAGCCTGCTCTTGCCTGATTGAGAATAAAGGCAAAAAATGCAGATCCCTGCCCTTTTCCGGTTAAGTGAGGATTCATGCCAAGGCCGATATCAATCATGTTTGCCGAATAGATTTGAGCCATGAATCTGCTTGGAACCTGAGCCGTGATGCCGAAACAGAAAAAGCCTGCTATCTCCCCCGCTTTGTTCTTTATTGCATAATAGGGATGTGAAAGCATTCCATGAATGTTCTCTTCGCTTACTTCCATGTTATAAAAGTCGTACGGTGCCTCATAGCGCCACCCCAGAATTTCAACAGCCGTTTGGCGGCCCACTTTTTCAATTAAAACATCCATATTACGCTTCCCCCGTCCGAACTCTTGTTTTAATGAAGTTCTTATACCATCAGTCTATTTTACTGCTTTACTGAGAATGACGAACACTGTATAAAAAGCGAAAAGACCAGCCGTCATCCCGGTTGGTCTTTTCGCCTCACCCTTAATACTCTTTAAATACCGGCTCCATTTCAAACCAAAAGCTGATTTTCTTCTCGTTCACCTGATAGTTTTCAGCAAGCGCCGGCCCGCAAGCTCCTGAACCTACACCGCTCATTTTGTAATCAATATAAACCCATGTTCTGCTGTCGTCCAGCTTCAATTCATGATCATGTGACGCAGTAGTCAAATCATCAAGCGCATAGCTGGAGACATTAAAGGAAAAGCTTTCGTTTGAAGAAAACTTCAGTCCCATCCCGAGTTCATTGGACACAATCGCCCAGTCTGTCCCGTACCTGGATCCGTTCTCCTGCGGATAAATGTAATGCTCGTGCATGCTTTGAACGGTTTTGAGATACCTGCCTTTCCGTACGGATGACTTCATATCGATATAGCTTTCGTGAGGACCGTATCCGAAATACTCCACTTCATCGTTTTCTTTTGGCATCGGGATTTCAAGGCCAAACCTCGGAAGATAAGGACTATCTCCGTTTACATCAGCCTTACAGGTAACCGCAATGGCTCCGCTGCTGTGCACCTTCCAGGTTGCTGTTCCTTTCACTACCGGGAAACGGCTGAATGCGCTTAATGAAAAATGGACCTGCAGTTCAATCAAGCTTTCATCTTCCTGGACAACTTCCGACTTGTAAATGTGCGGGTTCAGCTTGTCAAAGCCATGTTTCTTCCACTCTTGTATAATAGGTGCGTCATTATCAATCGGCGCCCTCCAAACCGTAAAGGACGGAATTCCCGCAAGGCATTCATAGTCATTGAGCGACAACTTTTCAAATTGTCCCTCTTCAAGGTTGAAGTGATAAGTAAAATCAAGACCTGTAATTACAAGTTTATTGCCGTTTCTTTCAGTTTTTAGAGGATGCTTTCCTGTTCGTTTTTCTGGAACTTGTTTAATGACCGGCAGCTGGAACTGTTCAAAACCGAGTTCATGACCTTTTCCAGCCCAAAGAGTCGTCTTTTTCTGAAGGAGGGAAACGGTCAGGTAATAGCTGCTGACTGATGTTTCCGGAATGTCGTAAGGAATCTGAATGACTTTTGACGCTTTCGGGTCAAGGTCCAGATCATAAATGACATCCTGCTGAACTACTTTACCGTCCCGTTCCACCATCCATTGAATTTCATAGTCTGAGAGATTGGTAAAGTCGAACAGGTTCGTTACTTCAACCAATCCTTCTTCGGCGCTCTTCATTGTAAAACGGACCGGTTTATACACGGCCTTTATTTCCTTCAGGCCAGTTGAAGGGGTTCTGTCCGGCTTAACGAGTCCATCTATGCAAAAATTTCCCTCGTGAATGCTCTCGCCGAAATCCCCGCCATAGGCATACGACACGTTTCTGCTGTCATCTGTCCTGCTGATTCCATGGTCATTCCATTCCCAGATGCATCCGCCCATAAGCTTTGGATACCTGTAAATCAGCTCCCAGTAGTCAGCCGCATCTCCCGGCCCGTTTCCCATGGCATGCGAGTATTCACATAGGAACATCGGCTTTGTCTTGTTTTCATTTTTGGCATAGTCCTCTACATACTTAAGAGTAGGGTACATTCTGCTTTCCATATCAAGGGCTTCTGTATTTTCATGCCCTTTGTATCCTTCTGCGGCACTTTCGTAATGAGTGAGCCTTGTTGTATCTCTTTTCTTCGTCCATTCCGCCATTTTGATATGATTGATTCCGTACCCTGCCTCATTTCCGAGTGACCAAATGATGACGGAAGGATTGTTTTTGTCTCTCTCGACAAGCCTTTCCATCCGGTCCAAAAACGCAGCCTGCCAGTCCTCCTGTTTACTGAGCCAGTGAATATCGCCCGCTTCTCCTGCACCGTGGCATTCAAGATCCGCTTCATCAATGACATAAAAACCAAGCTGGTCGCAAAGGGTCAAAAACCTTGGATCATTCGGATAGTGCGAAGCTCTGACGGTGTTCATATTATGTTTTTTCATCAGAAGCAGATCTTTTTTCATATGATTCAGAGGGATCGTATGGCCAAGCAGCGGATGAGAATCATGGCGGTTCACACCCTTTAATTTGACTGCTTCATTATTAATCTTAAAGACTCCGTCTTCAATTGTGATCCGCCTGAACCCTACGTGAAAGTGCAGGACTTCCTCGCCGCTTTTTACATACAGATCATACAGTACAGGGTTTTCAGCATTCCAGAGAACCGGACTGTCCACAGTCATGCTTAATGATTCAGTTCCATTTATTTCCCTGGCTATATGACCGACCGTTTCTCCTGTTTCATCTTTCAGCAGAACCTCTGCATGGCAGCGTCCCTTCGCCGTTAAATCGATTTGAAGTTCTCCCTGAGTGAGGTCTTCAGACAAGACTGCCCTGCTGAACACATCCTGTATGCGGGATACATCCCGGCTGAGCAAGTAAACGTCTCTGAAGATCCCGGTATATCTCCACATGTCCTGGTCTTCAAGGTAACTTCCGTCGCACCACTTCAGGACAACGGCTGTCAGTCTGTTTTTTCCATCTTTCAGATAAAGGGTGATGTTGAATTCGGCAGGCATTCTGCTTCCCTGGCTGTATCCGGCAAATGTCCCGTTTACATATAAATATAAGCAGGCGCTGACTCCTTCAAAAACGATGAACTGTTCCTTGCTTTCCCTGAGTTCTGATATCTGAATATCCTTTACATAAACCCCCGCCGGATTCTCATTCGGAACGTGCGGCGGATCAAATGGAAAGGGGTATCTGACGTTCACATACTGCATCTGATCATAGCCGTTTGTCTGCCAGCATGATGGAACCAGGAGGCGGTCCCAGTCCGAAACATCTGTATCACTAGAAACATGCTCATCCTTAATGCCGTTAACATTGGAAAAAAGCTTGAATTTCCATTCCCCATTTAAAATGCGGAAGTGATCTGAAAGCTGGCGATTTCTGCTTTTCGCGCTCTCATCATGGTAGGGTATGTAATATGCTCTAGGCTTTTCACGGTTTATCTGAAGAATTTGAGGGTTTTCCCATACTTTTTCAAGGGTCATATCAGATACCTCTCTCTGCTAAAATTTGATTGACTGAAAAGAGCTATCCCCGTTATCAGCAGCGGATAGCTCTTTTCCTATTTCTTTAGAACGTGCCGGTTTCCTTTTTTCTTTAGGCAAATGCTTCTTCTTTTTTAAAATAAACGGGTTTTCCTGTTTTAGCTGATTCGTAAATGGCTTCAAGAATTTCACTCACACGGAGAGCTTCTTCCGGTTTTACAAGAGGCTCCCTGTCTTCCAAAATGGCCTCAATCCACATTCTTGCTTCTCTGTCCTGAGGTTCTTCTGTCTCGCCTTCAAAGAAAGCGACCGATCCGTCATTCAGCTCAGGTTTTTTCATGAAGAACTTCCCGAATTCTTCTCCGTTGATTCTGAGGCCGTCCTTCATATCGGCACCGCCTTCTGTCCCGCAAAGCGTTGTCTGCCCTTCGCCAATATCAAGTGTGTTTAAAGCCCAGCTTGATTCAAGTACTATGGTTGCGCCATTTTCCATCGTGATAAAACCGAAGGCCGAGTCTTCCACTTCATAATCTTCCTGTTTCCAGGCACCGAATATATTCGCTTCACTTGTTCGGCCGTCCCACGCTTTGTATGTATTGCCGACCACATATTTCACGTCGTAATTATTCAGCAGCCATAGAGTCAGGTCCAGTGCATGTGTACCGATATCAATGAGAGGCCCGCCGCCTTGTTCTTCTTTGTTTAAAAAGATTCCCCAGGTCGGCACTGCCCGTCTTCTGACCGCATGTGCTTTTGCGTAATAGACGTTTCCAAGCTGGCCCGATTCGCAGATTTTCTTCAAATGCATGCTGTCATCCCGGTATCTGTTCTGATAGCCGACCGTCAGTTTTTTTCCGGTTCTTTTTGCTGCCTCTACCATCGCTCTTGCCTCATCAGCCGTTTTTGCCATCGGCTTTTCGCACATCACATGTTTGCCGGACTCAAGGGCATCAATCGTGATATAAGAATGCGATTTATTTGGCGTGCAGACATGCACAACATCCAGCTCTTCTTTTAAAAGCTCTTGATAATCCGTAAACACTTTCGCTCCAGCTGTTCCAAACGTTTCAGCAGCGTCTTGCGCACGGCTTTCAACAAGATCGCAAAAAGCAGTGAGTTCCACATTTTTTTGTTTTGAAAGAGCAGGGAGGTGCTTTTGAATTCCAATCCCCCCGCATCCAATGATTCCAACCTTAAGAATTTTGTTTGACATCTTTTTTTCCTCCAGTTCAAGTATGATTCCAGCGTTTTCAGCCTTTTACAGAAGAGCCAAGCGCTCCCTCTTTCAGCTGCCTTGCAAAAATAAAGGTGAAGATAATAATCGGAATAACAGAAGCAACCGAAATGCCCATCAGGAAATTCTGTTTGATTGCCTGGGATTCGCTCATGTTGAAGATCGCCACATTCAAGGTCCAGAGTGAAGCCTGCTTTGTTGAAATAAAATACCAGAAGAAATCGGACCAGCCTGCAATAAACGCCTGAATGGCAATAAGCGAAATGATTGGTTTTGAGATCGGCATGCAGATTTTTGTAAAGATATAGAATTCTCCTGCCCCGTCCATTCTTGCCGCCTCAAACAGGCTGTGCGGGATTCTCTGGAAAAAGGCCTTGTACAGGAGAATATAAAACGGTGACGGTACGAGCCACGGAACAAGCATCGCCCAATAGTTGTCATACATCCCCGCATTTTTCATGAGAATGAGCTGGGGCACCATAATACTGACGAACGGAATCATCATCGTGATCAGGAAAAACATCGTCACGGCGTCTGATGTTCTTTTCTTCAGGAGTCTCGCAAGCGGGTAGGCTGTCAGTGCCGGCAGGAATACCTGGCACAAAATCGCCCATACCGTTGTCAGAAACGTATTGAAAGCGAAGGCGAGCAGTCCGTATTTCGCGACGGCTTCTGAATCACTGAACATGTATTTAGGCAGCGCAAAGTAGTAGGCATATTTTTCAATGACCTGCATCCATGAATACGTAACATGCACATTTGCAAGCTCGCCTTTCAGCGGATATTTCTCTTTAAAGTTTTCACTCACCGCCTGGACCAGAGCGGATTCATTTTCACTTTTCTTGACGTTTTCGCTCTGTATTCCGGCGGGATCAAATTCGTAGCCCATATTCTCCATGAACTGCTTGTAGCGGTCTTTTCCAAGAAGAACTTTTGGCGTCGGGTTTGTTCGTTTGTAAACGCCATAATCATTTTCAAGTGCTAACTTTGACGTATGGGCCTCGGAAAGGAAGATGACTTTACCATCCATTTTCCCGATAAAATCAATCTCTGTAATTCCTTCTTTTCTCTGTTCGATAAAGGTTGAGAAAATTGCCAGAGTCGCATCCTGAAGAATGGCATCTTCTAAATTGCCTTCATTTTTAAGAGAAGCAAGGTCCACTTCCAGCACAACATTTTTCCCCTTCTCGGGTAGGAACTGCGGCTTTGGTTTATAGATTGAAAATTCATCCTGCAGTGAAATGCTGAGCGCATAAAACAATGGAAAAAGAAGAGCCGCTATCATGATGACCGTTGCACTTACCGTCGCATAATGTGTCCATTTTCGCTTTTTCATTTGGCCCTCCTTTTAGTCTGCATCCGTTTTGCTGACTTTCAGCTGAATGAGTGTAATGATGGCAATGATGAGAAGCAAGACAGTTGATAATGCGCTGCCCTGTCCGTACTGGAATTGTTCATTGAACAGCTTGTAAATGTTCAGACCAAGTGAGTTCGATGCCCCTGCAGGGCCGCCGTTTGTAAACTGGAAAATGACATCCATTATCTGAAATGTTCCGATGACAGTCATAATCAGCTGAACAAGTATGATAAATTTAATATTTGGCAGAATGATATATCTGACTTTTTTCCATCCTGAACAGCCATCAAGCTCTGCTGCTTCATAAATATCTTTCGGGACTCCAAGAATAGCCGCATAATAGAGAAGCACGGATAACCCGCCGCCAAGTATTCCCGGAATCACGATGCACAGTTTGACAAGTTCAGGGTCGCTTAGCCACGCCTGGTTTTCAAGCCCGAACAAGCCGAATATGTAGTTTGCCACGCCATATTCCGGATTCCAGATCCATCTCCAGATGACAATAATGACTGTGCCCGGAATAACCGCTGGAAGGATGTATAACGTAGAAAACCAGTTTTTCAGTTTTTTGCTTCTGATCTCATTTAGTATGACTGCCTGAATGATTGGAACCGGGAAACATAACAGCAGGGTCAGTCCGAGATAGACTAGTGTATTTCCGAACGTTATGCCGAAATCCGGAGCCGTAAAGAGATTGATATAGTTCTGCAGGCCGACAAATTCCCCCGGCATGTCCTGCACGGTGACATTAAAGAAAGACCATGTGACGCTCGTGCCGATCGTGACGTATTTAAGCAACAGGGTTGCTAAAATACCAGGCAGCAGAAAGAGCCATGGAACCAGCCGCTTATTTGTGATGAATTCTCTTTTGTTTCGCTTCTTTGCCGCTAGCAGACTCTTGTTCAGTTGAAGCGGCTGCTCAGGTGCAGTTGGCACCATTTCTGTATTGGACAAAGCGTGCAAATTTCCCCCGTCTCTTGTTTTTGACAAGCCCCCACCCCGTTTCTTTAGTTCAGCTACTGTGAGTTAATTCTCTGATAACTCTAGTATAGGAGTAAAAGAAAACGCTTACAATGACACCATTTTAAGATTTGGTGCTCATTTTAAAGGTATACAAATCAGCAAAAAAAACGAAACAGCCGGACCTGATCGGCCCGGCTGTGCTTTTACTTAATGGTTTTGTTGTACTCTGGTATTGCCTGTTTATTGGCTTCTTTTTCAGCTTCTGCAAACACTTTCTCGATGTCGAGATCTGTATCTACAAACATTTTCTGCACGGCCTGGTCAATAAACTGCGATACAACCGATGAGCCGTAGCATGATAACTTTCCGTTTGCTGACGAGTTTTCCATCGCCTGCAGAATATCCGGAGCTGTATCTGCAAAATACTTATCTGTATCAATATCTGTACGAGGAAGGGTATTCGTTAAGCTGAAGCCCTGATCCTGGAAGTATTCAATCTTTCCTTCATAGAACTTTTTGCTTGAAGCAAGTTCATAATACTTTGTCAAAGCGTCAATTTTTTCCTCAGGCACTTTTGAATGAATAACATAAGCTGAGCCGCCTACCTGTGTAGGGTTTACTCCCGCCGGTCCTTCCGGAATAGGAAGAACGCCGAAATCATCAGGGTTCATGCCAAGCTGCACAAACTTCTTCACATCATCAATGCCGTGATAAATGATTGACGCTTTGCCGGAAGCAAAGTCCTGCTGAAGCTGATCAAGCTTGCTTGACATATCAGTCTGAATCGATTTGCTCTCTTTCAAATCACGGTAAAACTGTGCTGCTTTGATAACGGCAGGATCTGTAAACGTTGGAATCAGCTCGCCGTCAGGACCTGCTTTCGTCAAATCCCCGCCGGCTCCCCATACAAACATATTAAACCACCAGTCAGCCCATTGGCCCCAGTTTAAAGCAAACCCGTACTGCCCGTCTTCAGGTTTTGTCAATTTTTCAGACGTTTTCATCAAATCTTCCCATGTCCAGGATTCAGGAGGAGTGATGCCTGCAGCTTCAAAGTTTTTCTTATTGTAGAAAAAGCCCATCGCATATTCTCCTGCAGGAAGTGCATAACGGCTGCCGTTCAGCTTGAATTTCTCCACCATGTCCTTGTTGATGTTTTTGTAGTCGTCCCAGCCGTCAAAAAACTCATCCATTGGACGAAGCGCACCTGCATAAGCAAACTTTTCAATCTCTCCGTATGCAAGAATCAATACGTCTGGAGCCGTCCCGGACATCATGGCCGCCATCAGCTCGCCGCCTTCGCCCTCAGGCATTGTGACCAGTTTAATCGGATGCTCCGGATAAAGCTCATTGTACTCATCGACAACGGACTGCTCGTACTCGTCAAGACCATCTGGACCTACCCAGTATGTAAGCTCAAATCCCCCGTTTTTACCGCTGCTTTTTTTGCTGTCTGCTGATCCTGACGTTCCATTAGAACAGCCGGCGAGGCCAGCTGCAAGCAATAGTACAGCGGCCAAAATCATGATGATCCCCTTTTTCTTCAATACGTTCATCCCCCATTCCACCCCTTATAAACGTTGATACTCCAATTATAAGAAGGTGAGAAAGCGCTTACAATGGCACAAAATTAAGATTTGGTCCTCATTTTTAACGTTGTTCATCTGCGGACATTTTCAGGAGAGGCTGTTCCTGTATTCCTTAGGCGTCATTCCTGTAAACAGTTTAAACACCTTTGAAAAGTGCTTTGAACTTTCATAGCCTACTAAACTGCTGACATCGTATATCCTGAGCGACAAATCTTTTAAGAGAATTTTCGCCTTTTCCATTCTTACTTTAGAGATGTAGTGCAGGATGTTTTCACCTGTTTTATCTTTAAACAAAGCACTTAAATACGCAGGATGAACATAGACAACCTCTGCGAGCCTCTGCAGGCTGAGTTCATCCCCGAAATGGTCATGAATGTATTTTTTCACATGATGGATGATGGCATGAGACGAATCATTTTGTGAGCGCTGCAGAGACTGATGAAGCTTTTTGATAAAGGATTCAAGGTACTCCATCACCTCTCCTGCCGTCTGTTTCTTTAAAACGGTATACATAAATTCCCGTTCCATTTCACCGGTAATTGAATCAATGTGAGACCTGCTTTCAAGAAACTCTCTGACAAGTCTTAACAGCTCCATGCTGATATCGTAAAAAATACTCCTGTCTTCGCTGTTAATTCTGGCGTTTTCTTCAATCATGCCCCTGACATACTCCTGAAGGTCACTGAATTCCCCGTGATTTAAAAAGGCAATGATCTTTTCCTTTGCTTCTTCAGGCATATAGATATTCATCTTTTGCTTCTCCATTGCCTCATAATCTATGAATTTTTCATCTTCAAGATAGTACCTGTAGGTGATGGCTTCTCCTGCCTCTCTATAAGATTGAGCAATCTTTTCAAGAGAGTCATAGCTTTTTCCTATTCCGGCGGAGACTGTCACGCCGAAGTTCTTATCAAGCTCCTCCAAATGACCAGCAAGCTTTTGGATAATACGGTCTTTGGAGTCTGAAGAGGCGAATATGGCAAGTTCAGACAGTCTGTTATTGAAAAGATAACAATAAGGGTGCGCTGAAATCATTTTCTGCAGGGAAGCTTCTATTTCTTCTTTGGAAAGAGAAATGGAATGCAGGTTAGTGATGTAGAGTCTGATGACAGTAAATGACTTCCCTCCGAATAACAGGGACATTTCATCCAGTTTTGAATGCGTCAGATCATAATGATTGGAAACAAGCTGATTCAGCAGCTGGCTGATCCGTGCGTTCCGGTAAAGCTTATGATTAATCATGTTCATCTTTTCTTTCGTGACAACATCTCTTAGTTTTTCAAAGGTTTCCTGCAGTTCATCAAATTGAACCGGTTTTGTCAGATAATCAAAAACTCCGAGTTTAAACGCTTCTTTCGCATAATTAAATTCTCCGTGTCCGCTCAGCAGCACAAATTTTAGCTGTTCATTCTGTTTTGCCGATTCCCGGACAAGATCAATTCCGTTTTTTTCATCCATGACGATGTCAGTCAGCACCACATCTGCTTCATTTGATTCAAGAAAATGAAGCGCATCTTCAGCAGAAGCAAGCGTCTGAACCGCTTCAAACCCCATGCTTTTCCAGTCAACGAATTCTCTTAAGCCATCCCTCACAATTTTGTCATCATCGACAATGACTACTTTCAGCATGCGTCTTCCTCCTCTTTCAGTTGTTCTTAATAATGGGCAGCATGATTGAAACTTTTAGTTTTTCGTCATTTGATAAGCTGACTTTAATGCCGTATTCCTCTCCGAAAAGCAGACGTATTCGGTCATGAATGTTTACAAGGCCGATGCTCCCTTTTTCATGTTCCGGTTTCATGAGCTTATTTTGAATATGCTCTGCTCTTTCTCGTGTGATTGATTTGCCGTTGTTACTGAACTCAATATAGAGAGCACCCTTCTCTTCTCTCATTATCAGATTGATTATTCCATTCTCGGATTGATGGATTTTCCCATGAATGACAGCGTTCTCAACTATCGGCTGAAAAATAAATTTCGGGATGTGCCAGTTTGCAACTTCCTCCGGCTCCATTTTTTTCTGAAGCGAGATTTCAGTATCATGCAGCAGAGAAAGAATGCCGATATACTGCTCAATGTGCGCAAGCTCTTCATGGACGTTTACCAGGCCTTCCTCTATTGAAATGTTATATCTGAGAAGCTTGGCAAACCCGCCGATTGTACTGCTTACAGGACCTGCTCCATTTTCCAGGCGCATTGTTTTCCATCTGATAATATCAAGCGTGTTGTAGATAAAATGAGGATTTATCTGCATCTGGAGTGCTTTAAGCTCTGCTTCCTTTCTTTTCATTTTTTCGCTGTGATGGAGCTTTTCGATTTCCAGTTCTTTTTGTACAGCCCTGTTCACTTGCTTGACCATAGTGAGAAATTGTCTTCCTGCACTTCCGATTTCATCCTGATACGGGTCATCGTACACCGTCACCACATTGTGCTCACCAAAGCTTTTCATGGATTGGACCAGTTTTTTCAGAGGATTGTAAATGGTGGAGGTGACAAAAATACAAATGCCGGCTGACAGGACCAGGGCTATCGTAGTAAGCAGGAGAATGCGGTTTCTGATTGTATGGGCATCCGCCATTAAGTCGTCAACGTTCAACAGGCTGATCACCTTCCAGTCCCTTACACCGAGCTGGTCATAAACAGCAATCCTGTTACCCTTCTCAAGGGAAAATTCAGCAACCCCGACATCTTCTGAGTAAATGCGTTTCCAAATCTCTTCCGGATAATAGAGGAATGAATAATGATTGCTTAACGATGAAATAATGCCTTTCTGATCCGCAATGTACAAATCCTGATTAAACTGCTTTTTAAAATCCATCGATCCTGTTAAAAATGAGATGTCCACATTTAAAATCAGCAGACCAAGATATTCTTTTGAATCGGAAAGAACAGGGGTGGTTATGGTGAGATAGTTTCCAAGAGAAATGTTTTTGCCCGTATAATAAACGCCGGTTTCCCTTATCGTATTATGAAAGGCCGGCTGATAGGGGATGGACGTTCCCCTTTTGTATACTTGTGATTCTGCAAATTGTGCGTCATCAGCAAGACGCGCCCCTCTTTCCTCTCCCTCTATCGAGCGCTGAACATATTCATTCTCCTTCGTAACAATTTGCGCATTTTTCACATAAGGATTGGAAAAAAAAGAATACAGTTTATCATTGATTTCAGCTTCTTTTTCCCGAAATTCTTCCGATTCCGGCTCCAGTGCTTCAGCTGCCTTTAAGGCGGCAGAAGTCTCCTGAGCAAACTCGGCTGCATCTGACATGTATGAATCAAGTTCTTTATTGATCAGCCTTTTAACGGCTTCAACATTCTGCGAAACATAATTGATATTTGTTTCATAGATCCTGTCTTCGACAACATCATAAACAACCGTAATAATCACCGTGCTGAAAATGATAATGACGAGAAAAAAAGCCAGTAATAGCCTGTGAAAAATGGAAAGGCTGCGAACCTTTCCCGTTAGTGTGTTTGTCCGATTTTGAGGATTATTGATAGTCTTCATGATTTAATAGTACCAATTTTCCGAAAGAATGACAGATGAATTGATCCTATTTTCTGAAAA
Organism: Bacillus sp. FSL H8-0547; assembly: GCA_038002745.1. Classification (NCBI taxonomy): domain Bacteria; kingdom Bacillati; phylum Bacillota; class Bacilli; order Caryophanales; family Bacillaceae; genus Bacillus; species Bacillus sp. FSL H8-0547. The sequence continues at coordinate 593,302 of JBBODD010000001.1, forward strand.
AAACCGCGCCTGATAGGCACGGTTTTAAAATAATCATATTAAAGGGATTTAGGAACACTCTGGCCAATCAAGTATCTCTCAGCAAGAATCCTCCTGTGATGAAGCTCATGACCTGCGATGATATAGGCGATGGCTCTTACAGAAACAGTTTGGCCGCAGGCAATGCCGGTTCGTTTCCAGTCTGAATCACCGAGTGTCTTAAACAGGAGAAGAGTGGCCTCTCTTACAACAAAAAGATTCTGCAGCAGATCATCCATGCTTACCTTGTTAAAATCAGCTTTTGCAACATACTCATTTTCATCAAACCCCGGAAGCTCTGCAGCTTCCCCCCTTGCGATAGACAGCAGGCGGTACGCCATGATCCTCTCAGTATCCGTTATATGGCCGATGACTTCCTTGATGCTCCATTTTCCCGGGGCATACTTGAAGGTTCCTTCTTCTTCGGATAAATCATTCAGCTGCTTTAACGTCTCTGAAATTTGGTGTTTCAGGTTATATTCAATATCACCTTCCGGAACAAGTCCGATATAGTCTGTATAGTAGACCGGAAATTCATTTTGCTCTGGGCGAGTGTTCATCGTCTTCATCCTTTTCTTTTTCTAAAATTGCACCTGATAATAATCCTGGACATGAAACGCTTTGAATCCGCATGATTCATAGAGTCTCAGAGCATGTTCATTTTTAGCTTCCACTTCCAGAAAAAACAGGATAGCCTTCCCCTGTTTCTTTTAAGACAATTTTCTTCAGCGTGTCTCTCCCAATACCTTTTCCCTGATAGTCGGGCAGAACGGCAAAGCCATAAATCCACGCTTCTCCTGAAGAATGCGAGACACGCAGTTTCCCAACAGATTTCCCCTTATATTCAATGATGATAAAATCCTGATTTGCTTCTCTTTTAAGAGAACGATTATAAGGTCCTGCTTCGTGTTCAAGGAATCCAAAACAGAGAACATCAAGCTGTGTCTCAAGGTTTAAATCTGCCGGATCAGAAGGCCTCAGATTGACGAGATTTCCTTCTTCAAGCTGCGTTTCAGCCCATTTCATCTGGTATTCAGATATCGAATATGTGCAAGGCATTTTTTTCAGTATTTCCTTTGCAGCCCGGGATTCAGCCGGAGCGTTTAAGAGAATCTCTCTATATGTATCTTTGCATCGAGTGAGAGCCTGATTCAGCATGCGAGTAAAAATACCTCTTCTGCGGAAAGAAGGCTTCACCATCCCGCACAGCTCTGCTTTGCTGCCAAATCCATAAATTCCGAGGAAAGCGGCAAGAATGCCATTTTCATAGTGAAGAAGATGCTCATTCTCTCCGGTTTGCAGCATATCCCAGTTTAGCTTTAACTGAATGCCGTCAAGCTCCTCGCATTCTGACTGCAGCTCTTTTATTTCCTTTAATTGTTTCTCTGTAAGCATGTAAATCCTCCGGTGTATAAATATTTTCACTAAAAGTATTCTGTATCACCCCCGAAAATTCCTTTTTCATGAACAGGAAGGAAATAGAGAATAAACCTAGAATTGAAGAACGTGAGGAGGGATTAACGTGGATCAGATTATGATTAAACATATGGAAACGGTAAGGGATATTACGCTGAATACCCTTGGAAAAATAAAAGAAGAGCGCGCAGATGTCATTCCGCAAGGCTTTAGCAACAATATCCGCTGGAATCTCGGCCACATTGCCTTTGTTCAGGAGAAAATCGTCTTCGGCATTTCAGGCGGAACACCTGAGCTTCCCGCCGAATACAAGGATTTGTTCAGTGCAGGAACATCTCCTGCCGACTGGGGAGAGCACGTTCCACCCTTGAGTGAAATCAGGGCCGTTCTGCAGGACCAGACAAACCGCATTAAAGCATTCATCCCGGAGCACTATCATGAAGATCTAAAACAACCGTTCACGAACAGTGCAGGCATTACGTTCTATACAGTAGGAGAAACCTTTTTGTTCAGCTTCTTCCACGAAGCCATGCACCTTGAAACGATTAAGCAGATCCATAAAGCGATTAAAAGAGAAGAAGCATCCGTTTGACCGGCTGCTTTTTTTGGCGGACTTTTATGACACTTGGGGGATTCCCGCTTATGGGGAAAGTGTTCTTAACCTGCGTTTGCGACATTTTCGGGATGCCTTTTCACGGGGAAAGTGTTCTTAACCTGCGTTTGTGACATTTTCGGGATGCCTGATCAGGGGGAAAGTATCCTTAACCTGCGTTTGCGACATTTTCGGGATGCCTTTTCACGGGGAAAGTGTTCTTAAACTGGGTTTGCGACATTTTCGGGATGCCTGATCACGGGGAAAGTGTTCTTAAACTGGGTTTGCGACATTTTCGGGATGCCTGGTCAGAGGGAAAGTGTTCTTAACATGCGTTTGCGACATTTTTGGGATGTCTGATCACGGGGAAAGTGTTCTTAGCTCGGGTCTGTGACATTTTCGGGATGCCTGATCACGTGGAAAGTGTTCTTAGCTCGGGTTAACAACATTTTTAGAATTCCGGCTCAAGTGTAAAGTGCTCTTATCCCAGGTTTATAACACTTTCAGGTTTCCGGCTCATGTGTAAAGTGCTCTTATCCCAGGTTTACTGCTCACCGGAAAAGTGTGCTTATCTGCAACACTTTGCCCGCTGCCAAAACAAAAAACCTCAAGCCCCTAAATTCCCGGTTCTCAAGGTTTTTCACGTTTATTTAAACCATCCCTTTTCCTTCGACTGAGAAATGGCTTCAATCCTGTTTTTGACTTCGAGTTTTTCAAAGATGGTGGAAATGTAGTTTCTGACGGTGCCGGCTTTGATGCTGAGTTCTTCTGCAATTTCTTTCGTATTCATTCCGTCAGCAACTAGTTCCAGTACCTCTTTTTCCCGCTCTGTCAGCGGATTTTCTTCACTGTAGACGTCATCCATCAGTTCCGGAGCATAAATTCTTCTGCCTTCCATGACGCTGCGGATGGAGTTTGCAAGTTCCTCGCTCGGGCTGTCCTTCAGGAGGTATGCACTGACGCCGGCTTTAATCGCCCGCTGAAAATACCCGGTTCGTGAAAAGGTCGTCAGAATAATGACTTTGCATGCATCTTCTTTAAGTGCCTCAGCAGCCTCAAGACCGTTCATTCCAGGCATTTCGATGTCTGTAATGCATACATCCGGCTTAAGTTTTCTTACTAATGAGACTGCATCTTCCCCGTTATTTGCTTTTCCAACGACCTCCATATCATCTTCAAGATTCAAAAGCGATCCTAGAGCACCGAGCAGCATTTGCTGGTCTTCTGCAATTACAATCCGGATCATATGAGATCCTCCTTCTCCTTTTGTTTCACATCATTCGGCACTTTTATAATAAGAACGGTCCCATTTTCAGACTGAATATCAAGACTTCCGTTTACAAACTCAAGCCGTTCTTTCATGCCGTTCAGACCGTTGCCCTTTGTAAAATCACCTTCAGTGATGGCGCCTTTTCCGTCGTCTCTGACGGTCATGATAATCCCGTCCCACGTTTGCTCCACTTTGAAATAGCACGTTTTTGCCCCGCTGTGCCTGACGACATTGTTTACAGCTTCTTTCAGACACATGCTCAATATATTTTCAGTGAGAAGCGTCACATTGGAAAGTGCCGCATTCTGTTCAATCTTAAAGTCAATCTCGGCAGCCATTAAAATTTGCTTAACCCGGACCATTTCTTCTTTCAGCCGGATGCCCCTCATTTGAGAAACCATTTTTCTGACTTCATTAAGAGCGGTTCTGGCAGTCGCCTGTACGTCTTTCAGCTCTTCTCTCGCTTTTTCAGGATCCTTGTACACAAGTTTTCTGGCAAGGTCGCTTTTCAAGCCGATCAGCGAGAGCTTCTGGCCAAGCGTATCATGCAGGTCGCGCGCTATCCGCTGACGTTCTTCAAGCTTTACAAGCTCCGAAATTTTCTTGTTCGCATCTTCAAGTTTTTCCTCAAGCTGGCCTCTTTCCTTTTTATTATAAATATTAAATGGAAGAAGAATGACGCTGATGCATGTAATGATAATAAACGGAAGCTGCTGCAGGAAGGAGAATTCTTTTAAAATCAGGCTGAAATTTATGGCTGCAGTTGTCACGACAAGATGAACGACATAAAGCGTGATAAAAGCAACCCTGTCTCTTATATTGCCAATTTGATAGGCGATATAAAAAGAAAAATAAATATAGGTAAACAAGTACATCGATGTGAAGGAGATGGCCATTAAGAGGCAGCTCCAAAGATAGACAGGCCAACCTTTTGAAATAAAGGCGAGGCGGAAAATAATAAAAAACAAGATGGTCAGCGATATACCCACTGCAATTTCAGCTGTCGATGAAGACTGCAGGATAAAATAAAACGGCAATATGCTGAGGACGGCCCAGATATAAGGAGATATTCCGTTGTTAATGTATTTCTTCAGCATGATGGAAACTCCTTTTTTTACCTATTTTATCACAAGAAAAGCGGAAGCTCCCGCAATATATTTGTTATCTGACTTCATAAGAAAATACATGCAGCCTACTGGCTGCATGCCATTTTCATTTATACAGTCTGACTTCTTCTCACTTTTGCGTAAGCACGGATTTCTTTGTAGCCGACAAACTTCTTCCCCTGCTCATCCCATAAACGGAACTTCAGAGACTGAAGGCTTGTTTTAAGGGTGATGGTCGGGATGTTTTGAAGCGGCTCCGTGTTTACATGAGCTTTTTCCAGGTTGTAGTTAGGGACTCTCGGGCTTAAATGGTGAACATGGTGGTAGCCGATGTTTCCTGTCAGCCATTGAAGAGGCTTTGGAAGCTTATAAAAAGAACTTCCCTCAACTGCCGCTTTCACATAATCCCAGTTTTCGTCTTCTTCAAAATAAGAATCTTCAAATGTATGCTGCACGTAGAACAGCCATACTCCAAGCGATCCTGAGATCAAAAACAGCGGTGCCTGGACAAGCAAAAATGCTTCCCAGCCGATTGTCAAACACAGCACAGCAACTGCTGCGGCAATCAGAACATTTGTAAGATAGGTATTTAAACGCTCGCTGCGTCTCGCGCCTTTTTTATTAAAACGATTTTTCAAAAGAAATACATAGGTAGGTCCGAGGCCGAACATAACGAGAGGATTGCGGTATAAACGGTAAGCAATTCTGCGCCACACCGGCTCAGCAAGATACTCATCCACTGTTAAAACCCAAATATCACCGGTTCCGCGTTTGTCCAGATTTCCGCTTGTTCCGTGGTGGATGGAATGATCGTGCTGCCACTGGCTGTAAGGAAATAGAGTTAAAACGCCAGTTATGGTTCCAACAAATTTGTTTGCTTTTCTGCTTTTAAAAAACGAGTGATGACAGCAGTCATGGAAAATGATAAAAATCCGCGTCAGAAAAAAGGCGGCTACTGTCGTAAAGGCAAGCGTGAGGACATAAGAAATCTGCAGGCTCTGATAAGCCAGGATCCATAGAATAAAAAAGGGTCCGAGTGTGTTGATCATCTGCATGATGCTTGCTTTCGTATTGGCTTTTTCATATGGAGCTACTTGTTTACGTAAGTTTTTCTGTAATTCTTTGCTCATAGTTTATTGATTCCCTTCTCAAATAAGGTACTTCAAATTATAAAGGGGTTTCAAACGTCTGTGCAGACATATGTGTCATAGACCATACATGATAAATGTCATATAGGTTTTTCCACACTTTTATATTTTTTATATTTTTTAGGAGGAAAAGAAAGATTCTGCGGAGAATTAGTTTACGAAACAGCACATACGTTCTGAAAAATACTAATTGAAACGGAGAGATGATGATGTTTGTTACCGTAGAAAATTTTCTCGCAGATTACAAAAATGAGTCGGTCTTGACTAAAAAATTGCTTGATGCCCTGACAGATGATTGTTTAAAACAGGAAACGGCTCCCGGTTACCGGACACTCGGGGAACTCGCATGGCACCTTGTGCCAAACGATTCCATGTTCAAACCGATGGGGCTGAGCATTAAAAATCCAGAAAGCAGCGAGGTGCCTGTAAGCGCTTCTGACATCGCAGAACAGTACCGGATCGGTGCAGATTCAGTCATTGAAGCTGTCAGCAAATGGGACGACGAAAAACTTCAGGAAACAAATGAAGTGTTTGGCTACGAGTGGCAAAACGGACTGACACTGTCCCTCTTCCTCAAGCATGAAATTCACCACCGCGGACAGCTGACCGTGCTGATGCGTCAGGCCGGGCTCCCTGTTTACGGCGCGTACGGACCATCAAAGGAAGAATGGGCTGGAATGAATATCCCTTCCCTTTAAACAAGTACAATGGATAGTTTAACCAAATAAATCCGAACTGCATTCCTTTTTAAATAAGGAATTTGTTCGGATTTTTTCTATTAATGCTGTATCGATGCGGGATTTGTGGCGCCACTCGCCTTAGCGACGCCACTTTTCTCTGTTTCCGGCCACCATTTCTGGCGCAACTCCCCTTAGTGACGCCACTTTTCTCTGTTTCCGGCCACCATTTCTGGCGACACTCCCCTCAGTGCTACCACTTTTCTCTGTTCCCGATCATCATTTGTGGCAGCACTCGCCATAGTGAAGCCACTTTTCTCTGTCCCGATCACCATTTCTGGCACCACTTCCTAAATACCTTTCCAGCATCCATCTTCAATGAACAGCTGCATGTTTTCTGGTCCTTTTTTTATCTTTAAATTTTTTTTTAAAATAAGGCCATACCAGTCTGTCTAATCCGTAAAACCAGGCTGCAGCACCAGCCGCAATCAGGAGAAAGGCTGCTGTGTAGAGGACCGGATTGGTGCTTGTCGTGCCTGCCAGCATGAAGTTGAGATTCATAAACGCTCCGGCAAGCAATGCCGGAAGTGTTGCAAGTCCGATGATCAAGCCTATTCCGACCAGTAATTCTCCCCATGGAACAAGAATGTTAATAAGGTCGGCATTCGGGAGCGCCGCGTGCTTGAGAAATGTAGCGTACCATCCTTGAACAGCCGGGTGCTCGCCGCCTGCTTTTGCAATAGCACCTTGCAAATAGCCTGTGGCATCAAAGCCTCCTGCTATTTTCGCTATTCCTGCTTCGAGCCACTGAACGCCCAGCCAAATGCGAAGAACGGTCCAAACGATTGCCATTTTCGGTTCTCTTAACCAAGCCATCATTTCCATCTCCTATTTGTGAAAAGTTTCACATAAGTAATTAAAAAAATATATGAGCCCTGCCAGCTGGTTGTACTCCGGAAAGTTTGTGAAGTTTTTCACTAACTTTCCTTACTCTTACTATACTCCTGCACTATCAACTATTCAACCGCTTTCACAAAGTGTTCAAAATATTTTTTATTTAGACAGCTCAGACCATTCAAGTCTCCCAGTCAGATACTCCATCCCCCACAGCAAAAAAACCTCAACAGCCCAGCCGTCAAGGTTATCACATCAATATGTTAATCTGATCCGGTTTCCTGAAGGATCAGCAGTCATCACAGTGCCATCTTCAATAAACGTTTTCGCACCCATATTCTTTAACCGTGCAACAGCCTGTTCAAGTGCATCAGCATCAGGATAGATGAGTGTAAACCACTCCAGGCCGGCACTTTGAGAATCTGGTGCAGGTGCTCCTTCGCCTGCCCAAGTATTCAGGCCGAGGTGGTGATGGTAGCCGCCTGTGGACATAAACATGGCCTGTCTTCCGTACCTGGCAACGGTCTTAAATCCAAGGCCCTGATCATAAAACGCTTCCGTTTCTTTTAAGGAGGATACATGCAGATGAACGTGCCCCATCACTGTATTTTCAGGCAAAGAAAGCCACAGTTCACCCTTCGCTTCTGCGAGCACATCTTGCGCATCAAGTGTTTCTGTTGTCATTGCCACCTGGCTGCCTTGCCAAATCCATTTGGAAGCGTCACGGTCTGAATAGATTTCAATGCCGTTTCCGTCCGGATCATTTAAGTACAGAGCCTCGCTCACTTGATGATCCGAAGCACCAAGCGGAATATTCAAGTTTACCAGGTGCTGCAGCACTCTTCCAAGGTCTGAACGATCAGGAAGAAGCAGGGCAAAATGATAAAGGCCCGTGGTTCCTTGCTGTTTGGGAGCAATGTTTGGACGCTGCTCGATTGAAAGAAGCACGTTTTTTCCATCAGCTGTAAGTTCTGCTGTGTGTTCTGTTTCATTTTGCACGTTAAACCCGATGACTTCTTTGTAAAATGCTAAAGAACGCTTTAGATCCTTTACTTTTATTCTTACTTCTCCTGTATACGTATTTGGCGCATGATGAAAGCCCATGTTAAACCTCCTTAATTTAACTTACTTTATGTAAGTAATTATATTTTAGTAAGCTTTTAAAGTCAATTACTTATTCCATTTAAAAAGACCTGCGCTATACGCAGATCTCTATCTTTCCATCCATTATTCTCCTTTTCCATTTGTAGCGGTCAGAGTTAATCTGCAAAAAATAAAAGCATCACCGGTTAAAGTCATGCCCCCAGAATTACCTGCTATTATAGCTGTTTTATACAAGGCTGTAATCACGCATTTCCATGTATCTTTCAAGCTTTCTTTTCACCCGCTGCAGAGCATTGTCAATGGATTTGACATGCTTGTTCAACTCTTCTGAAATTTCAACATATGATTGTCCGTCCATATAGAGGGCGAGCACTTTTCGTTCAAGATCACTTAGCATTTCAGCCATTTTCATTTCGATATCCAGCGCTTTTTCCTGATTGATGATTAGGGCAGCCGGATCCATTGTTTTTGTTCCGGGAATCACATCGAGCAGCGTATGGTTATCATCTTCAAACAGGGGCTTGTACAAAGAGACATAGGAATTTAGAGGGGTGTGCTTCTGACGCGTCGCTGTTTTGATTGCTGTAATGATTTGTCTTGTAATGCACAATTCTGCAAAAGCCTTGAATGATGCCTGCTTGTCCACTTTAAAATCACGGATTGCTTTATAGAGGCCGATCATGCCTTCCTGCACAATATCCTCTCTTTCACCGCCGATTAAAAAGTAGCGGCTCGCTTTTGCACGGACGAAATTGCGGTATTTGCTGATTAAAAAGTCGGTCGATTCTGAATCTCCTTTTTGAACGAGCTCAAGCAATACTTCATCTGGCAAGTCAGCATAATTCTCAATTTTCCTCGCTTCTAATGTAACACTCATACAGATCCCTCCGCAGACTTCGTGATGATGATGGTGGTCCCTATCCAAAAACTAGCAACAATGAGTATGATTATAATAACCCAGATAGAACCTTAAAGATATTCAAAGTTATCGACTCTTGTTTACAGCGGGAGCCATAAAAATAGAAAACAAGGCAAGAATTGATAAAAAAGCTGTCGAATGGTGCTGAACAAAAGGATGAAATGTCGCTATTTTGTATACGAAAGAGGTTTAGAGAGTGTATTTTGTGAAATTTTCACTTGAATGAACGATTTTTTCTTTTGTTTCTGTAAGGCATTGTCTGACTCATTCTCCGTTTAGAAGGCTGTGGCTTGCGGCCGGGAAAGAGCAGCCAGTACATGTTTTTTCCGGCTGCATTTATTCCGTGATACACAAGTCCGCCAAGTAGAACAAAAAGAATAAAAGCAATGGAAGCCCAAATATCCCAAATGCCTAAACCGTCATCAAAGGTTGATTTCTCCATCAGCATGCCGAGAAAATACATGCAGCATATGGCGATTATGGAGAAAAACACACTTCCAAAGTGATCTCCAAGAGAAACTGATTCATACGCCATAAAGCCTGAAAACAGCAGCATACAGAAAAGAACCATGAAAATAAAGATCTTCATGATACCCAGGACGATTTTCATAACGAACCTCTTTTCCCGATCTACGAATCAAAAAAATATTTCTTATTGCGGAAGCTGATGCTGAACACAAGTCCGATTGCGAGCATGTTGCTGATCATCGAGCTTCCGCCGTAACTGATGAACGGCAGCGGTATCCCTGTGATCGGCAAAAGTCCGATTGTCATTCCCGCATTCTGAAAAACGTGAAACGCAATCATGGAAATGACTCCTGTACAAACGTAGGAGGAAAACGGATCTTTGACATCCAGCGATAAACTGACAATCCTGTAGATCAGCAGAAAATAGAGGCTGATCACAAAGCTTGCACCGGCAAAGCCGTATTTTTCGCCAATGACACTGAAAATAAAATCAGTGTGCCCCTCAGGGAGATGGACATTTCCAAGCCCCGCTTCTTTGCCCGTAATCAATCCCGATCCAATGGCAAGCATGGATTGATACAGGTGATAGCCTTCTCCGTCCCTGAATGTCTCAGGATCAAGCCAGGCATAAATTCTGCCCAACTGATACTGCCTGACACCGATGATGCTGAGCATTTCCGGCTGAAAGACGATGAGATAGATGATCAAACTTCCGGCTGAGAGCATGAACAGAAAGATGGGGACAATCAGTTTCCATGTGATGCCCGAAACGAGCATCATTCCGCTGAAAATAGCCAGCAGGACAAGCGATGTTCCCAAATCAGGCTGCTGCATGATGATGGCAATAAGGGCAAACGTTGCCAGCAGCATTTTTCCAAACAGCTGCAGATCGCTCTTCCAGTCGCTGAATACCACTTTTTCATGATGAGTTGAAATGAGATGGCTGAGGGTAAGTATCAAAGCAATCTTCGACAGTTCTGAGGGCTGGAGCGAAACGCTGCCTGCTATCTGAAACCAGCTTTTCGCCCCATTGACCGGCCTTGCAATAGATTCCGGCGCCACAATAAGAAAGAGTAAAAGGAGCATCGCAAAACCATAGGCAAACCATTGAATCCGCTGTATTTGCTCCATATCAAAATACATCACTGTTAAAATGATGATGCATCCGACTATATACCACGCAATCTGTTTCATGAGGAAATTTTCGTTATACTGCCCAAATTCCTGAGCCGTGCTGATTGAGATAAAACTGATGATGGAAAACAGGAAAATGATAAAGACAAGACTAAAATCAAAAGGATGTTCGTTTTTCTCCATACTTTGCAAATCCTTTCGCATGCAGAGCTGTTTCGATTCTGTCAGTACGACGTACCGCACTTACCGCAGTCTCTTTTACCGGGTGCATTTATAAAATTCCCAGTCTGAGCTATGGCAGTTCCGCAGCCCGGGCATATAACCGGCTTCACATCATAGAGCTGGTCCATTACTTTTCTGCCAAAATAAAACACCGGAATGGCTGGAACTACTACACTTAATATGACAGCCCACATTGGAATCATTTTCATACACCTCCCTATCATTACATACGAACATTCAAGATAAAAAGTTTCAAAGAACACCAGCCATTTTTTGCTCAATCAGCGCTAAAACGCTCTTATAATATGAATCTTCATGAGGAACAAATCGTTCCATTCCTGCTGTCAGCTGTCTATCGTTCCTGCTCTCATCCGGATTCTCTTCAAATCCCTCCATGACAATTTCTTTTCTGACTCCTTCAATCAGCTCTTTAAATGCGGCCAGTTCTGTTCTGTAAATCCCTGATACTTCTTCTTTCTGCAGAACAAAGTCAGAGCTTGTTCCATGAAACGAATACAGAAAGACATGGGCAATTTCATTGTCGCGGAGTTCACCTCTAGTTACAGAATAATCAATGATATCCAGTAATTTCAGCTCTGAAAACATCAGACTGACACCGATCTCTTCCTCGACCTCTCTAATGCCGTCCTTTACAGATTCATCTGCCAGCAAATGTCCGGCGGCTGTAATATCGAGCATGTCAGGATAATCTTTTTTATTTGCACTTCGAAGCTGAAAATAAAGAAAGATTTTCTCTTTCTCTTCCCCAGCAAACCAGCAGTGAAAGGTTTCATGCCAATAGCCTTTTCTATGTATTTCTTCCCGCGGTGCCGTACCGATGGGCTCTCTTTTCTCATTGAATATGCGAAGCAGTTCCTGTTCCATCATTTTTCTCCTGTCATTTTTTCATAGATTGAGAGGGCCTCTATCACGAATGCCTCATCATATCCGGTTTTCCCGCAAATTCTGTCTGCCCATTCTTCCAGCGAATCTGCATCCCTGTCATGCACCAGACCGGAGTTTGTGCTTAAGAAGCTCCTCCAGTCATAAAACTCCCAGTGTGCGGTTTCTCCAGGCAGCTGCACGCGTGTCTCAACGAGCGGCTTAGGGTGAATGGTATTTTGGGAATGCTCGGCTGCAGCAAGAAACTCATTCCGATCAAGCGGTGCCGTCTGATAGATCTGGGATGAGTGTTTTCCGTTCGGGCGGTGGTAGGTGACCTTGACCCCTTCACCCGCAGGCTCCGCTGAGATTTCTGCACCCGGAAAATACTCTTTCAATCGTGCATTTGTAAACTGTTCGTCATCCGTGTCTATTAAAATCGGCATGAGCCACTGATCCCCGAGATCACACAGGAAGCGTCTTCCATTTTGATCGCGTGCTATAACCGCACCGTGGTCCAGGCCAATCGGATACGCTTCAACTCCCGCCCTGTCGAATTCATCAAGAAGCCAGATGGACAAATCAAAGCAATTGCCTGAGATGCCGTACTGCTCCCTGTGCTCTTTCATCTCTGAAAGGGATCGCTGTTTTTTCCGGCCTGCTCTCCTGTGGTGCCAGACCTTGGTGAGTGTTTCCATCGGAAAATCGTCAAATTTTCTCCATACTTGTATGATTTCGTTCGGTGCTTTCATTTTTTCCCTCCTAAAAAAGAACCAGGCTGCCCTGGTTCTTGGATGTCTCAATTGACAAATTTCTCTTTTTCTCTCCAAAATTCCTTCCTCAGATGCACTTTTTGAATTTTTCCTGAGGCGGTTTTAGGCAGCTCGTCTGCAAATATGACTCTTGTAGGAGCCTTGAAGTGAGCCAGTTTGCTGCGTGAGAAGGCAATCAGTTCTTCTTCACTTGTGAGAAGCCCTTCTTTAATGACGACGATGGCAAGCGGCGTTTCTCCCCACTTTTCGTGAGGCACGGAGATAACGGCAGCTTCCTGCACTGCAGGATGATCATATAAGACTCCTTCAACTTCAATCGACGAAATGTTTTCGCCTCCGCTTATAATAATATCTTTTTTCCTGTCGGCAATTTCAATATTTCCTTCTTCATCAACCACTGCCATATCCCCTGTAAAATACCAGCCGTCCCGGATGACTTCCGCCGTTCCTTCCGGGTTGTTCCAGTACCCTTCCATAACGCCGTTTCCGCGGACTGCCACTTCCCCGATCACGCGGCCATTGTGCTGCACTTCTTCACCGGTTTCGGTGAAAACACGCACGTCACTGCCTATAAACGAATAGCCTGCTTTTGCTTTTAAACGGTATTTTGCTTCAGGCTCCAAGTGCTTTTGAGTATCCCGGATGATGGACGTCGTAATGAGAGGGGAAGCCTCAGTCATGCCATACACCTGGATAAATTCCCACTGCATCTCTTCTTCCACTCTTTTGACAAAAGCAGGAGGAGGGGCAGAGCCTGCGACAACAATTCTCATTTCCTGCCGCGGTTTTTCATAGCCATGGGCATCTGCATATTGCAAAAGACTGTTTAAGACCGTCGGTGCCATATGCATGACCGTTACACCATAGGCATTGATCTTTTTAAAGATGTCTGCAGGCTGTACTTTCCGCAGGCAAACCTGTACTGCCCCATTTGCCGTGTAGTAAAAAGGAGATCCCCACCCGTTTACATGAAACATCGGGAGCACGTGCAGCAGCACATCTCTGTCAGATACTCTTAGATGATGCATAGAGGTCAGCGCATGCAGGTAATTACTGCGGTGAGTCAGCATGACACCTTTAGGTTTGCCGGTCGTTCCGCTTGTATATAAAAGAGTGGCGAGGTCCTCTTCATCCATTTCCGGACGGCCGATATCACTGCTTTCGTAGTAACTGAGCCATTCCTCATAAGCAAACGTATCGTCATTCCCCGTTTCAAGCCCGTGGACAAGAATGGATTTAACCGTTTTCAATTGGTCCCGCACCGGCTCTATTTGAGCATATAATTCTTGATCAACAAATAATACTTTTGTTTCACTGTGATTTAAAATGTACACATAATCATCCGGAATCAGCCGTGTATTCAGAGGCACCATCACAGCCCCAAGCTGAAGGACTCCATAAAAACCCTCATACATCTCAGATGAATTCGGCGCAAGATACGCCACACGGTCCCCTTTTTGCACCCCTAAATCTGCAAGTCCCCGTGAAAGCCGGTTTACCCTTTCTCCAACCTGTGCATATGTAAATTCTTTCCCATCATCAATGATGGCTGTCTTCTCCCCATATAGCTTTACAGCCCGATCCAAAAAATCTGTCAGCAGCAAAGGCACCTTCATCGTCCGCATCCCCTTTGTCTAAATATTCACTATTTTACACTGCTAGTATACCACAAGTACTAAAATGTGTTATATAACAAGGGTTCAGCCTCAATCAAAATCGAAAGAAAATCCATCATCCTGACTAATATCACAAAAATTCCTTTCAAATTGATTTCACTCCACACAATTTCCTAAAATGCCGTCCCTCCGTGCCGATACAAAAGAAGGATAAGTTTTTTTATAAACATGTTATTTTAGAGACGTTTATGGGTATACAATCTTGGTCATTATGAAACCTTAAGGAGCTGCACCATGTTCATCAGAATTTTAAAATCCTACGATTATTCTTTGATTGCCGCTGTATTTGCTCTGAGTGCTTTCGGCCTTGTCATGGTATACAGCTCAAGTATGATTACATCCATCCTGCGGTACGAGGTAACGAGCAGCTATTTCTTTCAAAAGCAGAGTCTGTCCCTTTTGATCGGAATAGCGGCGTTTATTGTCATTGCACTCTTGCCATATAAGCTGTTTCTTCAGAAAAGGATCATCAAACTTTTATTTTATGGGACCATCGGGTCTTTGCTCGTTGTTTTTGTTTTCGGCCATACGGCCGGCAATGCCCAGAGCTGGATCAAGCTTGGAGGAATGGCCATTCAGCCTGCTGAATTTGCCAAGATGTGGGTCATCATTTACCTGTCAGCCCTGCTTGCTAAAAAACAGCGGTACATGGATGATTTCGGTCATGCCATTCTGCCTCCCGTCATTTTTGTCGTAATTGTATTTGTGCTTATCCTGATTCAGCCTGATTTCGGGACGGCTCTGATCCTTCTGCTGAACGCATTCATTGTTCTTCTGTGCTCGGGAATGACGCTTAGGAGTTTTATAAGACTATTTGTATTTTCCATTGCGGCTGCAGGTCTCGGCCTTTTGCTTTTATTTGTGTCGGATAAACTGGCAGACGTGTTTTCACCCGAGAGGATCTCAAGGTTTACTGGGTTTATGGATCCTTTTGAAAATATGGCCGATTCCGGCTATCAGCTTGTCAGCTCCTATTTTGCCATCAGCAGCGGAGGTGTTGCGGGGCTTGGTCTAGGAAACAGCATTCAAAAATACGGGTATCTCCCAGAAAGCCATACTGACTTCATCATGGCGGTCATCAGTGAAGAGTTAGGGATAACAGGGGTCCTGATCGTTATTGGACTTCTTGCTTTTATTGTTTTAAAAGGATTTTTCATAAGCAGATCGTGCAAAGATCCATTCGGTTCGCTGCTTGCCATCGGCATTTCTTCTATGATTGGCATTCAGTCTGTCATTAACCTCGGTGCCGTTGCAGGGCTTCTGCCGATAACCGGCGTGACTCTGCCTTTTGTCAGCTATGGGGGTTCATCCCTTATTCTGCTTTGCATAGCTGCCGGAATGCTTGTGAATATTTCCATGATGAATACATTTAAGGAGACGTACCAAAAAGAGAATAAAGCGGCAGCTTAACCTGAAATGCGGAACCGCCCGTTTAGACCCGGCAGTCAGATAAGAAATCACACGAAAAGTCCGATTTTGACTTTTTGGGGGATTTTGTTCTGACAGAGGGGCTGGGGGGTGAAGCTGGACACCATGAAATGCGGAACCGCCCGTTTAGACCATCAAAAAAAAGCCAGATCCTCAATGGATCTGGCTTTTCCTGTTAACTCGTCCGATTTGTCATTCTTTTGCGCACAAACCAAATGATTACCGCAACAGCTGCGACTCCGAGCACAGCGTAGATTACGGATGAATAAACACCTACGTACTCATTAATCTTCGGCCATGCTTCGCCTAGGGAAGCTCCAAGCAGCACAAGGGCTATGTTCCAGATCAGGGTTCCGGCAGTCGTGAAAATCAGGAACTTTACAAAATTCATATTGGACATCCCGGCCGGAATAGAAATAAGGCTTCGGAGCAGCGGAACCATCCGGCAGAAAAAGACGGTCCAAATCCCGTATTTGTCAAACCAGGCATCAGCCCGGTGCACATCTTTTTTCTTTACCCGAAGAATATGCCCCCACTTGTCGATGATTTTTTCAAGGCGCTCAACGTCAAGCTGAAGGCCGATCCAGAACAGGATGACCGCACCGACCACAGATCCTGCTGTGGCAGCAAGGATGACACCCGGAATCGTCAAATCCGAATTGGTTGTCATAAATCCTCCAAAAGGCAAAACAACCTCAGAAGGAATGGGAGGGAAAATATTTTCAAGTGCAATCATCAAAAATATGCCAAAATATCCGTACTGCTCCATAAAATCTGTAATCCAGTTTTCCAAAGCGGCGGCTCCTCTCGTGAAGCTTTTTTGGTAAAATTCTTCCCTGTGCATCATCTTTTAAAACGTCAGAACAAAAGCGCAAGCGCCAAGGCCCGCTCCGATAGGCAGAAAAGTCCGGGTTTGACTTTTTTGACGGATTTGTTCTGACAGAGGATCTAGGCGCTGGAGCTGGACGAGGATAACATTATTATATTATCCACAACCTTATACTCTATAATTTCCTTAACGATTAGAAAAATGGCACCTCTATAAAGAGATGCCGTTTTTTCAGTCAACCTGCTCAAAACCAATTGATTTCAGCGCAAGATGGAGGCTTGAATACGATTCTGTTCCTTTGAAATCAAGTCCCAGGCTAGTCATCGTCTGGGCAATCTCAGGGCGGATCCCGCTGAGTTTTGTATCAACACCAAGAAGTGAGAGGGCATCGAGCACTTTGAAGATTTGATTGGCAACCATTGTATCGATAACCGGAACACCTGATAAATCAATGATCAAATATTCATAGCCGCACTCAGCGCTCTTTGTTAAAGCAACGTCCATTAACACCTGGGCACGCTGTGTATCAAGATCTCCTATCAGCGGAAGAACGCCTGTTTTTTCAGAAACATTCACAATCGGCACAGATAATTCATCTACCGCACTTTTGGCCGAATCAATGTTGGCTGAATAGCTTTTCATGTAAAAGACGCTGATTAAATGAATAGCGTGGTCCACTACGTAATCAAACGCTGAAAGCAGCAAATAAAACTCATCTAAAGATAGATTGTCTGCAGAAGCCTGATCCTTGATCATTTCTCCGATAAGATCTCTGTAGAATCTGATTTCCTCAACAGCAAGATCAAGGGGAAACTGAATCATAACCAGAAGATTAGCCGTCTCTCTTCCCCAATTATTAATCAGACCAACCGCATTCTCTTTTGGAAGTGTTAACGCTTCTGCATAAACATCAATCAGCTTGTTTCTCCACTCCGCCAGTTCAGCAGTATTCGATTGAATGCTGTTTGGGTATTGGATCGTTCTTTCTTTTTTAATGGCATTTATTAAGGTTTGTTTTTCATCTATAACTTTTTCATTTATTTTTTTAAGGGTCTCTTGTAAATTGTTTTTCGTTTGCATGGTTCTCCTTTCCAAAACAATGTTCTTTTTATAAGGATAGTACGTTTCAGTAAGAATCTCAAACCATTTATGCCAATTGGCTTTAAAAAATATTACCATCTAAGGCATATCCCTGCGTATTCGTGTAACGCAAAAAACACTCGATCACGAGTGTTTTTTGTCATGTCTTATTTTTTAACCGGTATCCAAATTTCTGAATAATAGTCGCTGCTGTATGCATCACCTTCGGTATAAACTTCAAGATCCGGGGTTCCTGCATGTTCATACCCGCTAGCCGGAAACCACTCTGAATAGATTTTTTTCCACGCCTCCTGCATCGCACCTGGCATCGCGCCTCTTACTTCAAAGATCACCCATTTTGAAGCAGGGACGGCCGCTGAAGCGAGTCCTTCCGGCGTTTCGCCGCTGTAGCTGCACGCCGCCCAATACGTCATCATACTGTCAGGACCCGGTTCACATATTCCCATGATTCCTTTCACACCGCCGTTATTCAGCGCAAGCAGCCTGTCATTCGTTCCGTTCTCATGAATGTCTTTCCACAATTGCGGAATCCCGATCAGATTCTCCCCATTTACACAGGAAAAGCTTCTCTTTACTCCAATCACAGGAAAACTCTCTCTTTCTTCCACTCTGTACTTCATCGGATCTGCTCCTTTCAAACTCACCTGAATCACCAGGCGGCTGTAGCTTGTAAAACGGCATGAGGCTTTTTTAGCTTCGCTCGGAGAAATTTTGTGCTGTCTTCTGAAAGCCTTCGCAAACGATTCAGGAGTGTCATAGCCATATTTCAAAGCAAGATCAATGACTTTTGCGCTGCCATGCGCAAGGTCATGCGCTGCGAAAGTCAGCCTTCTCCTCCGAATATACTCGCCGACTGTTGAATCTGTCAAAATGGCAAACGTCCGCTGAAAATGAAAGACTGACGCATTGGCGGCAGCCGCAATATCTTCAATGGCAAGCTCTTCAAGCATATGGTCTTCCATGTAATTAATCGCGTTTTGAATCGACTCTATCCATGATGGCATATGACTCACCTCCTGACTTTATTTTACAGGCATCCAGCTGCAGCTTCCTGTCTTTTTCTGCTTTTAGATGACAGGTTAAAGGTGCTTCGTGCAGTTGTACAGCTCACAGGACCAGCCCATTTCCCCTTTAATCAGGGTAGAAACAGAGGTATTATTCAGAGCTTCCTTCATCTCAAACTGAGGGACGAGCTGTTTAAGAAAGTGGGCTATGAAGAGGCCGTGACTGACGATCAGAATGTTCTTATCAGGGTGTTCATTCAGCAGGTCTTCCAAAAACTCTTTGCCTCTTTTTATGACAGCATCGGTCTTTTCAATGCCAAGATCAAGACCGCGCCATCCCTCTCCCCACTTTTCCAGACGTTCAGCTTCGGTCGTTCCTTCAATGAGTCCCCCATTTACTTCAACTAAACGATCATCAAATATAATCGGCAGATCCCCAAGCTTTACTGAGACACATTCTGCTGTCTGCCTTGCTCTTTTCAGCGGGCTTGCATAGATCAGATCCCATTCTTCTTCACCCAGTCTGTCTGCAAGCTTCTGCGCTTCTT
This sequence comes from Bacillus sp. FSL H8-0547, assembly GCA_038002745.1. Taxonomy (NCBI): domain Bacteria; kingdom Bacillati; phylum Bacillota; class Bacilli; order Caryophanales; family Bacillaceae; genus Bacillus; species Bacillus sp. FSL H8-0547. Next base: position 612,511 of record JBBODD010000001.1, read on the forward strand.
CCATGCCATTTTCATCAAGCGGAATATCTGAGCTGCCCTGAGCTCTTCTTTCAACATTCCAAGCGGTTCTCCCGTGGCGTATAATTCCTATTTGTGTCATTTACGTCCAGCCCCTTTGTAAAAATGTGGACAAAATCTCTAAATCTCTCATTTATCCGTCTATGAATATGATACTCTAAAAAAGAGGTGAATACGATGAAAAACAAGCCGGTCTATGTGGAAATTCCTATAGAAGCGGATATGAATAAACTATGGGACGCCACGCAGTCTCCCGACTTGCATGCACGATGGGATCTCCGGTTTTCCTCTATTACATATCTTCCTAAAAAAGAAGAAAGCGAGCCCCAGCATTTCAAGTACAAAACCAATATTGGTTTTGGCATGAGCATAGAAGGATTCGGAAAAAGCGCCGGGGAATTTCACGCCGGAGACGGGTCGAGAACCTCCTCCCTGCATTTTGGAACGGATCAGAAACGGTCTTTGATCAGGGAAGGTAGAGGTTATTGGAAATACAAGCCAAATCAAGAAAACATCACATTTTTGACCCAATATGACTATGATGTCAGATTTGGCAAAGCCGGAACTTTTTTTGACAAAATGTTGTTCAGACCGATGATCGGCTGGGCAACCGCATTAAGCTTTGATGTGTTAAGAAGGTGGCTGGTAAAAGGGGAGGCTCCTGAGAGCCAGTACCTCCGTTTTTTCAGCGTCTGGGTGATTTCGTTCCTTTTCTTCTTTGTCTGGACATACCACGGGGCTGTCCCAAAGCTGTTCTTCCAGCACCCTGAAGAAATCGGAATGGCTGAAAAGCTGCTGGAGATGCCATTTAAGGAAGCAGCCCGGTTAACTGCAGGTATTGGAATCGCTGAAATCTTATTTGGATGCCTGTGGCTGTTCCCGCTTAAAAAGAGATGGCTGTTCGGGATCCAGCTTCTTGCTTTCCCGATGCTTGCTCTGTCTGCCGCTCTAGCAGACCCGGGTGTCCTTACTCATCCTTTTACACCAATTACATTTAATGCAGCGCTTTTTGTCCTGTCGGGAATCGGCTTTTTTCAAAGCAGAGACGTGCCTTCAGCAAAGAGCTGCAATCGAAAAAGATAAGGAGAAACAGATGGCCATTTATCAGCAAGTATTAGGAGAAGACTATCACCGTCTGCACCCTGCTCTAAAGCAAAGATATCAGTTTCCGTTCAGGGGGAGCGGGATGATGCATCAAATAACAGGGGGCCCGAAATGGCTGTATCCGCTCTTCTTAGGCGGAGTCGCATACAAGCTTCTTTTTCCTGAAAAAGGAGAGAACATTCCGTTTACGATTGTGAATTCTATGAGAACCGGCACGGGCGGTGAACAGCAGGTTCATTGGGAGAGAGTGTTTTATTTCCCAGGCAAAAAGAGGTGGTTTAACGCTTTGATGAGCCTGGACGGTGAACGGAACGTCATCAAAGATTACTTGGGCGAACCGGGCCTGTTTTACTCTGATTTAACGTTTCATGTTACGGACTGCGGAAACCTCAGGATTGAGTCCGGAAATCAAAGGCTTGTCATCGGAAAGCTTGAGATACCCCTGCCTAAGATCCTGCAGGGTCTGGCATCTGTTACTGAATCGTTCGATGAAACGAAAGGGATCTTTACCATCCGGGTAGAAGTGACAAATCCGCTGATCGGTCCTGTATTTTCCTATGAAGGAGAGTTTGTTTCTGATGAACGTTTATAAATCTGCCTTATTATGCGGCTTGATGTTTTTGCTGGCAGCCGCTTTTCACGAAGGGCCCTGGTATTATCTGCTTCTTACTGCAGCCCAGCTTGTCTACGTCCCCCTCGTCCTCCAGCTTGTCATGCAAAAAGAGGACTGGTTTTACAAACTTTATAAATGGATCGCACCTTTCGGGTTTGGCTCCGTTCTTCTCCTGCATATTCTGGGTCCGTCACCGGCTGATCCAATCCTTGCAGGTATTTATCTGCTTTTTACCGTCCTTGTCGCAAGTTACGGCATTACGCGTTTTCTAAAAAGGGGATTTGTCCGGTTTGAGGAGTTTTCCATCGACATGGGCCTGATTTCATTAATGATCGGGGGCGGATGGTTTTTTGCCCATATTGCTGGAATTGAAACGGGATTCTCTCCAATCATCACGTGGCTAACGGGCATTCATTTTCACTACTCTTCCTTTTTGCTTCCGATTTTTGCAGGATTTCTCGGAAGAATTTTAAAAGGGACAGTTTACCGGGCTGCAGTCAGTATCCTGATTATTTCACCTGGCATCGTGGCTGCAGGCATTGCTTTTTCAGTATGGCTGGAGCTTTTTTCAGTAGTTCTATACATCACCGGAATTTATGCGCTTATCTGGCTTTCTTTTAAAGCAGACATTCCAGGTGGTAAATGGCTCATTCGCCTCTCCTTCCTATCTCTTGGAATCACCATCCCGTTTTCTCTTGCATACGCATCAGGCAATGCTTTCGGCGAATATGCCGTTTCCATAGACTTCATGCTGAAGTTTCATGGCGTGTTAAATGGGGGGGGCTTTGCATTGGCTGGAGTGATCGGTTGGCATGTATTTAAGCCTGCACCTGCAGCGCTGCCTTCCTTCCCTGTAAGCAAAATACGCGGAAGACAGCATGTGGCGGATCTCGCTGCTGAAGCTCAGATTCATCAGGGGCTTGTTGATGATATGAAAATCTACGGGACTGGCCCTATTTCTGAAACCATAGTTGACTTTTATGAGCATACGAAAGAATACAGCTTGTTTGCTGAAGTGCACTGGCATGGCTGGTTTAAGCCATTTGCATTTGTCTATCGTCTAATCAGCAGCCGCACAGAACAAATCCATTTGCCGCTTTCCTCTGACCCAAAAGAAATGACCGGCGGTATTTATACGGTAAAAGAGGGCCTTGACGGGAGAAAATCTGTTAGAGCATGGCACAGACAAATTGACGGAAAAACGGTTTTTCTTGCCCTTTATTCCTATCATCAGAAAGACGGCGAGACCTATATGAATATTGCGCTCCCTCTGCCGGGATGCTCTATGATCGGTATACTCGAACTCCATAAAACTTTAGATGCCCTGCTTTTGACAAGCAGAAAACAGAATCCTTCCTCTGATGCAGGCATCTATCTCGCCTGGAAAGATCACTTGTTCAAGCTTCCCTTAGATGAGGTTTTCAGAGTAGAAGAGACTGAAAAGGGAAAGCTTGCAGCCATTCATCAGATGAAAATAGCCCGCCTCCCTTTTTTAACAATCCGCTACAACATCTCTAAAAATGAGGGCTCCTTTTAAAAGACGGCTTTCCAGGACAAAAACAGCCTTCATGCATGTGAAGGCTGTTTTTTCTGTTTACTTGATATTCTCTTCTGTTTTGAGCTCATCCGGTGCTTTAACCTTTGGAGCTTTTTTCGGTTTTGGTCCGATCTGATCCAATCTGGCACGGTCATAAATGGCTGTTCCGACAATTTCAGCTGTATCCTGAAGCTTTTCTTTGCTGATTTTGTCTATAGAATCTTCAGGCGTATGATACCAAGGCTCGGAGGGACTGTGAATAAACAGCGCAGCAGGAATTCCCGCTTCCGCAAAAGGAACATGATCACTGCGTCCTCCCTGTCCATATGGCGTCGGTTCGCCGTTTAGTTTTCCGCTTGATTTTTGAGCAAGGTCTGTGACAAGGTTCGGCTTGCCGTCAAGTGTCAGCATAACAAGATCGCCGGCATCTCTGCTGCCAACCATATCAAGGTTAAAGTTAGCAACTGTGCGGCTGATTTCATCGTCTGATAACATGCTTACATAGTGTTCTGATCCAAGCAATCCTACTTCTTCCGCACCAAATGTCACAAAGCGTATTTCTGTATCTGCCGGTACATTCTTCAGAACGCGTGCAAGCTCAAGAGTCATTGCAGTTCCTGAGGCATCATCATTTGCTCCCGGGGCACCCGCAACAGAGTCATGATGTGCACCGAGAACGATAATATCATTCGCTTCAGACTTTTTGCCTGTCGGTTTTTTCACGGCTATTACATTGTGGGACGTTTTTTCGCCCGTTTCTGCTCCCACAATGGAGAGGGAAACCGTTTTCCCGATATGTGACAGCAGCGCTTCACCTTCTGCTTTTGATAATGCAGCTGAAGGAACGAATTTGTCGTTGTGTTCTCCGAGGGTTCCGCTTAGTGCTCCCTCAGAATTGTTATAGATAATGACCCCTGCAGCTCCTTTTTCCGCTGCATTGAGCACTTTTTCAGCAAAACTTATTTCCCCGCGTTTGATAAGGGCAATTTTCCCGTTCAAATCAAGTGAAGAAAGCTCGTCCTTTTTGCCAAGGCCAGCTGAAGCGAGTTCTCCTGACACATTTCCGCTCACAGAATAAGTAAACGCCTGAGGCTTCAATTCACCGCCGTAGCCATCTACTGAAAGGGAGATGCTGCTTGGCGGAGTATAACCGTAAAATGTGAACGGCTGAACATCGGCTTTATACCCGTATGATTCAAATTCCTCTTTTATAAACTGAACAGCTTTAGCCTCAGAATCCGTTCCAGCCACACGCGGAACTTTTGATAGGTAATCAATATTTTCATAGATGTTTTCTGCGCTGATTGCCTTTAGGATCTTCTTTTCAAAAGGGTCCTGGAAGTGCTGAGCCGCTTTCGCCGCAGGCTCCTGATTTACAGCAGCCTGTACACTGACAGCTCCAATTGCCAGAGATGCTGCCAGAGTAAGAGATAGGATCGGTTTTTTCATAGCATAGCCTCCTGATGGTTAGAGATAGATTCTTAATGTGTATCTTACTTTATTTCGTCAGACGAAATAAGTGCCAAGATAACTATCTAAATATAACCATTTTTCCTATAAAATAGGTTATTATTCCTATTAATCTTATTGAATAAACGGGTTATATGAATGGTATAAAAACGCATAAAAAGAGGACCTTACTTTAGAAGGTCCCCCGTTTTTCCATCAAGCAATCTCTGATTCTTTTGAATGCACTTTTCTCATAAAGTCATTTACGTCTGCCGGCACTTTCCGGTCAAGTTTTGAAACGATATAGACGGATAAGAAGCCGATCGGCACCGTAATCAGGCCAGGCACCCTGAACTGCAGGAATTCAGGAAGAGTTGCCGGCAGGAAGATCATGTACATGGAAGAAAGAAGTCCGAGCACAAGACCTGCGATCGCTCCTTTTTCCGTCATGCCTCTCCACCAGATGCCGAGAATGAAGATCGGGGTAAACGTACTTGCTGCTACTGTAAAGGCCAGTGCAACCAAGTGGCCGATCGAGGCTTCTTTTACAAGAAGACCAAGTGCCCCGTAAAGAATACCGAGAATGATAATCGAAACTTTCCCTGCGATAACGCGCTCTTTCTGGGAGATGTTTTTCCGCAAGAATGTAGCATACAAATCATGAGCCAATGCACCGGAGCTTGCGATGAAAAGGCCTGAAAGATTCGAGAAAACGGCCGCAAACGCGCCGGCAATAACAAGACCAAGCAGCCACTCTCCTCCGAGAGCC